>JADJNZ010000005.1:0-300000 GCA_016714015.1 Gemmatimonadota bacterium
CCCGTCCGCATCTACGCGGCGTCGTTGCACGACATCAGGGTCACCATCATCGATGCGGTCGGTGGGCCGGTGCGCGTGCTGCATGAGGGCGCCATCGGCGACAGCCTCGAACTGCTCTGGAACGGCCGCGATGGTCTTGGGCGCCTGCGCGAGGCGGGGCCGTATCGCCTCCGGGTGACCTCACGCTCCCCGGCCGGTCGCGATGAGCGCGAAGTGATGGTCCCGCTCGCCATCACGCGAGCGGACCAGGACACGCTGCCGCTGCCGGCCCCGCTGCCGGCGACGACCTTCCGTCCCGAGTCCGCGGCCGCGACGGGTGGCACGCGCTTCCTCGTGACCGGCATCGTCGGGGCGCTCGCGGCCGCCGCCCTGCCGTCGGTTGCGGGGGCAGGCAATGAGGGTGGATCCATCCGGTTCGGTGTTGCCGCCGCGCTGGGCGCCGCCGGGGCGATCGGCTTCACGCGCGCCAAGCAGCCGCGCCCCATCCCCGAGAACATCGAATGGAATCGCCGGCAACGTGAGACCTGGCAGCGCGAGGTGGACCGGATCCAGGCCGAGAACGAGAGCCGCCGCGCCGCGACCAAGCTGCGCATCGTCGCGGGCCGCCCGACCGTGACGACGTTGCCATGAGCCGCCGTTTCCGCCTCTTACGCGCGGCCGCGACGATCTCCTCCTGGGTCGTCGCGTCGTCCATCGCCGCGCCGCTGTGGGCGCAGGGGCCCGAGCTTCTCGGGGCGGTCTCCGCCTCGACGCAGCGGGTCTCGCGCGTCGGGGGAGCCGAATCCTCCCTCACCGGCCCGGTGCTCGGGGCGGGGGGCGGTGTCCGGTTCCGCCGTTTCACGCTCGAGGCGACCTATCTCGAAGGAAACCTCACCCCGGAGTCGGGATCGCTCGGGGGTGATGAGGTCTTCGCGGAGGCGAGCGTGCTCGTGCGCGCCGACCTCGGCCGCGGCTTCTCGCTCGGGGCCGGACCGCGTGCGCGCGCCTTCATCGCGCCCGGGGGCACTGTGCGCTGGATGCGGCTCGAGGCCCGCGGCCGATACGAGAGCGAGGTGATCCCCGGTCGTGCGACGGCCGACGTCGAGCTCTGGCAGGTGCTCAGTGGCGACGTCAACGCACAGGGCGGATCGGACGGCGGACGTGGCGGGGCCGCCGGTCTCACCGTGGCGTTGCCCAACTCGCGGTTCGCGCTGCGGCTCGCCTACACCGCCGATCGCGTCGCCTTCGCCAACGGATCGAGCGAGTTCGTCGACGGCGTCCAGCTCGGGTTGCGCATCGGTCGCTTCTAGGCGAGCGTGAGGCGGTGCCTCACCATCCGCTCCACCATCGGCGCGTCGCGCTGCTCGTCGCCTTCGTCGCCATCGTCCTCGCCGTCACCACGTCGGACGCGCTCCATCAGGCCTTCGTGGACGTCCTGGCGATCGCCGAGCGCCTGATGCGTGCGTATCCGCGGGCGGGCATGCTGGCCTTCGTCGGCCTCGCCTCGCTCTCGGCGATGCTCTCGTTCTTCTCCAGCTCCGCCCTCGTCCCGGTCGGCGTGTACGTCTGGGGTGCGCAACAGACGATGCTCATGCTGTGGGTCGGCGGCGTGCTCGGCGGGACCGCCGGCTATTGGATGGCGCGGACCCTGGGGCGCCGCATCGTGAAGCGCCTCGTGCCCGAGGCGCCGTTCCGGCGCTACGAGACCTTCTTCCGCGCGCGCGCGCAGTGGCGCACGGTGCTCCTCTTCCGCCTGGCCCTGCAGTCCGAGCTGCCGAGCTACGTGCTCGGCGTGCTCCGCTACCCGTTCCGGCGCTATCTGCCGATGATGCTGCTCGGCGAGATCCCGTTCGTGTTCTTCGCCGTCTACCTCGGCGAGACGCTCCTCGAACGGAACGGCGTCGTCTTCGCGGTCGCACTCCTCATGGGTGTCGGACTCACGGTCCTCGCGTTCCGTGCGCTGCAGCGCGAGATGCGGTCCGATGCGCCCCCCATTGCGCGATAAGTAATAAAGAGTATCTATCATCGCATCATGAGCCACACGCCGACCCGGTGACCGCGGCACCGATCGCGCTCGCAGCACCCTCCAACGCACCGTTGCTGGTGTGGGTGCTCGCGCCGCTCGTCGAGACCGACGACGTCGATATCGCCTGGTACGCCGACTTCTCGCAGAGTCAGGCGGAGTACGAGCGCGCCTTCGCCGCCCTCGGCGTGGCCTGGCGGTGGCAGCCGGTGACCCTGCGCAACTACGAGCAGGTCATCCAGACGATCCTCCGCGAGTCGAAGGGGCATGAGCCCGTCGTCTTCAATCTCTGCGATGGCGACGAGGTGAATGGATCGCCCGGCCTGAGCGTGATCCGCTGCCTCAAGGCCAACGGTCTCCGGTACACCGGCGCCGACGAGCGCTTCTACGACGTCACCACGTCGAAGATCGTCATGAAGGAGGCCTTCGATCGGGCGGGTGTGCCCACCTCGCCCTGGGCCGTGGTCCCGCGCGACGGATCGGGCGTCACCGACATCCTCAAGCGGCTCGGCGCCCCGCTCATCCTCAAGCCCGCGGTCTCCGCGGGCAGCATGGGGATCACCACCAAGAGCGTCGTCCAGTCGCCGCAGGCCCTGCGCGCCGCGCTCAAGCGCCTCAACAAGGGCTATCACGGCTGGGATGTCGCCGGTGGCGGCGTCTTCGTCGAGCGCTTCGTGGACGGCCCCGAGTTCACCACGTTCATCGTCGGGGCGTACGACCGGCCGCGCAGCGCGACCATCTATCCCCCCGTCGAGCGCGGCTTCAATCCCGACCTGCCGGCCAACGAGCGCTTCCTCTCGTTCGACCGCCTCTGGGGCCTCTACGAGACCGAGGATCCGCTCGAGGACGACGCCGACCTCTGGAAGTACCGCCCCGTCTCGCGTGTGCTCGCCAAGCGGATCAAGGACGTCAGTTGGGCCGCGTACGAGGCGGTCGGCGGCCGCGGCTACGGCCGCGTCGACCTCCGTCAGGACCAGGCGACCGGGGAGATCCACGTCCTCGAGGTCAACGCCCAGTGCGG
Organism: Gemmatimonadota bacterium; assembly: GCA_016714015.1. Taxonomy (NCBI): domain Bacteria; kingdom Pseudomonadati; phylum Gemmatimonadota; species Gemmatimonadota bacterium. The sequence continues at coordinate 3,024 of JADJNZ010000005.1, forward strand.
GATCTCCGAGGACGAGGCGTACACGTCCATCGGCGCCATCCTCCGTTTCGCGCGGGCCTCGTTCGCGAGCGCCGTCGGGGAGATCATCGCCGTCTCCGCCGACCCGGGCGTCGCCCGGCCGCGCCTCTCCCGCACCCGCCGCGCCGCCACTGCATGAAGGTCTGCGTCCTCCAGCCGGACTACACGACGTCCGGTGTGGACTACCGACACTACGACCCGGCGCGCGACCTCTCCCGCCTCCTCCCGGGCCATGAGGTCCATCACGAGGCGCTGAGCAAGGTCTCCACGTACCGGCAACTCAAGCGGCTCGCGCCGCAGGGCTTCGACATCTACGTGAACCTCTGCGAGGGCTACCTCGAGTGGGACGTGCCGTCGATCGACGTCATCCACTCGCTCGAGCTGCTCGACCTGCCGTACACCGGCCCCACGCCGCTGCTGTACGACCCGTCCAAGCCCCTCATGAAGTACGTGGCGCACACCGTCGGCATCAGCACGCCGATGCATGCGCAGGTCGACGCAGGCGCCATCGCCCGCGCGGTCGCCGGCCCGGGCGGTCTCGCCGCCGGGGATGCGATGCTCGCCGCCGCCACCAAGGGGCTCCGATACCCCCTCTTCGTGAAGCCCGCCAAGGCCGGGGATTCGCTCGGCGTCGACGACCACTCCGTCGTCACCGATCACGCCGCGCTCCTCACCCAGGCGCTCGCGCTGGCCGACGAGTATCCCGACCTGCTCATCGAGGAGTACATCGACGGGCGCGAGTTCACCGTGCTCGTCATCGGCGAGGAGTCGGGGAAGGGGCATGGCAGCGCGCTCGCGCCCATCGAGTACGTCTTCCCGAAGGGCTTCCGCTACAAGAGCTACGCGCTCAAGACCAGCGAACAGCATCCCGAGGCCAACGTCCGGCTCGAGGATCCCGCGCTCGCCCAGCGACTGCGCGATGCCGCCGAACGCATCTTCGCCGGATTCGCCGGGGTGGGGTATGCGCGGATGGACTTCCGCATGGATGCCGCCGGGACGATCCACTTCCTCGAGGTGAACTTCACCTGCTCGGTGTTCTACGAGGAAGGGTCCGAGGGCTCGGCCGACCACATCCTCAAGCTCGACGGCATCGGTCAGGCCGCCTTCCTCCAGCGGATCATCGCCGAGGGCATCGCGCGGCACCGACGGAAGCACAAGGCGTACGAGATGCGCGGCAACGGGATCGCGGGGTATGGGATCGTCGCCACACGGCCCATCGCCGAGGGCGAGGTGATCTTCCGCGGCGAACAGCGGGCCGCCCGCATCGTCACCAAGCGCCATGTGGCGGCCAACTGGAACGCGGCCGACCGTGAGCTGTTCCGGCACTACGCGGTCCCGCTCAGCGACCACGTGTACGTGATCTGGGACGAGGATCCCACCAGCTGGGCGCCGCAGAACCACTCCTGCGACGCCAACACGACCTACATCGGGCTCGATGTCGTCGCCGCCCAGGACATCCCGGCGGGGGAGGAGCTCACTCTGGACTACGCCGAGCTGCTCGACGACCAGGGCGCGAGCTTCAGTTGTCGGTGCGGGGCCCGATACTGTCGGGGAGAGGTCCGAGGCGCACCAGGGAACTCGGTCACGTCCCGCGAAGCCGGACGAGGCCAGACGGGGTAGCACTCCGGAGGACCGTTGGCCCGCTCTCGACCCAAGGAGATGGCGGAATGCCACGGTTGCCGCACGAACGGATCGAGCGTCCCACACGTATCACCGCGGGTTCCGAGGAGCAGGCGCAGGCCACTCGAGGAGGTTCCGTGCCCCAGTACGCGATGCCGTTCAACGTGATCCTGTTCCTCGCTGGGTTCTGGACGGCGGTGATCTACGGGTTCGCGACCCGCGACTGGCTCGGCGCGCTCCTCTGGCTGACGGTCGGCTTCGTCGCCTTGACGAGTGAACGCCTCACCCCGGCGCGCGCCGAGGACGACGACGCGCGCTGAAGGTCCCGAAGCCGGGGCGCCTATTTCGGCGCCGCCGGAACCAGGACGGCATCGATGACGTGCACCCATCCGTTCGATGCCCGCACCGAGGCCACGACCTTCGCCTCGCCGATGTACGCGGCGCCATCGCGCCGGGTGAACTTCTCCTTCGTCCCGTCCACCATCCCGACCATCTGTCCGTCCTCGAAATAGTCCAGATCGAGGGCCGAGGTCGTGACGTGATGCTGCAGCACCGTCCTCAGTTGGGACTTGTTCTCGGGCTTGAGCAGCGTCTCCACGGTCCCGGCCGGCAACTTGTCGAAGGCCGCGTTGGTCGGCGCGAAGACGGTGAAGGGACCGGCGTTCGCGAGGGCATCGACCAGCTCTCCGGCCTTCAAGGCGGCGACCAGCGTCGAATGGTCCGGCGATCCCACGGCGACCTTCACGACGTCAGGCTGGGAGTCGTCGTCCCGCACCGAGGCTTGTCCGGCACCCGGCGCGGTCGTCTGGGCGTCGTCGCGCGGGGCGGACGAGCAGGCGGAGGTGAGGAGCACGAACAGGAGCAGGCAGGGAAGCGTTCGGGAGTGCGCCATTAGACGAGACCTCGGTAAAGGTGCATGTGACTTGCATCATAAAATGCGATCGGACCGATCGGTCCACAGTAGGGAGCCCCCTGCTCCTGATGTCAGCATTTCCGCTACGTGCCGACGGTCAGGCACTCGATCCGGCCGCCCCGCTATCCGCCTCGCACGGGATTTGCTATGGTTGAACCCGTCAGACCACCCCTACCATCACTCGAGGACGGGAACCACCCATGCTGAAGCGCTCCATGAAGGCCCTCACGCTCACGTTCGTCGCCCTTCTCGCGCTCGCGGCCCGTCCGTCGGATGCCCAGGCGCAGGAACACGCCCAGCTCGTCTGGAAGCAGCTGGAGCGCGCCTTCACCACGGTCAACGGGCAGGGCTTCGGCTCGCTCAACTACATCATCGGCCGCATGGGCGAGGGCAAGACCGACAGCTGGACCCTCAACTTCGAGAAGGGCACCGAGTACAAGATCGTCGGCGCCTGCGACAAGGACTGCAGCGATCTCGACATCGAGATCCTCGACGGCTCCGACGTCCTCACCCGCGATGTCCTCGATGACGACGCCCCGGTCGTGAGCTTCTCGCCGAAGGCCTCCGGCCAGCTGCGCGTGAAGGTGACGATGGCGAAGTGCTCGGATGAGCCCTGCTTCTTCGGCTTCGGGATCTTCCAGAAGTAGAAGGCAGAAGGCAGAAGGCAGAACGCAGAACGCAGAAGGGCCCGGCACGCGACGCGTGCCGGGCCCTTCTCTACGTGCGGGGCGCACCGGGCGCCCCTTGGATCACCGGCTCGCCGTGTCCGACGGCGACGTGTCAGCGTCCTGCGCCGAGGTCGTTCCAGTGCAGGATCGAGTTGAACCCGAGGAAGAACGTCCCGTGGGTCTGCCACCGCCAGAAGGGGCGGATGCCGAACATCACCACGTGGCCGGTCCCGAGCGGCGCATCCACGACCTGCGCGCGGCTGGCGAGTGCTTCCCCGCCAGCGAGCGAACCCGAGAGCAGCATCTCGCTGGCGTTGGCCGGGAAGCTCATGATCACGCGCGGGCGAGCGCCCGCCGCGGCTCCACCGCCGAAGCCACCGCCACCACCGCCGCCGGGGCCGCGGCCCGCGCCGGCACCGCCGCCCGGCCCGCCCGCGCCACCCGGACCGCGCCCCGCAGCAGCCCCACCGCGCGCCGGAGCCTCATCGACCGTGTTCCAATCCCACGTCGAGAGCGTGAGCGGCGTCGCCATCGGGGTCGTGTTCTGGCCCGCGGGGCCGCCACCACCGCCGAAGCCCGCGAGTCCGCCGGCACCCGCACCGCCGGCGTTGAGCACCGGGGCGGTGTTGAAGTACACCGGCACCTGCGCCGCGTAACCGTAGGCGATCGGGCTCGTGCGGTCCGTCACCAGGCCGCGCATCACCGAACCGCGCACGAACAGGTTCGCCGGCGTCTCCACCGTCACGCCGTTCGTCAGGTGATACTCGGGGAAGATCGTCGAGGTCGAGCCCTCGACGATGAGCGTGCCGCCGGCCTCGACGAACTTGCGGAGCTCCATCAGGCCTTCGAAGCCCATGCCGCCGCGGATGTCATCCGACTCGTCCACGCCACCGAGGTTCGGCGTCTCCGGCGTCCGCTTGTACGGGAGCGGCGCCGAGCCCGTCATCGCGATGCCGTTCACCTGCGACTCGGCCGTCCCGCCCACGTGCGGATAGATGATCACGTCGTACTTCGCCCGGAGGTTCCCTTCACGGAGCCGCGTGTCGGCGAAGTAGGTGTAGGGCACGCCGTAGGTGTCGAGCGCGGCGCGGACCCACCCCTCGTCCTGCGTGCGCTGCCAGCTGTGGATGTAGCCGATGCGCGGGATGTCGAGCTCGTGCTGCTTCACCGTCGGCGCGGCGGCGACCGCCGTGCCGGTGATCCCGAGCTCGGACAGCACCGGATTCAGCTGAGCCAGGTTCGCGTCCGGGATGATGAACGCGCCCGCGCGGTAGGTCCGGCCCGCCGCCTCGAACTGCTCCTCCGCCGCGAGCATCCGCACGTCCTTCAGGCGGAAGCGCATCGTCATGAGGTTGTTGTCGGTCGTGTGGTCGATCACCACCACCGGCCCGCTCCCCACCACGCCGCCCGGCGCCTTCGCCGGCCCGGTGAGCTTCGTCATCCGCTGGGCGAAGACGGTCGTGTCACCGATGGTGTTCATCACCACGTTGCGCATCAGCTGGAACGTCCAGCCGGTGTCGTCGTACGGGCGCGGGTTCGATGCGGGGTAGTTCTGGGTCGAGAAGTACATGTCGGCGAGCGTCCGGTACGGCTGGTCGCCGCGGATCACGTAGTCGCCCTTCTGCACCGTCACGCCGCCCGCCGTGAAGGTGTTGTCGGCCACCGAGATCTCGAGCCCCTGCCGGAGGAGTTCGTTCACCGCCGCGACCGCGTCCGCCTTCCGCCGCTGGCCCGCGGGGATCACCCACGCGTTCACCGGACCGGTGCGGCCACGCGCCACCGCGCGCTGCGCCTTGAGCCAGTAGTTCTCGAGATAGAGCTTGCGGTTCTTGGCGAAGTGGTCGAGGGAGAAAAGCACGCCCGACTGTCCGATGTTCACCGAGTTGCGCGGGCCCCACTTGATCTCGGGGAGCGGCGGATTGGGACGGAACCACTCGCGGCTCGTCGTCTGCGCGCCCACGCGGAGGTTCGGGTTGTTGTCCGGCCCGTAGCTCTGCACCTCGTAGAAGCGCCCGATCGCGTTGCGCGTGTGCGCCGCGAAGAACAGGTAGTTCGGGACCCAGCCATCATAGAACCCGTAGGTCCAGACGCCCGGCACGCCGCGCTTGGTCAGCTCCATCACGTCCGCCTGCGCCATCATCCACCACTCGTTCACCGTGATCGGGTCGAGCTGCTCGTTGTACGGGCCCGTGCCGGTCGACGAGTAGAGGTACGACACCGACTCGTGCAGGTCGTGCATCACCTGCGGCGTCCACTCGAGGAACTGCCGGTTCACGTGCCGCGTGAGCGCGAGGAACTGTCCCATCCCGTCGCGGTTGTTGTCGTGCGCGACGTACTTGCCCCAGTACATCAGCGGCAGCCGGGCGTCCCCGGTCGCGCGCTTCTTGTTGAAGTAGTAGGTGTCCACCTGCCGCTCACGGCCGTCCACCTCGAGCACCGGCGTGATGAACGTGATCACGTTCTTGCGGATGTTCTCGTAGAACTCGTTCTCGGTGACCGCCAGCCGGTACGTCAGCTCCATCAGCATCTCGGGGCCGCCGGTCTCGGTCGAGTGCAGACCGCTGGTGAGCCAGTAGATCGGCTTGGCGGTGTTCAGTAGCTCGCGTGCCCGGGCCTCGGTCGTGCGGCGCGGATCGGTGAGCTCCTTCAACATCCCCTTGTACCGGTCGAGGTCGCGGATCACCGCCTCGTCCGCCACCGCGACGATGATCAGGTCGCGCCCCTCCTCCGTCTGCCCGATGCGCCAGACCTTCACCCGCGGGCTCGCCGCGTCGAGCGCGTCGTAGTAGCGGTACATGTCTTTCGCGTACGTCAGCTCCCCCGGCGTGCCGACGATGCGCCCGAGGAACTTGAGCGGCGTCGGCACCGTCGCCGAGGCGGGGAGGTCCGCCACGAGTTCGGTGGAGATGCGCGGATCCTGGAGGTACTCCTTGATCTTCGCGGTGTACTCGCGGTCGATCGGCTGCCCCTGCGCCGCGAGCGGGCGCACGGCGGCGATCGCCAGGGCGAGGGCCCCGACGAGCAGGGGACGGTAGGGCACGGCTCGGGTCATGCGAAGGACTCCGGTGGGGTGGGATTCGGTCCAGCCTAGGTCTACGTGGCCCCGGCGGGGGGCGTTGGTCGAGCGGATCTCCAGCGACGTCGGTCCCGCTACCTCGGTGCCAGCAGGGTGCGCGCGGCCGCCGCCGCCTCCACCCGCTCGCGCGAGTACGTCACGGGAAAGAACCGGTCCCGCGCCCACGCGTCGAACAGGTCGCGGTACCAGGGGCTGGTCGGGTCGCCGGATTGTCCCGGACTGTTGGTGCCGAGCGTGAGATCCCAGTCGGCGAGGTCCACGACCAGACGGAACGAGGCGCCAGCGGTCTGGTTCGCCGCATTCCCCGTCGCATTGAGGGTGTTGGCATAGCCGCCGCGCGGGAGCGGGCCCACGTCGAGACGCGCGCGGGTCGGGGCATCCACCGCATCGCTCAGGACATGGCGGATGAGCGCATGGTGGTAGCCATCGCGCCCGTAGGCCCATCCGTCCACGCGGACGCCGAAGCGCTGCCGCAACGAGGCCTCCGCCTCCACGAGCGCGCGGACCAGCAGGGAGTCGCGCGCCGCCATCGGCTCCATCCTCGCGTCCGCGCCGAGCGCCCCGGGCGGGAGATGGAGCCAGCGCACCACGTTCCGCAGCGAGACCGACCGGATGAGGCGCCGTTCGGACGGTCGCACCACCGCCTCGTACGTGAGGCGTCGCAACGCGGTCTCCCATGCCACATAGATCCCGGCCGCCACGCTCGTGCGCCCGAGCACGTGGTCCCACGCCAGCAGTCGCTGCCGCAGCGAGTCCACCCGCGCATCGGCGATGGGCAGGTCACGCAGGAGCGGCACCAGTTGCCGCGCGGGCAAGGCCAGTTCGTCCGTCTGGAGCCGCGTCATGTCGCTGATCGTATGGCGCCGGCCGCTGCCGAGCACCTCGCTCGCGCGCGCCCACCGATAGGGATCGGCCCACGAGAACCCGATCGCGTCCATGTGCGGATAGTCCCGTGGGATCAGGTCGTTGTTCGCGGTCGCGAAGAACCCCTCGGCGGGGTCCGCCACATGCGGCTTCTCGAGGATGTCGAGGTAGCCGTTCCATTCGAAGGCGCCATCCCCCGGCACCGGCACGAGCCCGCTGGAGTTCGGGCGCCGCGGCGCGATGCCCACCGCCTGCCAGCCGATGTGTCCGGCGCGATCGGCCCAGATCATGTTCTCGCCGGGGATGTGCGAGTACCGGTTCGCCTCGCGGAACTCCTCCCAGGTGCGCGCCTGGTCCATCCGCAGGCTGGCCAGGTACGGCGCGCCGCCGATCTCCATCCAGGCCGCGCGCACCGCGAAGGCCTTGTGCCGGCCCGCATCGCGCGAGACCACCGGTCCGTGCCGCGTGTAGCGATGCGTGACGATCGTCGGCGCCATGCCCCGCACGTTGATCGTGTCCACGATCAGCCGCATCCGTTCCCATCCGCCGCGATACCGATATCGGTCCGGGTCCGCCGGATCGGTGTCGTAGACCAGCAGGTCCTCGCCGTCGGTGGAGAAGATCGTCAGCCCCCATGCGCCATGCTGGTTGTGGCCGATCGAGATCCCCGGGAGGACCGGCTCACCTCCGCCGATGACGTCCCACCCTGGTCCCACCAGGTGCGCGAAATAGCGCAGCGACGGTGCGGAGAGTGCGCGATGCGGATCGTTCGCCATGAGCGGATAGCCGCTCTCGCTGAGACGGCCGCTCACGACCCAGTTGTTGCTGCCGATGTCGCGCTGGTCGTGGGTCCACGCGAAACGCTCGTCGGGTCCTGTCGTCGGCTCGGCGGGGGCGTCGCCCCGCGCACGACTTGCCGGCACGACGTCCTCGGGCCGGAACTGCAGCGGCGCACGGAACGCGTTGTACGGCTTGAGGAGGTCGCCGGCGAGCAGTGCGGAGTCGATCCCGGGTGCGAGCGTGAGATCGGGGTCGCCGGGGCCGAAGTCGGAGAGCGCCTTCACGCGCGCCGCCCCCAGCGCCGCGACCGCCCGGCCGATCGTGAGCTCCTCGGTGATGTTCCCGAGCAGGCCCTGATGTCGCGAGATCACGACGTCGGGGGTCCACAGCCCGGGCAGCGTGTTGAGCAGCCGGAACTCGATCGGCAGGGATGCCGGGTCGCGTCGGGCCTCGGTCACGTACGCGTTGATGCCGTCCACGAAGGCGCTGATGATCGCCGCGCCGCGCGGGTGATAGTGGTTCAGCTCGGCGCGCAGGTCGCCGCGGAACCGGAACAGGCGCGCACCGATGTCGCGCTCCAGTTCGCGCGGCCCGAGCCATTCGGCCACCGTACCCGTCGCCTGACGTCGCCACACCTCGAACTGGAAGAGCCGGTCCTTCGCCGCGGCGTAGCCCTGGGCGAAGAAGAGATCGTGCTCGGTGGCCGCGTAGATGTGATTGATGCCCCACCGGTCGCGGATGATCTCGACCGGGCGCTCGAGGCCTGCCACACGCAGCCGCGTCGTGTCGGACTGGGCGCGGGCGGGCCGCGCACCGAGCGCGAGCGAGGCGGCCGCGAACATCGCGACGAGGCGGGCGAGATGTCGCGAGGGCGAGGACTGGACGGGCATCGGCACGATCCGAGGGTCGGTGAGGGTGCCCGAACATCGCCCCGCCCGTCGGCGCTCGCAACGCACGCGCACTTGGCGCAGATTCGGACATGCCTCCGTCGCCCCTCGAGCGCCTGCGCCGCATCTGTCTCGCCCTCCCGCAGGCGGTCGAGGTCCCCGCCTGGGAGACGTCGACCTTCCGGTGCGGGAAGATCTTCGCGATGTACACCCAGCCCAGCGACCAGAAGCACAGCGGCGGGCGTCCGGGCGTCTGGCTCAAGGCCGCGCCGGGCAATCAGGAGCTCATGCTGAAGGCCGATCCCGACCGCTTCTACTTCCCGCCCTACGTCGGGCCAGGGGGATGGATCGGCGTGCGGCTCGATCGCGATCCCCCGTGGGGCGAGATCGCGCTGCTCGTGGAGGAGTCGTGGCGCCTCATCGCGCCCAAGAAGCTCGTGAAGGCACGCGCGGACGGATCGGCGCCGTCGTCCCCGCCTGCGACGAAGGGACCGCGCAAGCCCACGCGGTCCCCGGCGCGGAAGAAATGATCCCGCACGTCCCCACACCTTTCCCGCCCATGTCTCGTATCGCTCCGCGTCTCCGCCGCACCGCTGCACTCACCGTCGTGGTCGCGGTCGCCCTCCTGTCCCGGGCCGCCGGCGCGCAAACCTCGCGCCCCCTCCTCACGCCGGCCGACTACGGCCAGTGGGAGCAGCTCGGCCTCACCCGCCTCTCCCCCGATGGCAGCTGGCTCGCCATCGGCGTGAACCGCGTGAACGAGGAGAACGAACTCCGGCTCCGCGGCGGGACGAACGACACGACGTTCGTCGCGGCCTACGGCACCGCCGCCGCCTTCAGTGCCGATTCGCGATGGGCCGCCTACCTCGTCGGTGTCGGTCCCAAGGACCGCGAACGGCTGACCAAGGAGAAGAAGCCGATCCGGAACAGCTTCGCGCTGCGCGATCTCCGTTCCGGGACGCTCGTCACGCTCGCCGACGTCTCCTCCTTCGCCTTCAGTCCCGACGCGCGCTTCGTCGCGCTGCAGCGCTACCCCGCCGAGGGGAAGCGCACCTACGAGATCGTCGTGCACGACCTCCGGAACGGGGCGCGCTACCTGTTCGGCAACGTCGGCGAGCACGCCTGGTCGGACGTCCGCGCGCTTCTTGCGATGACGGTGACCCCCGAGGGCGGCAGCGGTGGCAGCGTGCAACTGTTCGACGGGGACATCGGCGCGGCGCGCGTGCTCGAGAGCGGCAGCGGTGTCTACCGCGCCCTCGCCTGGCGCGCGAAGGGCACCGACCTCGCGGTGCTCCGCACCCTCTCCGACAGGGCCTTCGTCGACACCGCGCATGCGGTCGTCGCCTGGACCGGCGCGGATGCCGTCGCCAGCGCCGCACGCACCTTCGACCCGTCGGTCACGCGCGACGGACTCGCCGCGACGCTTCGCATCGCCGAGGGGCGCCGGCCGCTCTGGGCACGCGACGGCACGACCCTCTTCCTTGGCCTGCAGGCGCGACTCGACACGGCCGCCGCGCCGAAGAAGAGCGCCGAGAAGGTCTCGGACGTGGAGATCTGGCACCCGAACGACGTCCGCGTGATCCCGCAGCAGCGCTCGGCCGAATCCTCGGATCTCCGTGCGACGCGGCTCGCCGCATGGACGGTCGGGTCCGCCGTCGTGCGGCCGCTCACCGAGGACGCCGAGGAATCGGCGAGTGTCCTCGAGGGCGATCGCTACGTCACCGAGACCGACCGCACGCCGTATCCGTTCGGTCAGAAGTTCGGGCGGCGGGATCAGGATGTGTACATCGTGCGCGTCGCCGACGGGGTGCGCACGTCGGCACTCACCAAGGTCCGCTACTACCTCGGCGCCGATCCCACCGGGCGTCGCCTCGCCTGGTTCGACGGCAAGGACTACTGGACCTACGAGATCGCGACGGGTCGCCGCACCAATCTCACCGCGCCGCTCACAAGCGCGCGCCGCGCCGACTTCGTCGATCGCGTCGATGATCATCCGAGCGACGTCCTGCCGCCGGTCGGGGGCGTGAACTGGACCAGGGACGGCGAGACGGTGCTCGTCGCCGACGTGCGCGACCTCTGGGCGATCAAGCTCGACGGGACCGGCGGGACCCGTCTCACGGACGGGGCGGCCGAGGACCTGCGCCATCGGTTGATCTCGTTCAGTGGCTTCAACGCGTCCGCCGTCGAGCGCGCGGTGGATCTCACCCGGCCCGTGTACCTCGAGCTGTTCGGTCGCCGCAGCAAGAAGAGCGGCTACGCCCGCCTGGTGAATGGCCGCGTGGAACGGCTCGTGCTCGCCGATGCGTCGCTCCGCGGTCTCGCCAAGGCCGACAGCGCCGAGCGGTTCATCTACACGCGCCAGCGCTTCGACGAATCGCCGAACGCGTTCGTTGCCGGGGCCGATCTCGCGGCGCCCGTCGCGCGGACCGCGACCAATGCCTTCCAGTCGCGCTATGCCTGGGGGCGCGCCGAGTTGATGGACTTCACGAGCACCATCGGGCGCCCGTTGCAGGCGATCCTGTACTATCCCGCGAACTACGACCCGGCGAAGAAGTACCCGATGGTCGTGTACACGTACGAACTGCTCACGCAGGACCTGCACCGCTACATCGCGCCCCGCGAGGACGACTACTACAACACCAACGTCTTCACGCAGCGCGGCTACTTCGTGCTGATGCCCGACATCGTGTTCCGACCGCGCGAACCGGGCATCGCCACGCTGCACGCGGTCGAGCCCGCCGTGCGCGCGGTCATCGCGCGCGGGCTCGTCGATCCGGCGCGCATCGGCCACATGGGCCATTCGCAGGGCGGCTACGAGGCCGCCTACCTCGCGACGCATAGCCGCCTCTTCGCCACCACGGTGATGGGCGCCGGTATCTCGGACATGATCAGCTTCGCCGGGCAGATGCACTGGGGCAGCGTCCCGGAGTTCGACCACTGGGAGACCGGCCAGTTCCGCATGGAGGTCGCGCCCTGGGACGACTTCGAGGCGATGCTCGCCAACTCGCCGCTCAACCGCATTCACCGGATGCCGGCGAAGAGCATCCTCATCGAGATCGGCAGCGAGGATCCCACCGTCGACATGCGGCAGGGCGTGCTCCTGTACAACTACGCGCGCCGCGCGGGCAAGCACGCCGTGATGCTCAACTATCCCGGCGAAGGGCACGGGCTCGGCAAGAAGGAGAACGCGATCGACTACCACCGGCGCATCCAGCAGTGGTTCGATCACTACCTCAAGGGCGAGCCGGCAGCCGACTGGATCGTGAACGGGCAGACCTGGCTGGCGCGCAAGCGCGTGCTCGACGCCAACAAGCCGTAGCGCGCGACGATCCGCCCGCCGGGTGGTGGCGTGATGGTCCCGGCCCGCCGGATGTGGTCGAGCACGAGGTCGCTCAGCACGAGGTCGCGGGCGAGGACCCGGCTCCCCACGAACCCGGCGTAGCCGTCCCCGCCCTCGGCCAGGAAGCTGTTGGTGGTCACGCGGTAGCGCCGCTCCAGCTCGAGCGGCGCGCCGTGCACCTGTACGTCGAGCACCCGGGCGCCGGCCGGGCGCGTGCGATCCCACGTCATCCGCACGCCGGAGACCTGCACCATGCCGGCTTCGAGCGAGCAGCCCTGCTCGAGCACCGCGCGCAGGGCGCCGCCCGTCACCTCGAGCGTCACGGAGTCGTTGAGGAACGGCAGGGCGTTCAGCACGTCACCCTTGTCGAGCGGCCCTTCGGCGAGGTCGGCCCGCAGGCCGCCGGCGTTGGTGATGCCGACCTCCGACCCCGCGCGTTCGCGCATCACATCCGCGCAGAAGGAGCCGAGCGACGACTCCGCGTGGTACTTCCGGATGAACCGTTGCGCGGCGCGCCCCACCGGTGGGCCGATCTGGTCGGCGACCTTCGCCCGGTAGCGCGCGATGCGCGCCGTGATCGCCGGATGCGGGACGAGCTCGTCGCTCCACACCTTCAGCAACGAGACGTCGTGCCGCACCACGCGCCCCTCCTCGAGCGCGAGCCGGATGCGACCGAGGCGCGTGCCGTAGCCGTACGTCTGCGTGATGATCGTCCCCGTGTCCGCATGGACGAGCGGGGTCTCGAGTCCGTGGTGCGAGTGCGCGGCGATGTACACGTCGATCCCCGGCACGGCGCCGACGAAGGCCAGGTCCTCGTCGAGCGAACGTTGCACCGACGGGTCCGCTTCGGCGTCGGATTGCATCGGTCCGGGGAGTCCCATGTGCCCGAGCACCACGATGACATCGACCTGGTCGCGCAGCGCGCGGACGCTCGCGCGCGTCTCGAGCACCGGGTCGGTGAACTCGAGCTCCGCGACCTTGGACGGCATGATGGTGCGCGTCGCCGCCTTCATGCCAATCACCCCGATCACGCCGAGGCGGACGCCGTCCCGCTCGAGGATCGTGTGCGGGCGCGCGAAGCGCACCCCCGAGGTCCGGTGCCGGACGTTGCAGCAGAGGATCGGGAACGGGACGCGCTGCATCCCCCGCTCGAAGCTCTGCCATCCATAGTCGAACTCGTGATTGCCGACGCCCATCGCGTCGTACCGCATCAGCAGCATCAGCTCGAGGAGCGCTTCGCCTTCGGTCAGCCGCGAGAGCGTTCCGGTGAACATGTCCCCCGAGTCGAGGAGGAAGGACGTGCCGGTCGCCGCACGCTCCCGCTCGACGAGCGTCGCCAGGTGGGACGCCCCGCCGAGCCGGCGCGCGCCGGGGAGCCAGAAGGCCGGCATCGGGTCGAACGCGCTGTGGAAGTCGTTCGTGTAGAGGAGGGTCACCTCGCCCGCGGTCGCTCGCCGTCGGCCGCTCCCGGTGCACGACGCGGGCGACGGCCGTGCGGCTGCCCAGGCGGCGGCGCTCGCCAGCTTGCCGAAGTCCCGTCGGGTCAGGTCGCGCATCGGTCGTGCTCCGGTGGAGGAGACGTGGAATAGAGCGAGTCCAGTCGCCGCAGGCCAGCTCAGCGCAGTCCGTAGCGCTCCTCGATCGCATCGCACGCCGCATCCACGCCGCGCTCGGCGCGGACGGTCGCGGCGACGCGCTGCGCGGCGGCGCGGTACGATGGCTCCATGGTAAGGGCGGCGAGCGCCTGCGCCACCTGCGGCGCACGATAGCGCGCCGGCGGGAGGATCCGCGCGACGCCCAGCCGCGCGGCGCGGTGCGCGTTGTCGAACTGGTCGTGCGCGAACGGCACCGCGAGCATCGGGGCGCCGCTCCGCAGGACCTGCGAGAGCGTGCCGATCCCGCACTGCTGGACCACCGCGGCGGCGCGCGGCATCAGCAGCGAGTGCGGGGCCATCTCCACCGCCATCACACCGTCGGGCAGCGCGGCGCGCATCGGCTCGACGTTCCCCGGACCCACGAGGCAGACCGCGCGCAGTCCCAGCCGGCGCACCGCGGCCAGGCTCTCCGTCCAGAAGGTCCCCGGCGACAGCACCGCCGAGGAGCCGAGCGTGAAGAGCACCGGCGGTGGCCCATCGGCGAGGAAGGCCTCGAGCTCCGCCGACAACGCCGTGCCGTGCACCGCGTCGTGGAACATCGCGCCGGTGACGAGGGTGTTCGCGGGCCAGTCCGGCTGCGGATCGCCGAGGACGCGCGAGTAGAGCGCGAGGACGAGCGTCGGGCTGTGTTGGCCGTCGAACAACGGATTCGCACCCGGCGGGAGCCCGAGGGACCGACGCAGTCGACGGACCGGCCGCGCCCACTGGTCGGTGACGAAGCGCGCGGCGCCGGCGAGCAGGTGTCCCGGCCACGCGCCGAGCCGCTCGAGGTCCTTGAACCACGTCACCGGCGCGACCACGGGGGCGTCGGTCGCGGAAAAGAACGAGATGGGGGCGAGCACCGTGCTCGCCCACGGGATGCCCCGCAGTTCGGCGATCATGGGGACGGCCATCGTGAGCGGATGGCTCACGAAGAGGTCCGTCGTGTCGGCGAGCGGCGCGAGATCCTCGTACATCGCCCCGAGATTCGGGAAGATGAGCTCGTTCATGAGGTACTCGGTCCCGCGGCTCCCGTTCATGATCCGCCCGACGATCGCGGAGTCGTCCGGCCGTACGTGCGGGCGGATGGCGTGGAAGCCGAGTCCCGCGGCGCGCGTGTGCGGCTCGAAGTAGGGGAGCGTCGCGAGCGTGACCACATGCCCGCGCGCCTGGAGACCGAGGCCGAGGCCGAGCGAGGGGTCGAAATCCCCGTGCGAACCCCAGCACGCGATGGTGATGCGCGCTGGGGTCCGCCCGGGCGATGATGCGCTGCCCGTCACCCCGCGAGCGGGGTCGACACGCCGAGTTTGAATCCGTCGAGGTCGAGGAACTGGAACATCCGCGCGCCCCACGGACGATCGGCCGGCTCGCTCAACAGCGTGCCGCCCGCGGCCTTGATCCGCACCGCCGCCGCGTCGACATCCGCCGCGCTCGGCACGTTGAGCTGCAGATAGAATCCCTGACCCTTGATCCGGTCCCACCCCAGCTTGCCGTCGTCCTGGTTGAGCACGATGGCCGAGCTCCCGGCCACGACGATGCCGGACGCCACCTTCCCGTCGCGCTCGAACGTCTGGGCCACGCCGAAGCCGATGGCGTCGCGGTAGAAGGCGATGGACGCCTGCACATCCTTGCAGGTGATCGAGCAGCCCAGGTTGGTCAGGTTCAGGGCGGGAGCAGCGTTGGTCATCGGTCTCTCATGAGATGGTGAAGGGTCGGACGATGGGTCCGGGAGTGCCCGCCAAAGGTGCATCGTCGGCACGCGGGATGCCAGAATCCCTCCGCTGAACGCGGGGTATCTTTGGACACCCTCACCTTCGGGGTCTCATGCGACGCGCGCCACTCGTCATGGTGTTGTGGCTGATCCTCGCGGCGGCGGGTTCGTCCTGCGCCCCGACCGGCGGGAGCACCGCGCCCATCGACGACGACACCAGCTTCGCCGGTCCGTTCGCGGTGGCGATCACCGGCTACGACGACCATGCGATGGAGCCCTTCCTCACGCGGGACGGGCAGTATCTGGTGTTCAATGATCGCAATGCGCCCGCCGATTCCACGGACCTGCACATCGCGTCGCGGGTCGATGACAGCACGTTCGCGTACGTCGGGCCGCTCGACTCGCTCAATGGCGCCACGCTCGATGCCGTGCCCACCGGCGCGACCGATGGCACGCTCGTCTTCGTGTCGCTGCGCGCGTACGACTCGACCTTCTCGACCCTCTTCACGTCCACGCTCTCGGGCGCGACGGCGAGCGCCCCCTCGCGGCTGGCGAGCGTCTCGACCGGTGGTGGAGGACTCCTCGACTTCGATGTCGACCTCTCGGCGGACGGTCAACAGCTGATCGTCGCGCGCGGTCGATTCACCGGCGCCGCACTTCCCGTCGAAGCGGACCTGCGGCTGTATCGGCGGGAAGGCGCGGGGTTCACTCCGGCCACCGACGGCGCGGCGCTGCTCGCGGCGCTGAACAGCAGCGCGCTCGAGTTCGCGCCGGCCATGACCGCGACCGGCTTCGAACTCTGCTTCACCCGGCTCGTACCCGGTCGCGAGCCGGTCTTGATGATCGCCCGCCGTGCGATCGTGACCGAGGCGTGGGGCACGCCACGCCGCATCCGGGGGCCGACCGGGCTGGTGGAGGCGGGGACCTGGTCGCCCGATGGACGCAGCCTCTACTTCCACGCCCTCGTGAACGGCCGCTACGTGATCCGTCGGCTCATGCGCTGAAGGCGCGGCACGCTAGGTTTGTCGCCATGCGCGATTTCCGAGTCACCGCCCTCGCCGCGATCACGCGGATGACGATCCTCGCACTGCTCGTCGCCTGCGATCGCGCACCCGCGCCGCCTGTCGTCACCGAGGCGAGCGCCTGGTGCGCCGCCCTCCCGCGGCCGGCCAATGCCGCGCTGGAGTCCGTGGATGTGGGCAGCGACTGGTACACGGTGTATCGCGTCGAACCCGGCGTCTTCGCGCTGGTCGAGCCACGGCAGTTCCAGGAGGCGATCTCGTACCTCATCGTCGGCACCACGCGCGCCCTCCTCTTCGACACCGGGATCGGGCTCGTGTCGCTGCGGCCCACGGTCGAGCTTCTGACCACGCTGCCGGTCACGGTGCTCAACTCGCACACCCATTTCGATCACGTGGGCGCGAACGCGGAGTTCTCCGACATCCTCGCGATGGACACGCCCTTCACGCGCGCGAACGAGCAGGGACGTCCGCACGCGGACCTCGCCGGTGAGGTCGACGCGACGAGCTTCTGCGGGGCGCCGCCTCCGGGCACCGACACCGCGGCCTTCCGCGCGCGACCGTTCACCGTCACGCGGCGCATCGCCGACGGGGATTCGATCGCACTCGGCGACCGCACGCTCGTGGTGCACGCCGCGCCCGGACACACCCCCGATGCCCTCGTGCTCCACGATCCCGCGCACGGGCTGCTCTGGACCGGCGACTCGTACTACGACTCCACCCTCTGGCTCTTCTCGCCCGGCACGGATCTGGCCGCGTACGAGCGATCGATCGAGCGGATGGTGGCGCTCGTCCCCACGTTGCGTCGGCTGCTCCCGGCCCACAACACCGCGACCGCCGAGCCGGCGCGGCTCACCGCCGTGCTCGAGGCCGTGCGCACCATGCGCGCCGGCGGCGGCGAGCGCACGCCCGAAGGGGCCGGTCGGGAACGGGTGCGCGTGGGCGACGTGACGTTCATGATCGCGAAGTAGGTCCCTGACGGCCGACCCACCCATCGCTCCGCACTCATGCGCATCCTGCTCGCGATCCTCCTCGGTCTGGCGCTCCTGCCCTCGGCCACCCCCTCGGCCGGTTCGCGGCGACAGGCCCCGCGGAAGGCGGTCTTCATCATCCTCGACGGGATCCCCGCCGACGTGATCGAACGGGTCGACACCCCTGCCCTCGACGAGATCGCTGCCGTCGGCGGCTATGCTCGCGCCTACGTCGGTGGCGAGTTGGGCGGACGGAGCGAGACCCCGACCATCTCCGCGCCCGGCTACATGAGCCTCCTCACCGCGACCTGGGGGAACAAGCACAACGTCTGGGGCAACGATCGGCAGTCCCCGAACTACGAGTACTGGAACATCTTCCGCATCGTCGAGACCGTCGACCCCGCGCGACGCACCGCCATCTTCTCCACCTGGCTCGACAATCGCACCGTCCTCGTCGGGGAGGGCAGGCCCGGCGCCGGCGACTTCCGGATCGACCACGCCGTCGACGGGCTGGAGCGGGACACCGTCGCCTATCCGCACGATGCGGCGAAGGAGTACATCCGCGCGATCGACGAGCATGTCGCGTCCGCTGCCGCCGCGTCCATCGCCACCGACGCGCCGGATCTCTCGTGGGTGTATCTCGAGCATACCGATGATGTCGCGCATGCCAATGGGGACGGCGAGGCGTTCGACGCCGCGGTCCGCCGCGCTGATGCCATGGTGGGGCGCATCTGGGAGGCGGTGAAGCGGCGGCGGGCGCTCGGGGAGGAGTGGATGATCGTCGTCACGACCGATCACGGGCGGGATGCGGCGACCGGCAAGGGGCACGGGGGTCGGTCCGCCCGCGAACGGACCACGTGGATCGTCACCGATCGACGCGATGTGCGCGCGCGAGCTGCGCAAGGACCGCTCGCGATCGTCGATATCGCGCCGTCGATCCTCGAGCACCTCGGCGTCGTCGTCCCGTCCACCGTCGTGCAGCGGATGGATGGGGTTTCGTTCCTGCAGCCGCCGAGCGACCGGCTCAGCGCGGAAGCACGCCGAACGTCACACGTCGCCGATGCGAGAAGATCAGGCTCGTCTCCACATGCGCGACTTCGTTCCGCCCGGTGAAGGCCGCGATCACGAACTCCCGCAGGTGATCCGCGTCGCGCACGGCGACGTGCACCAGATAGTCGTTGGCACCCGCGAGATGATACCAGCCCCGCGCTTCGGTGAGTGACGCAAGGTGGCGTTCGAAGCCGAGGATCGCCGCGCGCGCGTGCTTCTCGAGCCGGACCGTGACCAGCGCTTCGAGCGTCACGCCGTAGACCCGCGGATCCACCTCGGCGTGATACCCGAGAAGCGCCCCCGACCGCTCGAGCCGACGGACGCGTGCGAGCGTGCTCGACGGCGACAGTCCGATCTTGGCGGCGAGCTCCTTGTTGGAGAGCCGCGCATCGTGCTGCAGATGTGAGAGGATCTCGAAGTCCGTGCGGTCCCGTGCGTTCTGAACGGTGACTGGCCGAATCATCTGCGGCAAAGCTTCTCCCTGACGGTCATGTGAGCGACAATATCATCCAACCATCGAATATTCGCCAACATGACCCACGCCTTCGCCACCCGCGCCGTTCACGCCGGACGCCACGACTTCGCCAAGCTCGGCGTACACGCTCCGCCGCTGGACCTCAGTTCGACCTACCCTACGCCCGATCTCGTGGTGGCCGCCCGGTCGTTCGATGCGCTGGTGAGCGGAGAGCCGCCGGTCTCGGAGTCCTTCGTGTACTCCCGGCTGTTCAATCCCACGACGGATCGATTCGAGCGGGCGCTCGCGGAACTGGAGGGCGCGGACGACGCTGCGGCATTCGCGTCCGGGATGGCTACTCTCACGGCGGTGCTCCTGGCCGCGAAGCAGCGCGGCTCGCACGTGGTCGCCGTTCGCCCGATGTATGGGACGGCGGACCACCTGCTCTCGTCCGCCCTGCTGGGGCTCGACGTGACATGGGCCGGGCCCGACGAGATCGGCGCGCACATGCGCACCGAGACGGCGCTCGTGGTCATCGAGACGCCGGCCAACCCCACGTTGCGATTGATCGACATCGCGGCGGTCGTCGCGCAGGCGGGCGCGGTGCCCGTCCTCGTCGACTCCACCTTCGCCACACCGGTGCTGCAACGTCCGCTGGGGCTCGGGGCGTCCCTCGTGCTGCACTCGGCCACCAAGTTCCTCGGAGGG
Organism: Gemmatimonadota bacterium; assembly: GCA_016714015.1. NCBI lineage: Bacteria > Pseudomonadati > Gemmatimonadota > Gemmatimonadota bacterium. The sequence continues at coordinate 22,737 of JADJNZ010000005.1, forward strand.
CACGGCGACGTACTCGCCGGCGTGGTCGCTGGCCGGCATGATCTGGTGGCCGCGATCAAGCACGTCCGCGCGGCGACCGGATCGAACCTCCACCCGATGGCGAGCTATCTGCTCCACCGGGGACTGCCGACCCTCGAGTTGCGCGTACTGCGCGCGCAGGCGACCGCGGAGCGTCTCGCCGCCTGCCTTGCTGCGCACCCGCGCGTCACGAGGGTGCACTTCCCCGACCGCCCGGGCGCGGATCCGCTCGGGCTGCTCGGTCGGCAGATGGCCGGCCCAGGGAGCGTCCTGGCGTTCGAACTCGCGGATGGTGATTCGCAGGCCGTGCCGGCCTTCATCCGCAGGTTGGAGCTCATCACGCCGGCGGTGAGTCTCGGCTCCACCGACACGCTGATCCAGCCGCCCGCGGCACTCACGCACCGCGTGCTTGATGCCGCGACGCGCGCCCGCACGGGCATCACCCCGGGACTGATGCGGATGAGCGTCGGCCTCGAGGAGGCGGACGATCTCTGGAAGGACCTCGAGCGGGCACTGGCGAGCAGTTGAGTATACGCGGAGGGTAGTTCGCGCCGAGCGGCCCGTGCACCGTGACGACGAGGGGGCGAAGCCACTCGGCTCCGCCCCCTTTGCCTTCTCCCTTCCGCCTTCTGCCTTCTGCCTCAGACCGGGAACAGCATCTCCCGGTACCGCGGCAGCGGCCAGTACGCATCACCGATGCTCACCTCGAGCTTGTCCGACAGCTCGCGGCAGGCGCTCATCGCATCATGGCCGGTGGCCGTGAGGAACGCCGCGCACTTCGCCTCGTCACCGTGCAGCGCATGCGCCTTCTTGATCGCCGCGTGCAGCGCCGCCGACTTCGCCTGCAGCGCCGTCACGAGCTTCCCCGTCGCCTCCGCCGCGGCCTTCTGCGGCACCACGCGGATCCCGCCCTGCTTCGCCTTCGCCGCGGCATCCGCGAGCGACCCGAGATAGGCGTACCCGGCCGGCAGGATCTGCGTGTCGATCATCTCCGCCAGCGTCTCCATCTCGATCAGCACGTCCTTCACGTAGCGCTCCACGCGCACGTGGTAGCGGCTCTCCAGCTCCGCCGCCGTGAGGATGTTGAGCTTGGTGAACAGGTCCTTCACCGGCTTCGTCGTCATCTGCGCCAGCGCCTCGGGCGCGCGGCGGAGGTTCAGCAGGCCGCGCTTCTTGGCCTCCTTCACCCACGCCTCGCTGTAGCCGTTGCCCTCGAAGCGGATCGCGCTCGTGTCCTTGAAGATCTTGCGCACCACCTTGAGCGCCGCGTCGTCCACCGAGCCGCCCTTCGTGAGCTCCGCCTTGAGCAGCGCGACGATCTCGACGATCGCCTCCGCCACCACCGTGTTGAGCGTCATCACCGGGAAGGCGATGCTCTGCGACGACCCGACCGCGCGGAACTCGAACTTCGAGCCCGTGAAGGCCAGCGGCGACGTGCGGTTGCGGTCCGTGTTGTCCTGCTCGATCTCCGGCAGCTTCGCCACGCCGAGCGCCAGCATCGCCTGCTCCGCCTTGGTGCCCGCGCGGCCGGCGATGATGTCCTCGATCATCTTCGTGAGCGCCGCGCCCATGAACACCGAGATGATCGCCGGCGGCGCCTCGTTCGCGCCGAGGCGATGCTCGTTGCCGCTCGTCCCGATGCCCGCGCGCAGCAGCCCCTGGTGCTTGTGCACGCCCTTCAGGAACGCCGCGAGGAACATCAGGAAGCGAAGGTTCTGGTGCGGCGTCTTCCCCGGCTTGAGCAGGTTGATGCCGTTGAGCGCGTTGTCCGACGCGATCGACAGCGACCAGTTGCAGTGCTTGCCCGAGCCGTTGATGCCCGCGAACGGCTTCTCGTTCAGCAGCACCTGGAGGCCATGGCGCAGCGCCACGTCCTTCAGGATCGACATCACGAGCTGGTTGTGGTCCGTCGCGATGTCCGTCTCCTCGAACATCGGCGCCATCTCGAACTGGCACGGCGCCACCTCGTTGTGCCGCGTCACGATCGGCACGCCGAGCTTGTAGAGCTCATGCTCCACCTCGGCGAGGAAGGCCTGCACCCGCTCCGGGATGCCGCCGAAGTAGTGGTCCTCGAGCTGCTGGCCGCGCGGCGGCGCCGCGCCCACCAGCGTGCGGCCGCCCATCACGAGGTCCGGGCGCATCGCGAAGTGCGTGCGGTCGATCACGAAGAACTCCTGCTCCGTGCCCATCGTCGTGTAGACGCGGAGCGCGCCCGTGTCGCCGATCGTCTCGAGCAGCTCGCGCGCCGCGTTGGACAGCACCTCGCTCGACCGGAACAGCGGCGTCACCTCGTCCAGCGCCTCGCCGTTGTAGCCGATGAACACCGACGGGATGCAGAGCGTCTTCGTGCCCGCCGCTTCCATGATGAACACCGGCGACGCCGGGTTCCACGCCGTGTAGCCGCGGGCCTCCCACGTCGCGCGCAGACCGCCCGACGGGAAGGACGACGCATCCGGCTCCGACTGGATCAGCTGCTCGGCCGAGAACTTCTCGATCGCGTTGCCCTGCGCATCGAGCGTCAGGAAGGCGTCATGCTTCTCGGCGGTGAGGCCCGTCTGCGGCTGGAACCAATGGCAGAAGTGCGTCACGCCCTGCGAGATCGCCCACTCCTTCACCGCCTTCGCGACGGCCGGTGCGATGTCGGCATCGAGCTTCTTCCCGAGACGCACCGCCTCGGTGAGCTTCTGGTGGACGTCCTTCGGCAGCTTGTCGCGCATCTGCTTCGCGCCGAAGGTGTGGCTCCCGAAGTACGCCGACGTCGGCTTCGGGTCCGGACGCATCGCCGGCACGTCAGGGATGATCGCCGCGCGCGTGGCGATGGCGCGAAGGGCTTCGGAACGAGGGGTCGACGAGGCGGACATGGACTGGTTGGTTGGGCGTGGTGTTCGCGTTCTTCTGCGAAGAATGCAAATCTAGACAAGCATTGTGCAGGATTCAAGCCAAAAACGCCTGAAGCGTCACTTCGTGAACGCAGTATTCGCACGAAAACCAGTGCAATCCGCGCGCCGCGCGCGATTGCAGACGGCCGGAAAAGAGCCGCCCTCGACCGGTCGGCCGAGGGCGTGAACCGCCTAACTCATTGATTGACAATGTGTTGGCAAAAGCGCTAGCGACGCCGAACGGTCTTCGCCGCCGCCAGCTGCTTCGCGTGACCCAAGTGGGCCTCCACTGCCGGACGGACCTCCACGAGTAGCGCCTTCAGCTCACTGTTCCGGGCCGACGGGATGAGCGCACCGTCGATGGCACCCAACAGTGTGACATGATAGCTCACCTCGTTCGCCGCGTACGCGCTGTCGAAGGCGAAGCCCTCCAGGTCCCGCATCCGGAGTCGCTTCGTCTCCGCATCGTCCCGCAGGTCGAACGAGAGCTGGTTGTCCACCGGCGTCACCTTCAGCCGCGTCACCAACTCCACCGCGGCCCGGTTCACCGATTGGTGGTCCGACCGTACCATGGTCGCGAAGCTCCGGATGTCCGCGTCCTGCGACTTGGCCAGCGCCTGCTCGGCGTAGCTGATGTCGGCGTTGTTCGCGGCGACGACGATCGCCGCGATGTTCGCGTCCGTCAGCCCCGCCACCGGGACCGGCGCCCCGGCTACGGCGGCCGCCGTCGGTGACGCCCCCGGCGTGACGCCGCTCCGGCCGAAGAGGCTGCACGCGCCGAGCCCCAGCGCCAAGGGAACGAGCAAGAGCGGACGGACGTGACGCATGGTCGATTCCCGGTCAGGACGTGGAGGAGCGGCGCCCCACTCGTGCGAGGCGGCTATGCCATGACGAATGCAAGCACCGCGCCCGCGTTCCTTCCAGTGACCCCCGTCACTGAGCGAGCAGCCACGCGACCACGCGGTCGAGATACGCCCCCACCACCAGCGTGTGGCCCCATCCGGTCGCGTCCCAGAGTTCGGCGCGGACGCCCACCTGTCGTGCCTGTTCCGCCGAGGCCCGCACTCGGGCGGCCGGGATGATCGGATCCACCGACGCCGCGACGAACAAGGTCGGGGCCATCGCGCCGTCCGCCGGCGCCGTGCCCGCGCCCGCGAGCACCGCGGCCGCGCGGAGGCGCTCCCGCTGCAGCGTCGCCAATCGCACCGTCGCGCCGCCACCCATGGAATGCCCGACCACCGTCACCCGCGCCCGGTCCACCGGGTGCGATCGACCGACCACCGCGAGCGCGCTGTCGAGCGCGGCCGGATCACGCATGAACGCCGTCGTCGCAGGCGAGATCACGATGAAACCGAGCGAGTCCGCCAGCGCGGCGATGCGCCCCGCACCATAGCCCTCGAGGAACATGTTCTCGTCGGCGCCGGCACCATGCAGCGCCAGCATCACCGGGAGCGGCGCCCCGCGTCGGGCTGCGGGCGGGACGTGGATCCGCATCGCGACCGGGCCGCCGACCACCTGCATGGTCCGCCAGTAGCCGCCGACCCGATCACGGAACGGATCGCCGCCCGCCTGCAGGGCGCGTACTTCGCCGGCGACCTCGTCGGCCAGGCGGATCGGGTCGGCGAGGAACTGTGCCGTGTTGTCGTCCGCCGGCCGGTCCACGAGCAACGCGGCGCGCGCGCGCACGGCCTCCAGCGCCTGCGCGTCCGCTCGCGGTGCGAGCGCCTCGAGGGCGCCGAGCAGTCGCGTGCGGATGCTGTCCACCGACTCGTGCGAGACGAAGAACGAGGTCCGTTGCTGCACGCGCCCGCCCTCGCGCTCGATCAAGACGCTCACGCGCCCCGGAGCGAGCGCGAGTCCCCGCGTCTCGATCGCGACCTCGACACGAGTGCCTGGCGCGGTGCCGGCGGGTACCCGGAGCGGCACGCGCGCCACCTCACGCCCCGCCTCGGACCGCACACGCACGAGATACGTCCGGTCCTCCGCCGGTGCTGCGCTGTCGGCGTACATCGGCGTCACCGAGACCACCAGCCGCGCGTCGCGCGCGGGGACGAGCACGCGCGGCTCGGCGCGGAGCCGCAACGGGAGGAGCGTGCGTGTCTCCCCACCGGCGGCGGTGTCCCCCTCGACGCGCGCCAGCAGCGCATGCATGTCACGCAACACGGTCGCATATCGCCCGCCGAAGAAGGCGAGCGTCGTCCGGTCGAACGCGGCATTCACCTCGGCGCGCGCCGAGTCGGGAAGTCCGCGGCGCATGACCGCGCGGTCCATGGTCAGGTATGCGTCCGCGAGGTCCCGGCGGGTGACGGTCGGCGCCTGTGCCGCGACCATCGGGGCGGCCAGACCGAGGAGCAGGAGCGGACGGAGCAAGAGCGATCGCACGAACGGGCGAGGGGACAAGCCGACCTCCAGTGGGGACGACAGCGTGGCGTGTGCTGCGAGGTCCAGCGGCACCTCTCCTGCCGAACGCGACCCGGCGGGGTCCGGTGCCAGCCGGTGTCTTCCTTGAGTGCGTGGCGTCAAGCGACTAGCTTCCGGTTCACGGCGCCGTGGCCAAGTGGTAAGGCGGCAGACTGCAAATCTGCTATTCGTCGGTTCGATTCCGACCGGCGCCTCTTTGAAGTAGAAGGCTGTGGGCAGGAAGCAGATGGCGGAAGGGCGGCACCCGCGTGCGGGTGCCGCCCTTCTCGTCGTTCACGTCTTTCCGCATCCAGCCTTCACCCTTCCCCCTGCATGCGCCCCAGCGCCTGCGTCACCTCGCCCAGCACGGCGTCATCGTGCGCGATCGAGGTGAACCCCGCCTCGAACTGGCTCGGCGCCAGATAGACGCCGCTGGCGAGCATTCCATGGAAGAAGGTCGCGAATCGTTTCGTGTCCGCCTGCTTCGCGGTCGCGTAATCGTGCACCGGCTGGTCGGTGAAGAAGGTCCCCCACATCGTGCCCAGGCTCGCCGCCTGGAAGGGGATGCCGCGTGAGCGCGCCCACGCCGTGAGCATCTTCACCATCTGCGTCGCCGCCTTCTCCGCCTTCGCGAACATCCCAGGGCGCGTGAGCACATCGAGCGTCGCGATGCCGCTCGCCATCGCGACCGGATTGCCGCTCAGCGTCCCTGCCTGGTACATCGAGCCCGACGGCGCGACCTGCTCCATGAGGTCGCGGCGCCCGCCGTAGGCGGCCACCGGCATGCCGCCGCCGATCACCTTGCCGAGCGTGGTGAGGTCGGGCGTCACGCCGAAGCGCTCCTGCGCACCACCGATCGACACGCGGAAGCCGGTCATCACCTCGTCGAAGATCAGGACCGCACCGTGCTTCGTGCACATCGCGCGGAGCCCCTCGAGGAAGCCGGGCCGGGGAAGGATGAAGCCCGCGTTCCCCACCACCGGCTCCACGATCACGCGGCGACCTGCCCGGGGTGCGCAGCGAAGGCCGCCTCGGTCGCCACGAGGTCGTTGTAACCGACCGTCACCGTGTCGGCGATCGTCCCCGGCGTGACGCCGGGCGAGTCGGGGAGCCCGAGCGTCGCGACGCCCGATCCGGCCGAGACGAGGAACGGATCCGCGTGGCCGTGATAGCATCCCGAGAACTTGATGAGCTTCACGCGTCCCGTCGCGGCGCGCGCGAGTCGTACCGCGCTCATCGTCGCCTCGGTGCCACTCGAGACGAAGCGCACCATCTCGATCCCCGGCACCAACCGGACGATGCGTTCGGCGAGGTCGGCCTCGAGCGCGCAGGGCGCTCCGTAGCTCATCCCGGTCGCGACCTGTCGTTGCACGGCTTCGACGACCTCGGGGTGCGCATGGCCGAGAATCATCGGCCCCCACGACAGCACGAAGTCGACGTAACGCGTGTCGTCCGCATCCCACAGATAGGGGCCCTGCGCGCGCGCGATGAACCGCGGCGTCCCGCCCACCGAGCGAAACGCCCGCACCGGGCTACTCACGCCGCCGGGCATGAGGGTCTTCGCGCGGGCGAACAACGCGTCGCTCTGCGCGGTCGCCGCGCCATGCGTCGACACGGTCACGCCTGGGTGGACAGCCATCGCGCCGCCTCCTTCGCGTAGTACGTGATCACCTGGTCTGCCCCAGCACGACGGATCGCGAGCAGCGATTCGAGCGCCGCGCGCGGCTCGTCGAGCCAGCCGCGCTCGGCCGCCGCCTTCAGCATCGCGTACTCGCCGCTCACCTGGTACGCGACGAGCGGGTGCGGGAAGCGGTCGCGCACCTGCCGGATGATGTCGAGCGCCGTCCCCGCCGGCTTCACCATCAGGAGGTCGGCCCCCTCGTCCACGTCGAGTTGCACCTCCACGAGCGCCTCGCGCGCGTTCGCCGGATCCATCTGATAGGCGCGTCGGTCGCCGAAGGAGGGTGGGCTCTCGGCCGCATCGCGGAAGGGTCCGTAGAACGCCGATGCGTGCTTCGCCGCGTAGCTGAGGATCGGCGTGTCGAGGAGCCCGGCGTCGTCGAGGCCGCGGCGGATCGCCGCGACTTGCCCGTCCATCATCGCGCTCGGCGCGACGATGTCCGCGCCCGCCTGCGCGTAGCAGACCGCCGCCTTCGCGAGCAGTGGCAGGGTCTCGTCGTTCGCCACGTGCCCCGATTCGTCGTGGATGATGCCGCAGTGCCCGTGTGACGTGTACTCGCAGAGGCAGACGTCGGCGATCACGACCAGCTCCGGTGCGATCGCCTTGATCGCGCGGGTCGCACGCGCCACCGGACCCTCGGCGTCCCACGCACCGGTCCCGGTCGCATCCTTGTGCCCGGGGATGCCGAAGAGGAGCACGCTGCGGATGCCCAGCGCGCGGATCTCGGCCAGCTCGGCGCCGAGCTGGTCGACCGAGAGCTGCGCATGGCCGGGCATCGTCTTGATCGGCTTCCGCACGCCGCTCCCTTCGACGATGAACAGCGGATGGATCAGCTGCCCGGCCGTGACCACCGTCTCGCGCACGAACGCGCGTAGCGCGGGCGAGCGTCGCAGGCGGCGGGGGCGAGCCGAAGGCACCGCAGGCGCGGCGGGTGGGGCGGAAGCATCGTACATGGGGGGGGTCCTCGGTCAGGCCGCGGCAGGGCGCGCGGCGAAGGCCTGTTGCAGGGCGGTGATCAGTCCGGAATCGTCGTGCGGCTCGGCGATGGCATCGACCGTCAGGCCGCACTCGCGCGCGGCGGCGGCGGAGACCGGACCGATGCAGACGATGAGCGGTCGCATCGCAGCGCCCGGTCGCATGAGATCCACGCCGGCCGCGGCGAGCCCTTCGACGACGTGGCGCACCGTCGAGGCGCTCGTGAACGTCATCGCGTCCACGCGTCCGTCGCGCAGGGCGTCCACGAGCCCGAGCAGCGCGACGTCCGCCACGGTACGATACGCGACGAGAGCGGTGACGAGCGCACCGCGCGCGGCGAGCGTCGTCGCGAGCGCGCCGTCGGCGAGATCGCCATGGGGCCAGAGGATCTGCGCCCCCGGCGCGATCGGCAGTTCGCGTCCGAGCGCATCCGCCACCGCGCTCGATGGCGTGAAGGCCACGCGGAGTCCTTCGGCGCGCATCGCGTGCGCGGTCGCGTTGCCGACCGCCGCGGCCCGAAGGCCCTCGGGCCATGCGGCCGCACCGTGCGCATCCGTCACCGCCGACGCGACGGCCCGCACGGCGTTCGTGCTCGTGCAGACCAGCCAAGTGAATCGCTCGATGTCCGCGGCCGCCTGCTGCAGCGGCGCCGGATCCTCCGGGCCGAGGACACGGATCGCCGGCGCCGCGATCGGCAGCGCCCCTTCGGCGCGCAGCGCGGCGAGCAGTGGCGCTGCCTGCGCTTCGGCCCGGGTCACCACCACGCGGCGCGCGGCGAGCGCGCGACTCGGGCTCATCCCGGAGGCACTCCGGCCGCGAGCGCCTCGGCGAGCAGACCGCCCCCCGGGCCGCTCGAGAGCGCGGCGGCCACATCACGCCCGAGGGTCGCCGGCTCGGTGCCGCGACGCACCACGCGAGCAGTGCGACCATCCGGTGCCCCGACCACCGCCGTCAGCGTCAGTTGTGCGCCGTCGATCGTCGCGAAGCCCGCGAGCGGTGCGTTGCATCCGGCGCCCATCGCCGCGAGGAAGGCCCGCTCCGCTTCGGCGCAGCGACGGCTCGCCGCGTCATCCAGATGCGCGCAGAGCGCGCGCGCGTCGTCATCGGCCGCGCGTGCCTCGATCGCGAGGATCCCCTGGGCGACCGCCGGCACCATCCGCTCGGTGTCGAGGAACTCGGTGACGACCTGTTGCCAGCCGAGCCGCTCGAGTCCTGCGGCGGCGAGCACGATCGCGTCGTAGTCCCCCTTCTCGAGCTTCGCGAGGCGCGTATCGACGTTGCCGCGGATGTCGAGCGTGACGAGGTCCGGGCGCACCGCGCGCAGCTGGCATCCGCGCCGCGGGCTGCTGGTACCCACGCGCGCGCCCTTTGGGAGCTGGTCGAGCGTCCCGAACTTCGAGATGAGGGCATCACGAGGATCGGCGCGCCGCGAGAACGCGACGACCGTAGAAGGGTGAGCCGGTGAAGACGAGCGAACACGAGAACGTGTTCTTCCGCGATTTCCTCGGCTATTCCATCGGAGCGATCGGCATCCATCGCCTCGGCCTCTTCCTCGCGCTCAGCGCGGGCTTCTGGAGCGCGGTCTGCATCGTGATCTCCGGTCCGCTCTGGACGAAGGGTTGGCCCGAGTGCTGGGGCTGGTGGCTCAATCTTCCCATCTGGCGCTAACGGAGATTCCCATGCTCGAATACCAGAATCTCTTCACGCGCGTCCAGATCCGGACGGCCCCCGATCCGGGGCTGCCGATCGACGAGACGTTCGGTCAGCGCTATGGCACCGGCACGTTCAACTACTGGGCGGGCAAGATCGGCGACTCGCAGATCGGGCCGATCTACCTCGGCTTCTGGGGGATCGTCTCGCTGCTCTGCGGATTCCTCGCCTTCGAGATCATCGGCCTGAACATGATGAAGTCGGTGGGGTGGAGCCCCGTCGAGTTCATTCGGCAGCTGCCGTGGCTGGCGCTCGAACCGCCGTCGCCGCAATACGGCCTGCGCTTCCCGCCGTTGAACCAGGGCGGCTGGTACCTGATCGCCGGCTTCTTCCTCACGAGCGCGATCATCACGTGGTGGATCCGGACCTACACCCGCGCCCGTGCGCTGGGGATGGGGACGCACCTCGCCTGGGCGTTCGGCGCGGCGATCTTCCTCTACAGCTCGTTCTTCTTCCAGCCGCTCCTCGTGGGCAGCTGGAGCGAGATGGTGCCGTTCGGGATCTTCGCGCACCTGGACTGGACCGCGGCGTTCTCGATCCGCTACGGCAACCTGTACTACAACCCGTTCCACGCGCTCTCGATCGCCTTCCTCTACGGGTCGGTGCTGCTGTTCGCGATGCACGCGGCGACGATCCTCGCGGTGAGCCGCCTGGGCGGCGAGCGCGAGATCGAGCAGATCACGGATCGCGGGACCGCGGCCGAGCGTTCGGCGATCTTCTGGCGCTGGACGATGGGCTGGAACGCGACGATGGAGTCGATCCACCGCTGGGCCTGGTGGTTCGCGTCGCTGGTCGGACTCACCGGTGGCATCGGGATCCTGCTCACGGGCACCGTCGTGGACAACTGGTACCTCTGGGCGGTCAAGCACGGGGTGGCGCCGCAGTACAAGGCGCAGAACATCCTGACCCCGGAGCAGCTCGAAGCGCTCCGCGGCCAGTACCCGAGCGCGCTCGATCGCGGATTCCCGACGTACACCGTCCCGGCGCCTGCGCCGGCCGCGCCTGATACCACTGCCGTCGCGGCGCCCGCGCCGGGAGGGAACTGACATGCGCACTCTCAGGACCCTCCAGACCGCGGCGCTCGCGAGCGCGCTGCTCCTGACCTCGGCCTGCCAGTTCTTCGGCTCGGTCGATCGCGTGGTCGTGCAGAAGGGCGAGCGCGGCACCGCGATGGAGATCAACTACGTCGCGCGTGACCAGGCGGCGGCGATGGCGAACCTGCAGGCGGCCATGCCGGCGATCCTGCCGCCGGCCGGCCCGTCGCCCGAAGGTCCGCTGCCGTGGCAGAACGTGCAGGTGCTGAACGACATCCCGGTCGCGGAGTTCAACCGGACGATGATCTCGATGGCGACGTGGGTGGCGGGCGCGCCAGGCAACTGCGGCTACTGCCACAACCTCACCAACTTCGCGGCGGACACCTATCCGGACGGCAAGGCCATCTACACGAAAGCCGTCGCACGCCGGATGATCCAGATGACGCGGCAGATCAACACCGAGTGGACGGAGCACGTCGCCAACACGGGCGTGACCTGCTATACCTGCCACATGGGGAAGCCGCTGCCGAACGGGCTCTGGTTCTACACGAACGAGAACCAGATCCTCCGGCACTATCTCGATGGCGCGGGCGCCCGCGTGGTCTCGCGGACCGTCGCGCCGAACGCGGTGAACCGCTCGAGCGTCAAGCAGACCGAGTGGACCTATGCGCTGATGATCAGCCAGTCGCAGGCGCTCGGGGTCAACTGCACCTTCTGCCACAACTCGCGGCAGTTCGCGAGCTGGGAGCAGGCGCCGCCGCAACGCGTGACGGCCTTCGCGGGCATCCAGATGCTCCGCGACCTGAACACGAACTTCCTCGCGCCGCTCGCCTCGACGTACCATCCGTCGCGGCTCGGCCCGATGGGTGACGCGCCGAAGGCGCAGTGCGTGACCTGTCACAACGGGGTCTACAAGCCGCTGTACGGTCTCCAGATGGCCAAGCACTATCCGGCACTCTGGGGCGGGCATACCGACTGGACGACGCCGCTGGCGGCGCCGTACACGAAGCCGGTGGCCGTCGATGCGGCCGCGATGCCGGTGCTGGACTCGACCGGCGCGGTCGTGACGGACACCGTCTCGAAGCAGCCGCCGCAGTAGTCGGCGGAGGTCCAGGACGACCCGGGGCCCGGCGGAATCGTCCGCCGGGCCCCGGTCGCATCTTCTTTGCCTCCTCGCCCTCGGATGGCGGGGTCAGCGCGTGGCGCGAAGCGCGGCGCGCTTGCGCTGGTGGTCGGCCTCGACGCGGCCGCACATGAGATCGCAGAGCCGGAAGACCTCGTCATCCGACAGCGAGTAGTAGGCGAAGGTCCCCTCCTTCCGTCGCGTGAGGAAGCCTGCGGCGCAGAGCTGCTGCAGGTGCTTCGACACGTTCGCCTGGCCCAGTCCCGTGCTCTCGACGAGCTCGGAGACGCTCCGCTCGCCGTCGCGCAGCGCTGCCAGGAGCTGGAGACGCGCCGGCTCACCGAGCGCCTTGAACCGGTCGGAGAGCTCCCCGAGCAGGCTCGGCGTCATCACCTTCGGCGCGGTCATCAGGCGCCTACCGGTACGGCGTCCTTGACCACCGCGTGTCCCGCGGCCTGCCAGGCCGCGAAGCCGCCGACGAGATCGATCGCGTCCGTCACGCCGAGGCGGTGCATCACCGACGCGGCGATGGCGGAGCGCGCACCGCCCTGGCACTGCAGCACGATGGGCTTGTCGCGCGGGATGCTCGCGACGCGCTCGCTGAGATGGCCGACGGGGATGTGCAGGGCGCCCGGCAGATGGCCCGCGTCCCATTCGGTGCGGTTGCGCACGTCGATCACGGTGACCTCGTCGCGCGCCAGACGCGGTGCGAGGGCGTCGGCGTCCGTCCGCGTGATGGTGCCGATCGCACCGCCGTCGCGCGTCCATTCGTCGAGGACCGAGAGGGCGTACCAGGTCGTCACGCGGTCGAGACCGATCATCACCAGCTCGCGGACCGCACGCGCGACGGTGGCCTCGTCGTCGGCGATGAGATGGATGTCGACGTCGTACCGCACCAGCCAGCCCGCCCAGGTCGAGAAGCTCTTGTTGAGCGGGATGTTCAGCGTGCCGGGCACGTGCCCCGCGGCGAAGTCCGGGGCGGGCCGGAGGTCGATCACCGCAGCGCCGGCGGCGAGCGCGTGGGCGAGCACGGGGCGCGTGGCATGCGCCGGACGGGGGAAGCCGCCGAGCACCGGCGGACCGTCGCGGTTGATCCGCTTCATCTCGGCGAAGTAGAGCGGCGGTTCCGGCTGGCCCGCGAGGACGAGCTCGACGAAGTCGGCTTCGCTCGTGGTCCCGACGCCCCAGTTGAATCGCCGCTCGTACCCGACCGTGGACGTGGGCACGGCGCCGAGCGACTTGCCGCACGCGGAGCCGGCGCCGTGACCCGGCCAGACCTGCACGAAGTCGGGGAGTGCGCGGAACCGCTCGAGCGACTTGAAGAGCGTGCGCGCCCCGGCCTCCATGGTGTTCGCGACCTTGGCCGCGCGCTCGAGGAGGTCGGGACGCCCGACGTCACCGACGAAGACGAAGTCCCCCGACGCGATGCCGATCGGCGCGTCAGCGGCGGCGGTGTCGGTGACGAGGAAGCTGATGTGCTCCGGGGTGTGCCCGGGCGTATGCATGATCTCGAGCCGGATGTTGCCGACCCTGAGCAGGTCGCCGTCGCGGACCAGCGTCGCCTTGTCCTCCGCGGCGAAGCGATACTGCCAGTCGGTGCCGCCCTCGGCGCTGAGGTAGAGCGTCGCGCCGGTGGCGTGCGCGAGCTCGCGCGAGCCCGAGACGTAGTCGGCGTGGATGTGCGTCTCCGAGACATGCGTGATCCGCAGCTTCTCGGCGGCGGCCGTGGCGAGGTACGGCTCGATGTCGCGATTGGCGTCGATGACGATCGCCTCGCCGGTGGCGGCGCAGCCGATGAAATAGGACGCCTGCGCGAGACCCTCATCGTAGAATCGCTTGAGGAACATGGGACCGTCCGTGGTCAGATGGTGAGGTACTGATACATGATGAGCGAGCCGACGACGACGAGGAGCGACGCGAAGGCCTGCTTGAGGGCGCGCTGCGGGATGCGCGCCACGACGAACGCGGCGGCCACGAGACCCGCAGCGGTGCTCGCGCCGAACGGGAGGATGATGTCCCACCGGACGTCCGCGGCCGAGCGTTGCGCGATGAACGAGACGGTGGTGCTCATCGCGATCACGAGGAGCGAGGTCCCGACAGCGCGCCGCAGCTCGAGGCCGCCGAGCACGATGAGGGCCGGGACCATGAGGAACCCGCCACCGACGCCGACGACGCCGGTGAGCGCGCCGACCGCGACGCCGATGCCGAGCAATGCCGGCCAGGTCGGTTCGCCGCGCGGTGTGGGCGGCGTCTTGCGGAGGGTGTCGCGCAGCATCGCGAGTCCGGCGGCGACCATGGTGATCGAGAGCAGCGCGAAGCGGACCTGCCCATCGAGCCCGAGCGAGAAGACGAGTTGCGTGCCGAGCCCGGCGCCGACCATGGCCGCGAGGCCGACGGGGACGGTGGTGCGCAGCGCGATGGTCCCCGCACGCCAGTGCTGGAATGCGCCGATGAGGGCCGCTCCGCCCACGATCGGGTACCCCATGACGATCGCCGACTGCGGGTTGATCCCGACGACGTAGACGAGCGCGGGGTTGGCGAGGATCGACCCCCCACCCCCCACCAGCCCCAGAGTGAGGCCGATGGCGAAGGCGAGGAGGAGCGCGACGATTGACATATTACTAAATAGTAGAATATTCCTGTTGTTCCGGCAAGGGTCGGGGCGCGCGGGCACTCGGAGCCAGGGAGCACCATTTGGATGGGATGACGATGATGGTGGGCACCGGGGCGGGTCTCGCCCTTGTACTGATGTTCGGACTCTGGCTCCTGCACCTCCGACTGCGGAACGCGGCCGTGGTCGATGTGGGATGGACGGTCGCGATCGGGCTGCAGGCGCTCGTGGCAGGCCTCATGGGGCCCGGCGACCCGACGCGGCGGTGGATCGTGGCCGTGGTCGGGATGCTCTGGTCGGCGCGGCTCGCGTCGCATCTTGCGGTGCGCGTGGCGTCGGAGCCCGAGGACGCGCGCTATGCCGAGATCCGCGCGCGCTGGGGAGGGAACCTCGTGCTCAAGTTCCTGACGTTCTTCCTGTTCCAAGGGATCCTCGCGACGGTACTCGCCGGGCCGTTCTTCGTCGCGGCCGCGGACCCGTCGCCGAAGCTGCATCCGTTCCTGCTCGCCGGCGTGGCGCTTGCCGCGGTGGCCGTGCTCGGCGAGGGGATCGCGGACGCGCAGCTCCGGCGATTCAAGGCCGACCCTGCGAATCGTGGACAGGTCTGTCGCGTCGGGCTGTGGGGGTGGTCCCGTCACCCCAACTACTTCTTCGACTGGCTCATCTGGTGCGCGTTCGTGCTCCTCGCCCTTGGCTCGCCCTGGGGGTGGGTCACGGTGGTGAGCCCTGCGCTCATGCTTTACTTCCTGCTGCGCGTCACCGGCATCCCGGCGACCGAAGCGCACGCGCTCCGTTCTCGCGGAGCGGCGTACGTGCAGTACCAGCGCGAGGTCAGTGCCTTCGTGCCGCTGCCGCCGAGTATCTTTCGCTGATGCGGTCCCCCCGACCAGCGAACCGTTCCCATCCCGTCGGTCGTGCGCGCGTCGCCTTCGCGACCGTGTTCGCGACCGTGTTCGCGACCGTGTTCGCGGCCGTGCTCGCCGGCGCGAGCGTCGGCGCGTGCGCCGAGCGACCGTGGCATGGGATCGTGCTCGACCCCCCGTCGGCGGCGCCGCCGCTCGCGATGCAGCGCGGCGATGGCACGCCGACGACGCTCGCTTCAGCGAAGGGCGACGTGGTACTGCTCTACTTCGGCTACACGCACTGCCCGGATGTCTGTCCCACGACGATGTCGAGCTGGGCGCGTGCGAAGCGAGCGCTCGGCGCGGACACCGCCGGCGTGCGCTTCCTCTTCCTGAGCGTCGATCCGACGCGGGACCCACCGGCCGTCGCGGCCGCCTACGCCCAGCAGTTCGACTCGGCGTTCGTCGGCCATGGCGTGACGGATGCGGCCCTCGCGCGCATCCTGCGCGATTGGGGCATCGCGGCGTATCCCGAGGGGGATCCGCGCACGCGCGACTATTCCGTCGCCCATCCCGCCCACACGTACGTCGTGGATCGCGCGGGGCGACTCCGACTCATGATCCCTCCAGGAGTGCGTGGTGAAGAGATCGCGGACGATGTGCGCCGACTGCGCTAGCGCGCTCGCGCGGGCGAGAGTGCGGCTGTCGGCGCTGGCGGTGGCGGCCGTGATGGCTGCCGTGATGGCTGCCTGCGGCACGTCGGCCGAACGTCCGGCGACCGAGGCGGCGCCTCCGCCGCCGCCGCGGGCGGAGCTGGCCGTGCACGAGGCATGGGCGCGCAGCGCGGACAGCGGGGCGATGACCTCCGTCTACTTCACGCTGACCAATCGGGCGACGGTCTCCGACACGCTGCAGGGCGCGACGAGCGCCGCGGCCGAGGAGGTCGGGTTGCACATGTCGATGCAGCACGGCAACACGATGCACATGGCGTCGGTGCAGTCGCTCCCCGTGCCGGGCGAGGACAGCGTGCTCTTCGCGCCGTTGGGCGCGCACGTGATGCTCACGCGGATGACGCGCGCGTATGCCGCGGGGGACACGATCGCGCTGACGTTGACCTTCGCGTCCGGCCAGTCACTCGAGGTCCGTGCCGGTGTCCGTCAGCCGTAGTCTCCTGGTGCTCGCGATCGTCGCCGGCACGGCATTCATCGCCTGGTCCACCTGGCCGCGCCCGTCGGTGGTGATCCGCATCGCGCCGGGCGGTGCGGCGACGGTGGACGGTGCACCACTGCCGGAGACGCTGTTCGTCGCGGCACGCGGCCGCCGCACCGTGGTGCGCGTGGTGAACGCGGACACCCTGCGTCATTCGCTGGCGCTCTTCGCGGCGAACGCGCAGTCCACGACCGACTTCACGATCGCCTATCCCGGCACGTACGGCGGGACCTGTTCCGCGCACGCGAGCGGCAATCTCACGTATGTGGTCCGGTGACCCGATGACCCCTTCGACGTCCCGGATCGCGCTCCTCCTTGCCGTGCTCCTCGTCGGTGCGTCGGTGGAGGCGCAGGAGGGGGCGCGGGTCCGGCTCCCCTCCCGTCGCGCCGAGTCGGCGCCGCGCGAGGCGTCCGCGCGGACGGTGCCGTATCGCGAGCCATGTGCGCTCGCCGAGCCGACGTGCGTGCCGCCGGAGATCGCGCGCGAGTTCCGCGGGGTCTGGGTGGCGACGGTCGACAACATCGACTGGCCGTCGCGTCCCGGGCTCCCGACGCGACAGGCGCAGCGGGAGCTGATCGCGTTGCTCGACCGCGCGCGCGCCAGCGGCCTGAACGCCGTGATCCTCCAAGTCCGGCCTGCCGGCGATGCGCTCTACCGCTCACGACTCGAACCCTGGTCGGAGTACCTCACCGGCCGGCAGGGCCGGGCGCCGTCGCCGGGGTGGGATCCGCTCGCGTTCGCGGTCACGGAGGCGCACAAGCGCGGGATGGAACTCCACGCCTGGTTCAATCCCTACCGGGCGAAGCATCCGTCGGCGAAGGGACGGCTCGCGGCGACGCACCTTGCGCGCACGCGCCCGGCGCTGGTGAAGACCTATGGCACACATCTCTGGATGGACCCCGGCGAACCCGAGGTGCGGGCGCAGACGGTGCGCGTGATCACCGACGTCGTGGCGCGCTACGACATCGATGGCGTGCATCTCGACGACTACTTCTATCCGTACAAGGAGCGGGATCGCGGGGGCGCGACGATCGCGTTCCCCGACTCCGGGAGCTACGCGCGCTATGCCGCGGCCGGCGGGACGCTCGAGCGCGACGACTGGCGGCGAGAGAATGTCGATCGCCTCGTCGAGGAGCTGTATCGGGCGATCCACGCGACGAAGCCGTGGGTGAAGTTCGGCGTGAGTCCCTTCGGCATCTGGCGACCGGGGAATCCGGCGATCGTGCGCGGGTTCGATGCGTACACGGAGCTCTACGCCGATGCGCGGAAGTGGCTCCGCGAGGGGTGGGTCGACTACTTCACTCCCCAGCTCTATTGGCCGATCGGCGCGCCAGCGCAGCCGTATCCGGTGTTGCTGCGTTGGTGGGCCGAGCAGAACGTCGCGGGGCGCAACCTGTGGCCCGGGAACTACACGAGTCGCGTGGGTGAGCGGTCGCGCACGGCGTGGCGGACGGACGAGATCGTGGCGCAGGTCGATGCGACCCGCGCGGAGGCGGGCGCCACGGGGAACGTGCATTTCTCGGCGAAGGTGTTCCTGGAGGACCGGGATTCGCTGGCGAGCCGACTGGGCTCCGAAGCGTATCCCGCGCTGGCACTGGTGCCGACCTCGCCGTGGCTCGCGGTGGAGCCGCAGGGAGAGCCGACCGTCGAGGTGCGGCGGAAGCTCTTCGGCGGGCTCGAGGCGCGGCTCACGCCGTCGGGGCCTGCCCGCCCGCGCTGGTGGCTGGTGCAGGAACGAATGAGGGGTGGACGGTGGCGCACCTCGCTCGTCCGCGGCGAGGTCAAGGCGCTCCAGCTGGAGGCGACGGTGGACCGCCTCGCGGTGCGCGCGCTGGACGGCGCGAACATCGAGGGGCCGGTCCGCGTGGTGCGCGTGCGCGACTGACCCCGCATCGGCGCGCCGGATCGACTATCCTTCGCGCATGCGAGACGACTATGAAGAACCGGAAGACGGCGAGGACGGCGACGCCGAGACCGAAGCGACCGTGAGCTGCCCGCACTGCGGGGAGTCGGTCGAGATCACGCTCGATCCCAGCGGCGGCGACGTGCAGGAATACATCGAGGATTGCGAGGTCTGCTGCAATCCGTGGACGGTGCGCGTGCAGTTCGGCGCGGACGGCCACGCGGACGTCGAGGTGACGGCGCTGGACGAGTAGCGCGCGCGGTGTTCGTCGATTGACCATTGATGCACGAAGGGGGCGGATGCGCATGGCGCATCCGCCCCCTTCGTGCCTTCGCTCAGACTAGTGGCGATCGCGCAGATAGCGATCGTAGGCCTTGAACATCTCCTCGACCTCGAACGGGAAGCCGCTCGAGTCGCCACCGGCGCGCCGCTCGACGCGGAGCACCTGCTTCATCGTCTGGCCATCGACGGTCATCGACACGAGATAGTCGCCCTCCTTGGCGATCGGTACCGCGCCACCGAAGCCGCCGCCACCACCGCCGCCCTGCGTGACACCGATAGCGCGCATGATGTCGAACAGCTGGCTCTGGTCGAGGCCCATCGCCTGCTGGCCTCCCGGCGGCGGCGCCGCACCGCGACCGCTCTGACCACCGGCCGGCGCGCCCTGCTCGCCGGGACGGTCGACCCAGCGCTGCGGGCCGGCGCCGCCGAAGCCACCACCGCCGCCGCCACCACCGCCGCCGAAGCCGAACGCGCGGGCCATCGCCTGCATGCCCTGGGCGCCCTGCTCCATGTTGCGACGGATCATGTCGAGTGCCGGCTTCGGCACCGTGCCGGCCTTCTCGATGGAGTCGAACGCGGCGACCATCCGACGTGCCTGCAGGATCGAGTCGCGCAGCGCAGCGCCACGCAGCGCGGCGCGCGGCGCGGGACGCCCGTTGTACGTCCAGGTCACGCGGTGCAGGCCCGCGCCGCCGGGGCCGGTGAGCGTCTGCAGCGTGTCACCCTTCGCGTCCTGCACGACGATGCGCGTCGGGCCGCCCGGCTTGGTGAGCCGGTACCAGATGTCCGCGCCATACTGCGGGCTGGGCGCCTGGAAGAGGAGGTGCCCGGTGGACTCGCCGTTGTACGGCTTCTCGCCCCACTGGAAGCCGGTGCGCGGCGCGAAGAGGTGGGCCGGCGCGGCCGCGACCGTCGCCGTCATCTGCTGCAGCGGCGCGATGTCGACGATCCAGAAAGCCCGGCCGTGCGTCGCGGCGATGAGTTCCGACTCGCGCGGATGGATCGCGAGGTCGTGCACCGGGACGTTCGGCAGGCCGGTCATGAACTTCGTCCAGGTCGCGCCCTTGTCGAGCGAGACATAGGCGCCGACGTCGGTGCCAGCGAAGAGCAGGTTCGGGTTCTTCAGGTCCTCGCGCACGACGTGCACGAAGTCGGCGCCGCCCTTGGGGAGGCCGCCGGCGATGGACTTGAAGGTGCGCCCGCCGTCCAGGGTCACGAACGCGTACGGCGTGAAGTCGCCGCGGCGATGGTTGTCGTACGTGACGTAGAACGTGTTGGCGTCATGGTGCGACGGCTCGATGCGCGAGACGTAGGTGCCTGCCGGGACGTCCTTCACGTTGGTCGTGAGCTCCGTCCAGGCACCGCCATCGTTCTCGGTCTTCCAGAGGCGCCCGTCATCGGTGCCTGCATAGAGGTAGCCCGGCTTGATCGACGACTCGTTGAGCGAGACGATCGTGCCGAAGGTCTCGGCGCCGGTCGCGTCGATCGTGATGCCTCCAGTGGTGCGCGTCGACACACGGAGCTTCATCGTGTCGGCGTAGGAGAGCTCCGGCGAGATGGGATACATCTCGTCGCCGCGCTTCGTGCTCTTCATGACCCGATTGGACCCGAAGTAGAGCGTGCTGCTGTTGTGCGCCGAGATGAAGAACGGCGTGTTCCAGTTCCAGCGGAGCTGGAGGGCGGCCGAGTCGGACTTCTGCCGCGCACGGAGCTCGCCGATGAGGCGGGTCTGCGCCGGCGTCGCCGGCTTGGTGGTGTCGCCGCGCACGTTCATGATGCTGTCCTCCCACGCCATGTACTGCGCGCGGTAGTTCGGCTTCTGGAGGTTCGTGCGCTGGCCGGTCGACACCTGATAGCGGCCGATGTTGCCGCCCTGCGATTCCCCGTAGATGATGTCGGGGTTCGTGGGGTCCTGCGCGGTGACGAAGCCGTCGCCGCCGTTGTACGTGAACCACATCGAGTTGGTGATCGGACCCTGGCGCCGGCGGCTGGGGCCGCACCACGAGCCGTTGTCCTGGAGGCCGCCGCACACATTGTACGGGACCGCCATGTCGAACGAGACGTTGTACGGCTGCCCGATGGCGAAGGCGTTCGGGAAGATGTAGCTGCCGCCGTTGTCATTGGAGATGCCGATGCCGCCGTCGTTGCCGACGATGTGCCGCTGCGGGTCCTTCGGATCGATCCACATCGCGTGGTGGTCGACGTGCAGGCCGACGGTCGCGTTACGCGCGTTCTTGCCGCCCTCATCCGAGACCTTCACCGGCGTGGACGAGAACCACACGCGGTCGGGGTTGGTCGGGTGGACGCGGACCTGCGAGTAGTAGAACGGACGCACGTTGTCGGTCGCGGTGCGCTCCCAGGTGCGGCCGCCGTCGGCCGAGCGGTAGAGCCCGCTCAGGAGTTGCTGCGCGCGAGAACCGGGGGCCGGCTTCGGATTCGGGTTGGAATCGGCCTCAACCAAGACGTACACGACGTCGCCGTTCGACGGCGCGACCGCGATCTCCATGCGGCCCTTCATCGTGGCCGGGAAGCCACCGCCCTTCACCTCGGTCCAGGTCTCACCGCCATCGGTCGACTTCCACAGTGCGGAGCCTGCGCCGCCGGACTTGAGGAAGTAGGGACCGCGGAGCCGCTGGTAGCTCGTCGCCCAGAGCACGTCCGGGTTGCGCGGATCGAGATCGACGTCGACGAAGCCGGTCGTGTCATTGATGAACTTCTTGAGCTGCCAGGTCGCGCCACCGTCGGTGGTCTTGTAGAGACCACGCTCCTTGCTCGGGCGCCAGGCGGCGCCGAGGGCGGCGACCCACGCGACGTTCGGATTCGTGGGGTGCACCTGGATCCGGCCCACGTGCTCGGTCTCCTTGAGGCCGACGAACTTCCAGGTCAGGCCGCCGTCGGTCGACTTGAAGACGCCGCCGCCCGGGGAGATCGAGTTGCGCGAGTTGGGCTCGCCGGTGCCGAGGTACACGATGTTCGTGTCGCTCGGCGCGATCGCGAGGTCGCCGAGCGAGGCGACGCCGTAGTTGTCGAAGACCGGACGGAAGGTGGTACCGTTGTTGGTCGTCTTCCACACACCGCCCGCGGCCGCGGCCACGAAGAAGGTGCGGGACGGCCACGGGATGCCTTCGACGTCGGCGATGCGCCCCTGCATGTTCGCAGGGCCGATGTTGCGCCATCGCAGGCCGTCGATGACGGCCTGGTCGACGGTCTGCGCGTGCGCGGGACCTGCGGCAAGGGCCGCGGCGCCGACGCAGGCCGACAGGAGTCGGTGCAGTCGCATGAGGGTGGGGCTCGGGCTGGGGTTAGTGAAGGGTGCTGCCAACCCAATTCTACGGTGGCCGCCGCGTCCGCGTTGGGGGTGGTGGGGCGATCCTGATGTGGGCAGATTCCTCACGCGATCCCCCCGGGTCCCCAGCAGGCCAGAGGCACGAGATGATCCCCGGTGCTCCGAACTCCCGGCGAGCGATGACGCGCGTCGCCCTCGCCCTCGCGCTTGGCGCCGTCGCTTGCGGTCCGGAGCGTCTCGAGCGCACCGAGTCCGACCTGCGCACGGCGATCGCCGCGGCGGTCGGGCGCGGCGACACGGCGACGATCCGGCTCTTCACCGAGGTTCCCTTCGCGTTCGACGCGGTGTTCATCGCCGGGCCGCGGACCCCAGCCGATTCGCTCGCCCGCGTGATGGGAAGCGCGTGGGAGCCGAGGTTCTCGCGCGGCCTCGAGACGGACGACCGCTTCCACCTGCTCGTCTTCGTCGTGCGCAATCAACTCGTCCCGGCGACGCTGCCGCGCAGCGTCGCCGAGATCGCACCCGAGCTCACGGGGCGCCTGTACGCCCCCGAGACGGCGGTGTTCCGCGTGCGGCAGGCGCCGGGCGCGGCGGTACCGTCGCTCCTCCCTCGCTAGCCGGCAGGAGGGCGCGCGGGATCCCGAGCTCCTCGGGTGGCGGGATCCGCTGCTCGCGGGTGAAGCGGCGGCGGGCGCGATCCATGGCACTCGTGCGCTGGACCCAGGTGAGGATCTCGGCGTCATAGCGCGCCAGGTTGTTCTGCAGCCAGTAGGGGCGGTTCTCCGCGCGCCAGGCGCGCTCGAACAGCTCGCGCGTGAGGACGTAGCCGTCCCGCATGTCCTGCAGACGGCCGTTGATCCCCGAGAGCTCGGCGAGGTCGAGCCAGGTGGCGGTCCCGGCGCGCGCGGCCGAGTCGGCGCGCGCGTAGGCCATCGCGATCTCGTCGGCGAACTGGAACTTGGCGGCGAGCCAGTCGATGCGACGTGCGCCGAGCTCCATGGCATCGAGCGCCGTCACCTCGCGCAGGTGTCGCTGTTGCCGCGCCTGCGCGATGAGCACCAGCGCCGACTCGGCGTGCACGCGCACGCGCGAGAGCACGGGCCGGAGCCGGATGAGGTCGAAGACCCCCTCGTCGCTGTACGGGTCGACGAAGAACAGATAGCTCGAGGCGTCGCCAGCCCTGGACTCCTGGAGCGCCGCCTGCGCCGCATCGAGGTGCCGATGCGCCGCGTCGATGCGGCCGGTGGTGTCGCCGTGGAACTGCAGGCCGTACGACGCGCGGAATCTCGCGAGGTCGGACTCACCGGCCTGCCACGCCGCCGCGGCGCCGAACACGATCCCGAGCCAGACTTGCTCGAAGATCGCATCGCCGTTGTCGTCCCACTGCGTGTTGAGCATGCCGGTCGCGCCGCCGGCTTGCCCTTCGCGCGCGAAGCCCTGGATGTTCGCGAGCGCGATGTTGTTGTTCGGCCAGACGCGGTTCCAGTTCGTCACGCCGGGCGCGATCCAGGTCTCCATCCCGGCGTCGCGGAAGGGCTTCAGGAACCGGTCGAAGTTCCGCGACGCCGCATACTCCCAGCCGACGGCGATCATGTCCTTGGGCAGCAACGGCACCAACTGCGGCTGCCGCATCGCGATGTCGCCCCAGAAGAGGAAGCGCTTTCCGGGGCGACGGAGCGTGCCCTCGATGTCGCGGAGGTACTCGAGGTAGACTTGCCCCATCCCGGCCGAATCGACCCGCGCCCGCGTCTGGCCCTTCCCGAGCTCGAACGTCTCGTCTGCGCCGAGATGCACGAACGGCGACGGGAACATCGAGTCGATCTCGGCGAACACCGTCTTCGTGAACTCGAGGGACCCCGGCTGGCCGGGCGCGAGGACGTGCCCGTGCGATGTCTCGGCGAGGGGCGCGTATAGTTCCAGCTTGAGCATGTGGTGCAGGTGCCCGAACGTCTGCTGCTGCGGGACGACGGTGATGTGGTAGCGCTGCGCGAATTCGACGAGGGCCTGCACGTCGGCGCGCGACATCGACCCGCCCGGCGGCGCGATCACCGGATTCGAGGCGAACTGGAGCGTGTGCTCGAAGTAGGGCGAATAGACGTTGATCTTGTAGGCGGCGAAGAGGCGGATCTGCCGCTTCTGGTACTCGAGCGTCGGGACCGGGCCGCGCGAGAGGTCGTCCTGCACGCCGCGCCAGCGCATCGCCGGCCAGTCACGGATGAGCGCCGGGGTGAGCATCGCCTGCTCGCCCGCACCGGTGAAGAGCTGCTTGAGGGTCTGAAGCGCATAGAACACGCCCGCATCGCTCGCGGCGACGATCGAGGCACCACGGTCGCTCGCCGCGAGGACGTACCCTTCGTCGCGCATCGCGTCGTCGAACACGAGCTGCGCGGTGCGCAGGACATCGGCGGCGGCGTCGGAGCCCACGCGGTGGACGGCGATGGTCCAGCCGCGCTCGACCGGCGTGACCTCCGCCCGGTACCCGCGTTCGCGCATCGCGTCCGCGAACTCGCGCGCGGCGGCGCGATCGTCGGTCTCTGCGAGTGGTGCGAAGGTGATGGGACCGCGAAAGCGGACCGACGCCGAGGGAGTGGAGATCTCGCGCGGCGCGGGGATGAGGCGTGCGTCCTGGGCCGACGCGACCGAGGCGGCGAGGAGCGTGGCGAGCGCGAACGCGCGGTGCACGGGGTGGAGCGGCATGCGGGCAATGTCGCCCTGCTGTCGCGCGCGGACAAGCGTGCCGGCCGACCTTAGATTGCCGTATGACGACGACCGACCTCGCCGCACTGCTCGCCGCCCTCGAGGAGGATACCGCCTTCGAGGGCGGTTCATCGTTCCTGCGGCTCGCCGCCGACCAGTTCGCACGGACACGGGCGGGAGACGGACCCGTGTCGACCTCGCGCAGCGCCGCCGATCTCGCGTCCCGGTTCGACGAACCGCTCCCGATGGGTCTGCGCCCGCTCGACGAGGTCGCCGCCCGACTCGAGCGCGACGTCCTCTCCGACGTGAACCGGCTGACGCATCCGATGTATCTCGGCCATCAGGTCTCGGCGCCGCTCGCCGTCGCCGTCTGGAGCGATGTCGTGATCTCGGCAGTGAACAACTCGCACGCCGTGCGAGAGATGTCCCCCGCGACGACGCCGGTGGAGCGACGGGTGATCGCCTGGATGAGCGAACTCGCCGGCTTCGGCCCCGGCTCGGGCGGGACGCTCACCTCGGGCGGGACCGAGGCGACGCTCACCGCGCTGCTCGCGGCCCGCGCGGCCTACCAGCCGGAAGCCTGGAGCACCGGTCTCGTCGGCACGCCGCCCGTGCTCGTGCATGGCGAGCATACGCACTATGCCGTCTCGCGCGCGGCCGGCGTGCTCGGGATCGGTGCGTCCAACTGCGTCTCGGTCGCGTCGCGCGACCATCGCATGGACCCCGACGCGCTCGGGCGCACGCTCGGCGAGCTTCGCGCTGCGGGTCGTCCCGTGCTCGCCGTGGTGGCCACGGCCGGTTGCACCGCGACCGGGGCGTTCGACGATCTCGAGCGGATAGCCGGCGTGTGCGAGTCGTTCGCGGTGTGGCTGCATGTGGATGGCGCGCATGGCGCGTCCGCATTGCTCTCGGCGCGCCATAGGCATCGCGTGCGCGGGATCGCGCGGGCGCGCAGCCTGGCCTGGGACCCCCACAAGATGATGCTGCTCCCGCTCGCCGCGGGGACGGTGCTCCTGCGCGAATCGCGCGACCTCGCACGGGCGTACGCGCAGCAGGCGCCGTACCTGTTCCATGAGCGCACCGACGCGGTGGGGGTGGACCTGGGGCCGCTGAGCTTCCAGTGCTCGCGTCGGGCGGATGCGCTGAAGGTCTGGACGACGCTCCAGCGGTTCGGTGCCGACGGCATCGGGATGCTCTACGACCATCTCTGCGAACTCACGACCACGCTGCAAGGTCTCATCGACGCGCATGATCGGTTCGAGCCGCTGCACGTGCCCGAGGCGAACATCCTCTGCTTCCGATATCGGGCGGATGACGCGTTCAACGGCGAGCTCCGCGAGCGTTACAACCGCTCGGGTCGCGGCTGGATCACCGCGACGACGCTCGGCGGGCGGCGTGTGCTGCGCGTGACGATCATGAACCCACGGACGACCGCCACGCACCTCGCCGACCTATTGAAGGGGCTCGAGGCCGAGGCGACCTCGATGCGCGGTGAGGCTGGACGGGAGTAGGAAGGGGGTATACTTTAGTACTGAGATGACAACGGAAACCGAACTTCAGGCGCCTGCGCACGTTCTCGCGGGACCGGATGCGCCCGCCGCACCGCCGCAGGACGTGCCGACCGCGACCGCGCTGAAGCTCTGGGTGGTCCTCTCGCGCGCGAATGAGGCGATCGAGGCGCATGCGCGCGCCGATATCGAACGCCACGGCTTGACGCCCGCCGAGTTCGGCGTGCTGGAGGCGCTGCATCACAAGGGCCCGCTGCTCCTCGGCGACGTGCAGCGCCGGACGCTCATCTCGAGCGGTGGGACCACCTTCCTCATCGACCGACTCGAGAAGAAGGGTCTGGTCGAGCGGCGCCTTTGCGCGTCGGACCGGCGGGCGCGATATGCCGCGCTAACGGCGCAGGGGCGCGGGTTGATGACGGAGGTCTTCCCGGCGCACGCGGAGGTGATCCGTCGGGCGATGGCGGGGCTCGGGCTCGCGGATCAGCGAGCGATCACGGACCTGTTGCGGGTGCTCGGCCAAGAGGCTGCGTCGTTGTCGCTGCCTGGCTGAGCGGGGCTGGAACATCTGGCAGGGAAGGGGGGGCTTGACGGCCCCATTTTCGCTACTTATTATCTCAGTTATAAGATATGTACCAGTCTAAATCACCGAAATAAGATTACTAGGCAGCCGTAGGAACCGTTCCATCGATCTCCCAAGCGCCCCAATGCAAGGGCGCGCCAGCACCCAACCTCCAGAGGGTCTCTCCCATGAAGTGGAACATCGATACCACCCACGCGAACGTCGATTTCTCGGTCAAGCACATGGCGATCTCCACCGTGCGCGGCGCCTTCAACGTCTTCAACGGCACCGGCGAGACGGACGCCGCTGGCGTGCCAACCGCGATCCAGATGGAGATCGACGCGACGAGCATCACGACGAACAACGAGCAGCGCGACGGGCACCTGAAGTCGCCGGATTTCTTCGATGTGGCGAACCACCCCAAGCTCACGTTCGCGTCGACGAAGATCACGGGTACGCGCGATGAACTCACGATCGTCGGCGACCTGACGATCCGCGGCGTGACCAAGTCGGTGACGCTCAAGGGCGAGATGTCGCAGGAAGTGAAGGATCCCTGGGGCAACCAGCGCACGTCGATCGTCGCGAACGGCAAGATCTCGCGCGAGCAGTTCGGGCTGGTGTGGAACATGGCGCTCGAGTTCGGCGGCGTGATGGTCTCCGACGAGGTGAAGCTGCACATCGAGGCCGAGGCGGTGGCGGTGGCCCCGGTGGCGGCGTAAACGACGAAGGCTCGAGGGTGGAGGCGGAAGGGTGATGCGGGGGGTGGCGCGGTGGCCGCTCCCCGCATCAGCCATCGCGGGGTTCGGTCCCTCAGCTGCGCTGTTCCCTCGCACGGCTTCCCGCGGTATCCTTGCCGAGTCCTCATACCCGGTGCTCCCGATGCGCGTGCGCGTGGTCGCAGGTCTTCTTTGAGCTTCTCGGCGGATCTCCTCAAGGACCGCGTCATCCTCATCACCGGCGGCGGGACCGGGCTCGGTCGCGCGATGGGGGAGCGGTTCCTGCAACTCGGCGCGAAGGTCGTGATCGCCTCGCGCCGCGAGGCGGTGCTCCGCGCCGCGGCCGACGAGATGATGGCGGCGCACGGGGGCACGGTCCTCCCGCTCGCCTGCGACGTGCGGGATCCCGACGCCGTGGACGCGATGATCGGTGCGGCGTGGGAACACTTCGGCGGCGTGGACGGGCTCGTCAACAATGCGGCGGGCAACATCGCCTCGCCCACGGAGCGGCTCTCGCATCGCGCCGTGGACTCGGTGCTCGGCATCGTGCTCCACGGGTCGTTCTACTGCACGCTCGCGCTCGGCAAGCGCTGGCTCGCGGCCGCGCGCCCCGGACGGGTCCTCTCGATCGTGACGACCTACGCCGAGGGCGGGTCGGCGTACGTCGTGCCGTCGGCGGCGGCGAAGGCGGGCGTGCTCGCCATGACCCGCTCGCTCGCGGTGGAATGGGGTCCGCGCGGGATCACGTGCAACGCGATCGCGCCGGGGCCCTTCCCGACGAAGGGTGCGTGGGACCGCCTGCTCCCCGATCCCGGGATGCTCGACGCGGCGATCGACCGGATCCCGATGCGGCGGCCTGGCGAACTGATCGAGCTGGCGGACCTCGCGGCCTTCCTGATGTCGGATCTCTCGCACTACATCAACGGCGACTGCATCACGATCGACGGTGGCGAGAAGCTCAAGGGTGGCGGCCAGTTCTCATGGATGTCGCAGCTCACGCCCGCGCAGTGGGGCGCGCTCGAGGCATCGGCGCGCGGGGCGACCAAGAAGGACCGCACGGGCGACGGCTGAGTCCGCGCGACCCGCACCGAGGTGACCGCATGACCGCACTCCCGCTGGCGGAGATCCGCTCGTTCCTCGAGACGCACGCGCACCCGATGGAGCGCGCGTTCCTCTCGCGCCCCTTCGCCGAGCTGCTCCCGGAGCTCGGCGCGCTTCGCGCGGAGGTGAAGCGGCGCGGACTCTGGGCTCCCCACCTCCCGCCCGCGTTCGGCGGGCTCGGGCTGCCGCTGCCGGCGTTCGGCGAGGTGAGTGCGGTGCTCGGCGAGAGCCCGATCGGACACTATCTGTTCGGCTGCAACGCCCCTGACATCGGGAACGAGGAACTGCTGCTCGCGCACGGCAGCGACGAGCAGCGGGAGCGCTGGCTCGCGCCACTGGCGCGCGGCGAGATCCGAAGCTGCTTCGCGATGACCGAACCGGAGTTCGCGGGCTCGAACCCGGTCCATATGGGGACGACGGCCGTGCGGGACGGCGAGTCGTACGTGATCAGCGGGCACAAGTGGTTCACGTCGTCGGCGGATGGCGCCGCGTTCACGATCGTGATGGCCGTGACCGCGCCCGACGCGCCGGCCCACCAGCGCGCGAGCCAGATCATCGTGCCGATGGACGCGCCCGGACTGGAGTTCGTGCGCAACATCCCGGTGATGGGCGAGGGCGGGAGCGACTACGCGAGTCACGCCGAACTGCGATTCGTCGACGTGCGCGTGCCGGTCTCGAACCGGATCGGCGCGGAGGGGCAGGGGTTCGCGCTCGCGCAGGAGCGCTTGGGGCCCGGGCGCATCCACCATTGCATGCGCTGGCTCGGGATCTCGGAGCGCGCGTTCCGCCTGATGGTGCAACGGGCTGCGACGCGCGAGCTGTCGCCCGGGGAGCCGCTCGGCCAGCAGCAGGTGGTGCAGCATTGGATCGCCGAGTGCCGCGCGGAGATGGACGCGGCGCGACTGCTGGTACTCGATGTGGCGCACCGGATCGAGCGGGAGGGGGCGCATGCGGCGCGGGACGGCATCTCGCTCATCAAGTTCCACGTCGCCGGTGTGCTGCAGCGCGTGCTCGACCGCGCGATCCAGGTGCATGGCGCGCTCGGGATGACCGACGACACGCCGTTGGCGTACTGGTTCCGCCACGAGCGCGGCGCGCGCATCTATGACGGGCCGGACGAGGTGCACAAGTCGGCGGTCGCGCGGCGGATCCTCGAGGCAGCGGGCATGCCGCGCGGCACACGGCGGCGCGGATAGCGTCAGCGGGCGCCGCGGCGCCCGTGTCGACTCAGCGCAGGTAGTTGACGAGCCCCACGACGCCGACGACGGCGCCGGCGAGGGAGACGATCCGCCCCGCCTCGCCGTCGTGCGAGAGTCCGATCAGCAACGCGGTGCCCCCGATCACGAGCATCGCCGCATCGATCGGTGTGGCCACGTGCTGCTTCGCGGCATCGGGTCGGAGGCCGGGCGCACGCGGTGCGATCGCGCGGGACACGCCGACGCGCGTTGCCCGAGGTCCATGTTCGCGAGA
This sequence comes from Gemmatimonadota bacterium, assembly GCA_016714015.1. Lineage (NCBI taxonomy): Bacteria > Pseudomonadati > Gemmatimonadota > Gemmatimonadota bacterium. The sequence goes on from JADJNZ010000005.1 coordinate 52,742, forward strand.
CTGCGCGTGCATGCCGGTGGGGATGCCGACCGCGGCGATCGCGGCGAGCACGATCATCGCGTGAGGGATCGACCCGAGGCGGCTCCGCCGACGGTCAGGCGCTGAGCGCATGACGATCACCACCGCGTCTTGGCCGAGCGGTCCCCGGCCCCGGTGACGAGGAGCACTGTTCCGACGAGGATCGCGACGGTCGCGATCCAGGGGCTGATGGGGCGCCGCACCTCGGTGGTGACACGCAGGTCCCCGATGCGTAGCGCTTCGCGCGTCCCCGGGAAGGAACCGCCGAGTGCGAGCGTGGCGACGCCGACGATGACGAGGATAAGTCCTGCAGTCCTGCTGGGACGCATGGAGCCTCCGGGGTCGCGCGCTACCGCGCGACGATTCAGGTCACTTCTTCGCCGGCTTCCGATCGCCGAAGATCGAGTTCGACAGCCTCGGGTCGGTCGGGGTCACCAGTTCATCGGTGGCGGGGTGGTCGACCTTCGCCGGCCTCGGGACGGTCGGTGTCGCGGTCTCGGACGGGACCGGGACCGGAACGACGAGCTTCGGGACTTGCATGGGGGTCTCCGTGTTGGCCGTGTGCGCGGGACATCCGCGTCACACTCTCACGGTAGTTCCGGCGCTTGCTCGGGCGACATCGCCCGAAGGAGGTAGGTCGGCACTAGCTCCCCGTCGCCCTGCGACTGGCAGAGGCCGGGAGCCACGGCCATCATTCACGCTCAACTCCACCCGTGAGCGACGCTGACCGATGCGTGAGACGAGACCTGTGCGCGACGGCGAGGAACTCCCGCTCGACGCCCTGAACGTCTGGCTCGCAGCCGAGCTCCCGCAGTTGGGGCGCGTGAACGAGGTGTCGCAGTTCCCGGGCGGATTCTCCAACCTGACCTACCTGCTCGGCTGCACGCATGGCGAGGCGGTGCTGCGGCGTCCGCCGCGCGGCGTGTCGTCGGGGAAAGCGCACGACATGCCGCGCGAGGCGCGGATCCTGTCCGTGCTAGAGCTCCGCGGGGTCCCCGCGCCGCGGGCGTTCGCGACCTGCGAGGATGCGAGGGTCATCGGAGTGCCGTTCTACGTGATGGAGCGCGTACGCGGGTTGATCCTGCGCGGGGCGACGGCCCCCTCGGTGTTCACGCCGGAGCGGTTCCGGGCGCTCTCGGAGCGCTTCGTGGAGACGCTCGTCGCGATCCATGGGGCCACGCCGAGCGATCCGGTGATCGGCGGGCTCGGACGGCCGATGGGGTACGTGCAGCGACAGGTGGAGGGATGGACGGAGCGGTGGGAGCGGTCGCGCACCGACGACGTGCCGGCGATGACGCAGCTCGCGGCCTGGCTCGCCGAGCGGCAGCCGAGCGAGTCGGGCGCCTGCCTGGTGCACAACGACTACAAGTACGACAACCTCGTGCTCGATGCCACGCAGCCGGAGCGGATCGTCGCGGTGCTCGACTGGGAGATGGCGGCGCTCGGTGACCCGCTGCTCGACGTAGGGACGTCCCTCGCCTACTGGGTGGAGGCAGGGGACGATCCCGCGTTCAAGACCCTCGGGCTCGGCGTGACGGCGCTGCCGGGGAACTTCACCCGCGCGGAGCTGTGGGCGCGTTATCTCGAGCGATCGGGGCGGTCCATGCGCTCGTCCGCCTGGTACCACGCGTTCGGGCTCTTCAAGGTGGCGGTGATCGCGCAGCAGATCTTCGCGCGGTACCGGCAGGGGCACACGACGGACGAGAGGTTCGCGCGCCTCGGTGACGCGGTGCGGCTGCTGGCAGAGATGGGCGTCAGGGTCGCCGCGGGCTAGGCGAAGCGTCCGCGCCTAGTCGAAGCGCCGACGGCGTCGTGCGGTCCGCGGCGTGGCGGTCGGGGCCCCGGTGGTGAGCCGATGCACGAGTCGTTCGAGCGCCGGGACCGCGCGTTCGAGCGCGGCGCGATCCGCGTCGGAGACCCCGTCGAGCGCGGCCGAGAGCGCCTCGAGCCGGCGTGCGCGCCCCGCGAGCAGCAGTCGCCGCGCCGCGACAGTCGCCTCGAGGCGTGTCGCGCGCGCGTCAGCGGGATCGGGGCGACGCCGGATCCATCGGCCGCGTTCGAGCTCGGTCACGAGGCGCGACATGGTGGGGGCGCTGACGCCCTCGGCGGCGGCGAGCGCGCCAAGGCTGGTCGGGCCGCCGAAGACGAGGACGGCGAGCGCCGAGAGTCGCGCGGGGGAGAGCCCGCTGGCGTCGTCCTCGCGGCGCAGGAGTCGGATCAGGTGCAGCGCGCCGCGGTGCAGGGGCTCAGCGGCGGGGTGCACCCCTGCCGCCGTGCGTGTGCCGCGCGTCATGCGAGGCGTGCGCGCCGGCATCGAGTCGATCGTCGGGGCGCTGCTCGTGGCGGGCCTTGCGCGGCGTGACGGCATGTCCGATAATATTTAGCAATGCTAACTAACGGGCAAGCCCGGGCGGCGTCAGGCGCGCGGCCGCGGCCCGATCAGCGGAGGCACCGATGGACGGGATCCGGTTGGGGAAGCTGCAACAGGTCGCGCTGGTCCAGCACAACGTCGCGACGGCGGTCCCGTTCTACCGGGACGGACTCGGACTGCCGTTGCAGTTCGAGATGCACGGACTCGCCTTCTTCGACGCGGGCGGCGTGCGGCTGATGCTCTCGCCGCCGAGCGCGCCGGAGTTCGACCACCGGAACTCCATTCTCTACTTCGACGTGCCCGATTGCGCGCGGGCGTACGCCGACCTGCGCGCGCGCGGCGTGCCGTTCGACGACGAGCCGCATCTCGTGGGGAAGACGGCGACGCACGAGATCTGGATGTGCTTCTGCCGTGATCCCGAGCGGAACCTCATTGGGATCGCGGAGCAGCGGCTTATCGGACGAGCTGGATCCGATGATTGATCGGTGACAGCCACTCCACCCCGCGCGCCGTCACCACGGCATCGTCCTCGAGCGGGATCCGCAGCTTCTTGCCGCCCCACTCGGGGATCGGCGTGTAGGCGAAGAGCTCGATCGAGAAGAGGTTCGAGGGGCGGATCTCGAACCGGAGCCGCCCCGGGTTGAAGAACGCCATCGACGGCCCGATGCCGTGGCCCCAGTCGCCCACCGAGTGGCAGCCGATGATGAACTCGGTCGAGGCGTCGGCGCGCACCTGGTTGAAGCCCCGCATCGCGGAGAAGCCGGCCGCGACGATCGCCGCGTTCACGTCGTCCATCATCGCCTGCGCGGTCTTGCCCGCCCTCGCGGTCCGGCGGATCACCTCGCGCACGCGCACGGCCTGGTCGAACGCGCGCTGATAGCTCGCGGGGAGCGCGACCTCGCCCGGCTTGAGCACGTACGCGATGCGCTTCTGGTCGGTCCACATGTTCAGGAAGCCGACCCCGAAGTCGATCATGATGATGTCGCCGCGCTGGATGATGCGGTCGTTCGAGGTCGCCTCGATCCCGTTGGGGCCGGTGACGTAGATGCTTGGCACCTCGAACGACGAGCCGAGTCCCCGCACGAGCTGCTGCTCCTGGATCCACCAGGCGACGTCGGCGAGCGTGGTCACGCCCGGCGTGATCACCTCGTTGCTGAGCGCGCGCTCGGCGATCTGCCGACCGATCTCGGTCGCGTCGCCGAACGCGACGAGCTCGCTCGCGACACGGCGTGAGCTGAAGTCGGAGACGAGCTTCTCGGCCGAGACGAGGCGTCCCGCGAGCGCGGGACCGAGCGCGGCGACGATCTGCGTGTGCAGGGTGTGGGAGAGTCCGTCGGCCATTCCCATCTCGGTGGAGAGATTGAGGCCGATGCGGCGCGGGTCCCGTTCGCGCACGAACGTGGCGAGGTCGAATCGTTCCGGCTCGGGATCGTATGCACCGCAGGCCTCGCGGTGATGGTCGGTCACGTCCACCGCGATGCGCTCGATGCGGTCCCCGCCACGGTCGGTGAAGATGAAGTAGCCGGTGGTGCCCACGTAGCCGCGGCCCAGCAGCTCCCACAACGGGTCGTGATGCCCCTCGCGCATCGCGACGATCCACATGTCGATGCCGTTCTCGCGCATCGCCTCGGGGAGGATGCGGTCGAACTTCTCGCGCCGGATCTCGCAGAGTCGCGCCCAGCGGTTGCGCGCCTCGAGGTGGGACTGGGCGCGGAGGGGGAGCGCGGTGGCGAGACAGCAGAGCGTGGAGAGGAGCAGTCGGCGCATGAGGAGGGGATGAGGGCGCCGTGAACATAGCCGCCGATCGCGCGGAGCGCCGCCATCCTCCTCCGGGAACGAGACAGCGGGAGTGAGCCATGGCTCACCCCCGCGTCGTCCTTCTCCACTCTGCCTTCCGCCTTCTAGCCCTCGTACAGATCCCGCGTCAGCAACAGCTGGATGTGCTCGGAGCTCTCGCTCTCGATCGCCTGCACCGCGAGCGGGAGCGTGCCGTCCGGACGGACCATGCCCTTCACCTCGTCGTAGAGCGCGGCGGTGAAGTCGAGGACGTCATCGCGATTGCCGACGATGCGCATCTGCGTCTGGTAGACGGTGCGGATGGGCGGGTTGGAGAGCGAGATGTGCAGGCGCGCCGAGGCGCGGGGCGTGCGGGCACGGATCTCCGTCTCGATGGCATCGAGGCGTTCGGCGCGGGACATCGCGGTCGCGCGTTCAGCGGTCGTGTACGGCTGGGCAATGGTGGCCACGGGACATCTCCGGTGAGGAGTACACGAGGAAGGTCGTCGCTTGCACCAAAAGGTGCAAGGAATTAATCCCCTGCGGGTAGGCCACCCCACCCGAACGGGTAGGGTGGCCAAGTGTCTGTGGCTACTGCGGATAGACCTCGAAGAGACCGGCCGCGCCCATCCCGCCGCCGATGCACATCGTGACCATTCCCAAGCCGCCCCCGCTCCGTCCCAACTCATGCAAGAGTTGCACCGTGAGCTTGGCGCCGCTCGCGCCAAGCGGGTGCCCCAGTGCGATCGCGCCGCCGTTCACGTTGGTGCGCGCCGGGTCCATGCCGAGGTCCTTCATCACAGCGAGGCCCTGCGCGGCGAAGGCCTCGTTCAACTCGATCATCTTCACGTCGGCGAGCGAGACGCCCGCCTTCGCGAGCGCCTTCGGCACGGCCTTCACCGGACCGATGCCCATCACGTCGGGATCGACGCCGGCGGTCGCGAAGGTCACGAAGCGGGCGAGTGGTGCGAGCCCGAGCGCATCGGCAGTGGCGCGCGACATCATGAGCACGGCGGCCGCTCCGTCACTGAGCGGTGACGCGTTGCCGGCCGTCACGGTGCCACCAGGCTTGAACGCCGGGGGCAGCTTGGCGAGTCCCTCGAGGGTCGTGCCCGCGCGCACCATCTCGTCGGTCGCGAACGTCGTGACCTCGCGATGCTTCGTCGCCCCGACGTACTTCACGCGCTCCACCTCGATGGGGACGATCTCGGCGGTGAACTTCCCCGCCGCCTGTGCGGCGGCCGCCTTCTGCTGCGAGCCGAGCGCGAACTCGTCCTGCATCTGCCGCGTGATGCCCCAGCGCTTGGCGACCCGCTCGGCGGTGAAGCCCATGCCGATGCTCGCCTCGGTCATCTCCGGGTGCAGCCGCGTGTGATAGCCGGACATCGGGACGGCGGACATCATCTCCATGCCGCCGGCGAGGATGACGTCGTTCATCCCGCTGAGGATGGCCTGCGCGCCGAGCGCGATGGTCTGCAGGCCGCTCGAGCAGAAGCGATTGACGGTCATCGCCGAGACGTCGACCGGGAAGCCGGCGCGGAGCGAGGCCATGCGCGCGACGTTGAGTCCCTGACCCGACTCGGGCATGGCGCAGCCCCAGATCACGTCGTCGATCTGCCCCGCGTCGAAGCGCGCGCGCTCGACGACGGCCTTCATGACGGTGGCGGAGAGGTCGATCGGGTGCACCGACGCGAGTCCGCCATCCTTCTTCCCTCGTGCCACGGCACTGCGCGCGGCACTGACGATCACGACTTCGTTGCGCATGGTCAGTTCCTCAGCGGCTTGCCGGTGGTCAGCATGTGCGTGATGCGCGCCTGCGTCTCCTTGGTGCCGAGGAGCCGCACGAACGCGTCGCGCTCGAGATCGATCAGGTCCTGCTCGGTCACCTCGCGCGCGGGGCCGTCGCCGCCGCAGAGGACGACCGCGATCTCGTGGCCGATCCGGACATCGTGGTCGGAGGCCTGGCCCGCTTCCTTGAACGACCAGAGCGCGTAGTCGAGATTGGCGACGCCGGCCTTGCCGAGGGCCGTCATCCGCTTCGGCAGCGGCGCGACGTAGTCGGGGGCGAGGTCGAGCACGCGCGCCTTCGCGTCGGCGAGGAGCGTGTCGCGGTTCATGGAGATGCGGTCGGCGTGCGGGCGCAGGAAGCCCATGGCGCGCGCCTCGTGTGCGGAGGTGCTGGTCTGCGCGAGGGCGATCATCTGGAAGGCGCGCTTGATCCCCTCGAACGGATCGGCCTCGGCGTACGCCTCGAGCGCCTTGGTGAAACGGAACGCGAGTTCCTTGGTGCCGCAGCCGCCGGGAATGAGTCCGACGCCCACCTCGACGAGTCCCATGTAGAGCTCGGCGTGCGCCTGGATGCGGTCGCAGTGGAGCGAGACCTCGGTGCCGCCGCCGAGGGTGAGCCCGAACGGCGCGGCGACGACGGGGAACGGTGCGAAGCGGAACGACATCACCGTGTCCTGGAAGCGCTTGACCATCGCCTCGACGGTCTTCCAGTCCCCGGCCTGCACGACCTGTCCGACGCCGGCGAGGTTGGCGCCGGCGGTGAAGGTGCGCGCGTCGTCGTTGCCGATGACGAGGCCGTGGTACGTCCCCTTGTCGACGATGTCGAGCGCGGTGGCGGCCATGGTCATGACGCCGTCGCCGAGGGTGTTCATCTTGCCGCAGAACTCGAGGCAGAGGACGCCGTCGCCGAGGTCGACGAGCCGCGCCTCGGGGTTCTCCTTGAGCACCTTGCCCTGCGCGCGCAGCAGCGCGAGTGAGAGCTGTCCGGGGATGGCGGGGACCGCGACGCGAGTGGCGGAGTCGAGCGCGGGGATCATCTCGCCCGCGGCCTCGACCGTGTAGAACGCGGCGCCGGCGTTCGCGAGGAGCGGCGGCACACTCTTGCCGCGCTTGGTCATCTCGGCGCGGAGCCACTCGAGGCCCATCGCGTCCATCGTGCGGAAGGGGCCCATCTCCCAGCCGTAGCCCCACTCGAGCGCGCGGTCGACCGCCGCGAGGTCATAGGCGAGCTGCGGCGCGAGGGAGCAGGCGTAGTGGCACTGCTCGACGATGAGGTCGCGCAGGAACTCGCCGTGCTTGTCGCCGATGTCCTTCGCCTTGGCGACGCGCGCGGCGGGCGGCGCCTTGGTGATCTTGTCGATCTCGGGCGTGGAGAAGCGCCCCATGTCCTTGTACTCGAGCGTCTTCCAGTCGAGCGCGAGGATCTCCTTGCCGTCCTTCTTGTAGAAGCCGGCCTTGGTCTTGTCGCCGAGGCGGCCGGACTTCACGAGCGCGTGGATGAACGGTTCGAGCGCGAGGTCCTCACCGGTCGTCTGCGAGAGCCCCGCCGTGACGTGCACGAGCACATCGAGGCCGGAGAGGTCGCCGGTGCGGAAGGTCGCGGTCTTGGCGCGCGCGATGAGCGCGCCGGTGAGCGTGTCGACCTCGGGGATGGTGAGGTCGTGCTTCACCATGAGGCGGCCGGCGACGACCATGCCGTGCACGCCGAGGCGGTTGGCGACGAAGCCGGGCACGTCCTTGGCGACGACGATGCCCTTGCCGAGGATGCGCTCCTGGAAGTGGCGCATGGTGCCCATCACCTCGTCCGCCGTCTCCGGCGTGGGGATGAGCTCGAGCAGGTGCATGTAGCGAGGCGGATTGAAGTAGTGCGTGCCGAGGAACTGCTGCCGGAAGCGTGCGGAGCGCCCCTGCAACAGGATCGCCATCGGGATCCCCGAGGTGTTCGAGGTCACGATGGCGTCGGGGGCGATGGTCTCGAGCCGGGCGAAGAGCGCCTGCTTGGGCTCGGGCTTCTCGATGATCGCTTCGCAGATCCAGGAGCAGTCGGCGAGGAGCTTGAGATGGTCGGCGGTGTTGCCGGTGGTGATCCGTGCGTGGGCCGCCGGGTCCATGAACGCGGCGGGCTTGGACTTCCGGACGCGGTCGAGCCCATCACGGGCGGGCTTCGAACGGTCGGGGGACTTGGGGTCGTCGCTGCCGGGGATGTCGAGCAGGACGACGGGGAGTCCGGCACTGGCGGCGAGGGCGGCGATGCCGGCCCCCATGGCGCCCGCGCCGATGACTCCGACCTTGGTGATCCGCATGCGTGCTCCGAGGTGGTGGTGATGCGGGGGGAGCGGCTCTGGCCGCGGCGGCCTCTGCAGGGCTCGGGCCTGCCATGGAAGGTAGCGCGGGTCCGGCAGGCCGCGACTGGTCCGGCGTGGCGTGGGCGGGATAGCTTGAGCGGGTGATCAAGTACCTCGGCTCCAAGCGGCGGCTCGTCCCGCATCTCGTCGCGATCGTGTCGGCGATCCCGGGGGCACGGACGGTGCTCGACCTCTTCACGGGCACGACGCGCGTGGCGCAGGGGCTCAAGGCGGCGGGGTTCGCCGTGACGGCGAACGACCTCGCGAGTTACAGCGCGGTGCTCGCCGAAGCGTACATCGCGACCGACGCGGGGCAGGTGTCGCGCGAGCGGCTCGAGGGGTTCGCGGCCGCGCTCGACGCGTTGCCGGGGGAGCGCGGGTACATCACGGCGACCTTCTGCGAATCGGCGCGGTACTTCCAGCCGATGAACGGGATGCGGATCGACGCGATCCGTCGTGCGCTCGACGCGCTGGATGCGACCGCGGCCGAGCGGGCGATCCTGCTCACCGCGCTGTTGCTCGCGGCGGACAAGGTCGACTCCACGACCGGACTGCAGATGGCGTACCTCAAGCAGTGGTCGGCGCGGAGCGCGAAGCCGCTGTCGCTCCGGCTTCCCGCGTTGCTCGACGGCCCGGGGCGCGCGTTGCACGAGGAGGCGCGCGTCTGCGTCGCCCGCCCCGAGGTGTACGACGTGGCGTACCTGGACCCGCCGTACAACCAACATTCGTACTACTCCAACTATCATGTGTGGGAGACGCTCGTGCGCGGCGACGCGCCGCCGGCGTACGGCGTGGCGCGCAAGCGCGAGGATTGCCGGACGACCAAGAGCGCATTCAACCAGCGCGGCGAGGCGTGGAACGCGCTCCGTGAGGTGGTGACGGGCGTGAAGGCGAGGCATGTGGTGCTCTCGTTCTCGGACGAGGGCTTCTTCACCGAACAGGCGATCCGCGCGCTGCTCAGCGAGCGGTTCGACGCGGTGACGCTCGTGCCGGTGGAGTCGGCGCGGTACGTCGGCGCGCGCATCGGGATCCACAATCCGCGCGGCGAGCGCGTGGGACGCGTGAGCCACGTGCGCAACACCGAGTGGCTCTGGATCGCCGGCCCGGAGGCCGATGCGATCGCGGCGGAGGGACTCTCGCGGCTCGCGGCGCGTGCCGGGGTGCCCGCATGAGCCTGGCCTCGGAACCGCTCCTCCTGGTGGTCGATGACGACGCCGGCGTGCGCAAGCTGCTGAAGACCGCACTCGAGCGCGCCGGGTTCCGCGTGCTGCTGGGCGAGAACGGCGTGCATGCGCTCGAGGTGCTGGCCGAGGCCGATGGACCGATCGCGTTGTTGTTGAGCGATGTCGTGATGCCCGGGATGGGTGGCGTGGACCTCGCGGCGAGGTTGCTCGCGATGCCGGCACCGCCCAAGGTGATGCTGATGAGCGGCTATCCCCACGACCCGGCGCTCCTGCGGGTGGCCGGGACCAATCCGCCGTTCCTGCGGAAGCCGTTCAATCCGCCGGATGTCGTGAAGCGCATCCGTGTCGAGCTGGGCATCGCCGACTGATGGCCGCCCGGCACGCGAAGGCGATCGCGCACCTGCGCGCGGTGGACCCGGTGCTGGGCGACTGGATGGCGCGGGCGGGGCGCTGCGGCTGGTCGCGCGAGAACGCCGGGACCCATTTCGACCATATCGCGCGTTCCATCGTGTACCAGCAGCTGTCGGGCGCGGCGGCCTCGACCATCTACGGGCGCGTGCTCGCGCTCTACGGAGGCGCGACGCCGACGCCGGCGCAGGTCGCACGGACCCCGGATGCGAAGCTCCGGGCCGTGGGGCTCTCGACGCGGAAGGTGGAGTACATCAAGGACCTCGCGCGCCACACGCACGCGGGGACCATCCCGGTGAACGCCATCCACGAGATGGACGACGCCGAGGTGATCGCGACGCTCACGCAGGTCCGCGGCATCGGCGAGTGGACGGCGCAGATGGTCCTGATGTTCCGCCTCGGCCGGCCCGACGTGCTGCCGGTGCTCGACCTCGGCATCCAGAAGGCCATCAAGCTGTTGTATGGTCTTCGGACGCACCCCACGCCCGAACGCGTCGCGAAGATCGGCGCGCGCTGGGCGCCCTATCGCACGGTGGCCTCGTGGTATCTCTGGAGACGGGTGGACGATCCTCCGCAGTAGCGGTCGCGGCCGGCGAGACGGTCGTGGCATTGCGCAGTCCCTTCCCGGTGAGCGCCGAGGCGCTCTTCGCGTGGCATGAGCGCCCCGGCGCGTTCGAGCGGCTGACACCCGGATTCCAGCCGGCGACGGTCGTGTCGCGGAGCGGCGGCATCCGCGACGGGTCGCGCGTCACGTTGCGCGTGCCGGTCGGGCCGGCGAGCACGACCTGGGAGATGGAGCACGTTGGCTATGTCGCGGGGCGCGAGTTCCGCGATGTGCAGCGCGCCGGGCCGTTCGCGAGCTGGGAGCATCGGCACCTCATGGAGCCGCAGCCTGACGGGACGAGCGTGCTGGACGACACCATCCGCTATCGCCTGCCGTTGCCGCCGTTCGGGGGGCTCGTCGCCGACGCATTCACGCGCGGCAAGCTCGAAGGACTGCTGCGATGGCGTCATGCGCTGACGCGCGCGGATCTCGAGCGGCACGCGACGTTCGCGGCGCGCGGGGCGCGCCGCATCGCGATCACCGGGGCGAGCGGCTTCCTCGGCGCGGCGCTCGTGCCGTTCCTCACGACGGGCGGCCACACCGTGCGCACCGTGGGGCGTGGGGCGGGGAGCGACGTGCGGTGGGATCCGTCGCGCGGCCAGATCGCGGCCGCGGGTCTCGACGGGGTCGACGCCGTGATCCATCTCGCCGGGAGTTCGGTCGCCGAGCGGTGGACCGCCGCGACGAAGGCGGAGATCCTCTCGAGTCGCGTGCAGGGCACACGGTTGATCGCGGAGACGCTGGCGCGGATGGCGGTGAAGCCCGAGGTGCTCGTCTGTGCGTCCGGGATCGGCATCTATGGGAGCCGCGGCGATGCGTGGCTCGACGAGACGTCGTCGCACGGTGACGACTTCCTGGCGGAGGTGGGGGCCGCGTGGGAGGCGGCGACCGCGCCGGCGCGCGATGCGGGGATCCGCGTGGTGCTCGCGCGGACGGGGATCGTGCTCAATCCGTCCGGCGGCGCGCTCGCGAAGATGCTGACGCCGTTCCGACTCGGGGCCGGCGGTCGGCTGGGGAACGGCAGGCAGTGGATGAGCTGGATCTCGCGCGAGGACTACGTCGGGGCGGTGCACCACGCGATGCAGTCGGCGGCAGTGCAGGGGCCGATGAACGTCGTGGCACCGGAGCCCGTGACGAACGCGACCTTCACCGAGACGCTCGGCCGGCTGCTGCACCGTCCGACGTTCGCGGCGGTGCCGGCGCTCGCGCTGAAGGCCCTGTTCGGCGAGATGGCGGATGGCACGGTGCTGGCGAGCCAGCGGGTGCGGCCGGCGGTGCTCGAGGCGAGCGGCTTCCCGTTCCTGCACCGGTCGGTGTCATCGGCGCTCCGGTTCGAGCTCGGGTTGCTGTGAGCGGAGGTGCGGTGGTCGCCTGCGCGCCGCATCCGTAGATTCTCCCGCATGGAGCTCAACGGCGCGGTCGTGGTGGTGACGGGCGGCTCGGGGTTCCTCGGGCGGCGCGTGGTGGCGGCGCTCGAGCGGCGCGGGTGCGCGGCGATCCACTCGCCCCGCTCGGCGCAGTACGACCTGCGCGAGAAGTCGCAGGTGATCCGACTGTATGAGGACACGCGCCCCGACGTCGTGATCCATCTCGCCGCGGTGGTGGGCGGGATCGGCGCCAACCGCGCGCATCCGGGGCGGTTCTTCTACGAGAACCTCGTGATGGGGGTCGAGACGCTCGAGCAGGCGCGCGTGTTCGGCGTGCGCAAGTTCGTCGGGATCGGGACGATCTGCAGTTATCCCAAGTTCACGCCGGTGCCGTTCCGCGAGGACGATCTCTGGAGCGGCTATCCCGAGGAGACGAACGCGCCGTACGGCCTCGCGAAGAAGATGCTGCTCGTGCAGTCGCAGGCGTACCGGCAGGAGTACGGGATGCACGCGATCCATCTGTTGCCCGTGAACCTCTACGGCCCCGGGGACAACTTCGACCCCGAGACGTCGCACGTGATCCCGGCGATGATCCGCAAGATGGAGGAGGCGCGGCGCGCGGGGCGCGACGAGGTCGTGCTGTGGGGCGACGGCTCGCCGACGCGCGAGTTCCTCTACGTGGACGATGCGGCGGAGGGAGTGGTGCTCGCCGCGGAGCGCTACGACGACGCCGACCCGGTGAATCTCGGGAGCGGCGGCGAGATGCCGATCCGCGACCTCGCCGTAGCGGTGGCGCAGGCGACAGGCTTCACCGGGCGCATCGTGTGGGATGCGACGAAGCCGAACGGGCAGCCGCGCCGCGGGCTCGACACCTCGCGTGCCGCGGAGCGCTTCGGGTTCCGCGCGGGGACCGACTTCGCGCAGGGATTGGCGGAGACCGTGGCGTGGTGGCGCGCGCAGGGCGGGGCATGAGCGAGGCGAGCGCGTCGGCCGCGTCGCCGTGGTACGGCTTCACTGACTTCCACAGTCACCTGATGCCGGCGGTGGACGACGGCTCGGCCGATGTCGCGCAGTCGCTGACGGCGTTGCGGCACTTCGCCGCACAGGGCGCCGCGACCTGCCTCACCACGCCGCACTTCGACGGATCGCTGACGAAGATGCCGGCGATGCTCGACGTCCGGCTGGCGGCGCTCGACGGCGCGTGGGCGCAGCTCGACCAGGCGCAGGCGGCGACGCCCGGGTTGCCGCGGCTCGCGCGCGGTGTGGAACTCATGCTCGACGATCCCGACCCCGACCTTCGGGACGACCGCGTGCGGCTCGCGGGCGGGCCGTTCGTGCTGGTGGAGTTCCCGGCGATGCAGTTGCCGCCCAACGCGGAATGGGCGTTGCACAACATCCGCCGGCATGGCTATCGGCCGATCCTCGCGCATCCGGAGCGGTACCGGAACCACGATTCGCGGTTGACCGTGCTCGCCCGCTGCCGGGCGGCGGGAGCGCACCTGCAGGTGAACGCGGGATCGTTCCTCGGACAGCATGGCGATCGCGCGCGCGCGGTGGCCAACGTGCTGCTCTCGCTCGGCTGGGTGGACTACCTCGCGAGCGACTACCATGCGCGCGGAGAGCCGGCGACGGCGCGGGCGGCGGCGCTGCTGGTCAAGCGCGGTGCCGAGCAGCAGGTACGACGACTGCTGGTCGAGAACCCTGCGCGGATCCTCGCGGGCGAGGGGCCGCTGCCGGTCGCGCCGGTGACCGCGAGCGGCGCGCGCCCGTGGTGGGCGCGGCTGCTGGGACGGATCGCGGGGAAGGACTGAGCGGCTAGCGCCGCAATCCGCGCAACTGGAGCTCGAAGTCGAGCGAGTTGGTCGCGAGCGAGACCGCGACCTCGAACGAGACCTGGCCGGCGATGACGCGGTCGGCGAGATGCTGGTCGAAGGTCTGCGTCCCGTACTGGGCGCGGCCCTCCGAGAGGGCGTTGCGCAACTCGGCGAGGCGACCGGGGTCCGAGAGGACGTCCTTCACCGTCGGGGTCATCAGCATGAGCTCGGCGACGGCGATGCGCCCGCGGCTGTCGGCGCGCGGGAGGAGGCGCTGCGCGATGACGCCGCGGAGCAGCTCGGAGAGCTGCAGGCGGGCGGAGTCGCGGCGGTCCGGACTGAAGCGCTCGAGGATGCTCCGGATGGCGGAGGTGACATCGGTGGCGCGGACCTGCCCGATGACGAGCCGGCCCTGCTCCGCGGCGCGCATGGCGAGTTCGACGAGTTCCGGATCGTCGAGGTCGCCGATGACGACGACGTCGGCATCCTGTTCCATCGCGGCGCGGACGCCGACGGCGTACGAGGCGGTGTCGATGCCGATCTCGCGCTGCGTGACGGCGCAGGCGTGGTTCTTGTGCAGGAAGCGGAGCGCCCGCTCGACGGTGACGATGTGCCGGCGGCGAGGGCTGTGCGTGTTCAGGTGATTGACGAACGCGGCGGTGGTGCTGGTCCGGCCCCCGCCCTGCGCGCCGGCGACGAGGATGATGCCGAAATCGGCGAGGCCGATGGAGGCGAGCGACGCGGGCAGGTTGAGCGACTCGAAGGTCGGCAGCACATCGGGGATGACGCGGAGCACGATCATGAAGCTCGAGCGCTGCTTGAGGAGGCTCAGGCGGAAGCGGCCGATGCCCGGCGCCGACCAAGGGCCGGAGTGGTCGTGGATCGCCGTGATGTCCGGGGTGTTGGGAGACGTCGCCAGGATGTGGCGCGTCATCTCGTAGGTCTGTTTCGCGTTCAGGATGCCGGTGTCGAGCGGGACGAGCTCCCCGTCGGCACGGATGTAGGCGGCGTCCCCGGCGCGGATATGGATGTCCGTCGCGTTGCGCGAGACGGCCGCGGTGAGGATCGTGCGGAGCCGCTCGACCTCTTCTGGTGCGGCGGTGGTGGACGTGCTGCCCGTCTCAGGAGCCATGGGACGTGGGGGCGCGGTCGCGGTGGAGGTCGGAACGACGGGAGACGGCCGAAGCTATGGAGGGCCTCATCGCCTAGGGACGAGGCGCTGGGCCCGAAGGTAAATACTGGACTGTAAATAGCCAGTGACCTACAATTCGTCACACCATACGGTAATGATCACTCCCGTCAGCATCGAGCCGGCTGCCCATATCGCGAGACTCGGTGCCCGCCAGCGTGCGGTGCGCCTGCAGCGGCGTCGGTTCTGGCGTGAGGTGGTGTACGGCGGGATGATCGTGGCATCGGACGCGGTGACGCTCGCGGCCGTGTTCATCGTGCTGGCGATGGTCCCGCTCTCGCAGGTGGGCCAGTGGCTCGGGACCGACGGCTACGACTTCCTCCGGTTCCTGCTGCCGAGCGAGCCGCTGCCGCTCGCGCGTCGCTTGAGCGCGATGGTGTTCTGCCTCGTCGCGACGCGATCGTACAGCTACACGGAGCGCGAGAAGCACAGTGGGCGCATCATGGCGGCGCTCCTCGTCGGGCTGGCGCTGCCGCGCTGGACGGAGATCTGGACGGCGTCGTTCTTCGCGCGCGCGTCGGCGCTGTCGGTCGTGCTGGTGACGCTGTGGGGGGCGCTCGTGCTCCAGCGCCGCGTGATCACGGGGGCGCTGCGGTCGCTGGACCCCCGCGGACTCGAGCCGTCGCGCACGCTCATCGCCGGCGTGCCGGAGGTGTTGGCGGGGGTTCGGGAGGATTGGCGCCGGCGCACGGCGGAGACGGACGAAGGGGTGACGCCGGGGTTCTTCGAGATCACCGATGCCTGGCCGAGCGATGCGCCGGGCGGACCGGGGGATCTCTACGATGCGCTCACGTCGGCGAATGCCGACGCGATCGTGCTGGTGGGACCGCTCGGGGATGCGGCGTTGCAGAGCCTGATGATCGCGGCGTCGAGCGCCGGGTGCCGAGTCTTCGCGACGCGGCGGCGGGCGTTCCAGCGGCTCGACGAGCCGAGCTTCCTGCTGCGGCGGGCGGAGCCGCTCGCGTTGCTGAGCCGCCCGGCGCTGGTGGGCGTGCAGCTGGTGGTGAAGCGGTTCGTCGATCTGGCAGGGGCGGTGGTGGGGCTGGTGGTGGGGGCGCCGCTCGTGGCGCTGATCGCGGTGCTCGTGCGCACGACGTCGCGCGGACCGGTGCTCTTCAAGCAGGTCCGCGTGGGCCTGGGAGGCGACCCGTTCACGCTGCTCAAGTTCCGCACGATGGTGGAGGATGCGGAGGCGCAGCAGGCGGCGCTGGCGCGGGCGAACCAGTACGCGTCGGATCCGCTGTTCAAGGTGAAGGGGGATCCGCGACTCACGACGGTGGGGCGCTTCCTCCGCCGGTCGAGCCTCGACGAGCTGCCGCAGCTGATCAACGTGCTGCGGGGCGAGATGTCGCTCGTGGGTCCGCGCCCGGCGCTGCCGAGCGAGGTGGCACGCTACAAGCCGCACCACTTCGTGCGGTTCGAGGTGCTGCCGGGGATCACGGGGCCCTGGCAGGTGGGCGGACGGAACGCGATCACCGACTTCGAGGACGTGGTGAAGCTGGAATCGGCGTACATCCGCGGGTGGACCGTGTGGCGCGACCTGGTGATCCTCGCGCGGACGGTGCCGGCGGTGGTGAGCATGCGGGGGGCGTATTGACCCCGCCACGGGGCGCTCGGCGGCTGTTTCGTCCGGGCCCGTGAGTCGTATTACATCAGAATTCATTCGCATGCGAAGCACGTCCATTCTCCCATCCTGCACCATGACCTCGACCCTGCGACGTCGCCTGTTCCTGGGGGGCATCCTCGCCCTCGGTGCGTGCCGTCCGTCCGCACCAGTGGCGCCGACGCCGCTCCCGCAGTCGATGCTGCGGCCGTGGACGACACAGCCCGGCGACATCGTGCGCGTGAACGTCTGGCGCGAGCCGGAGCTCTCGGGTGACCTGCTGGTGCAGAACGACAGCACGGCGATCGTGCCCTCGCTCGGGCGGATGAAGCTCGGCGGGCTCACGGCGGATTCGCTGAACTCGCTCCTCATCACGCGCTTCCGCGACCGGATCGTGAACACGCCGGTCGACGTGCGGCTGATCCGTCCGGTGCCGGTGTTCGGCTCGGTGCGGGCCCCCGGCGTGTATCCGGTCGATCCGACCTCGACGGCGATCCAGGTGATCGCGCGGGCGGGGGGCACGGTTGGCGCCGAAGGGCTGCCGCGCGTACAGCTCCTGCGCTTTGACGGGACGAAGCTGAACCTGACGGTGGAGCAGTCGCTCGGGGCGTTCGACCTGCGATCGGGGGACGCGATCTTCGTGCAGGACCAGTCCTTCTGGATCCGGAACCAGCGGCAGATCACGACGGTGGCGGCGGTCTCGACCATCATCGCGTCGGTGATCTCGATCATCGTCCTGCTCGGGAACTGAGGCGATGAGCAATCTCCCGATGGTGGTGCCGGTGGAGCCGAACCAGCCGCTCGACCTGCGGCGCGGGTGGGCGACGATCTCGCGGAGCGCGTGGATCATCGTGGTGTGCGTGGGCCTCGCGGTGGCGGCGGGCGTGGTGGCGGCGCGTCGGGTGGAGCCGCTGTACCAGGCCGAGGTCACGGTGCGCATCGACGAACCGCGCCCGAGCGCGACAGCGCAGTTCTACTTCGGGCCCGACTACCAGCAGCTCCTCGCCACCTCGACGGAGATCATCACGAGCCGGAACCTCGCGCTCGAGGTGGTGGATTCGCTCGGGCTCCGGCTGGCGGTGCTGCAGCCGCAGCGCACGCCGCGCAGCGACCTGGTCCTCTGGGCGGTGATCGCGTCGGACGCCCCGGACGCGGAATACCGCTTCACCCGCACGGCGGGCGGCTACGAGGTGCGGCGCCTGCCGGGCGACGCGGTGCTCGGGACCTTCAGCGACACGATGCCGATCGACCTCCCGGGGCTGCGCCTGCAGCTCTCCCCGGCCGGCCGGCTGCAGGAACGGATGCAGTTCGCGCTCGCGCCGCGTCTGGTGGTGGCGAACGGCCTGCGCTCGTCGCTCGACGTGCTGCAGACCAACCGCGACGCCAACGTCCTCAAGATCATCTTCCGCGGGACCGATCCGGCGCTCACGCGCGAGATCCCGAACGCGGTGGCGCGGCGGTTCGTGCAACGCAAGATGGACCTCGAGCGGGTGAGCGCGCGCGGGACGGTGACGTACCTCGAGGCGCAGCTCGGGTCGCTCGACGAGCAGCTCGCGGGGGCGGAGTCGGAGATCCGCGACTACCTGCTCCGCGAGGGGATCACGACGCCCGAGGACCAGGCGCAGTACTTCTTCAGCGAGATCAACGAACTCAAGAGCGCGGCGACCACGCTCCGCGGGATCCGCGAGCAGCTCGCGCCGGCGATCGCCGGTCCGCGGTCGACGGACTCGCTCACGCGGCGCCGCGAGATGCTCGAACGGATCCTCTCGACCGATGCCTTCAGCGATGCGCGCATCGCCGAGAGCGAGGTGGAGCGGCTCGGCCTGCTGGTGGACGAGCGGAACCAGCTGCTCAACCGTCGCATGCCGGGTGACCCGGACGTGCGCGCGCTCGATCGGCGCATCGACGCCATCCAGGACGTGATCGAGGACCGCGCGCGCCGCTTCGTCGGCAGCGTGAACGCGCAGATCGTGGTGCTCGAGCAGCGGGTGGCGACCCTCGAGGAGGCGCGGAAGCGCATCCCCGAGCAGCAGCTGACGTTCCAGCGCCTGGAGCGCAATCGGCGCGTGCTCGAGGATCTCTCGATGATGGTGCAGTCGCGGCTGAAGGAGGCGGAGATCGCCGCGGCGGTGCAGGACTCGACGGCGCAGGTACTCGACGAGGCGGCCGGTGCCCCGATGTCGATCTCGCAGTCGAAGACGATCATCTTCGCGGTGGCGGTGCTCGCTGGGCTCGTGGTGGGCGTGTCGATCGCCTTCCTCCGCGAGTGGCTCGACACGACGATCCGCAGCGAGGCGGACCTCGCCAACGTCACCGGCGTGGCGGTGGTGGGCATCATCCCGAACCTGCAGCAGCAGGCGCGCACCGGCGCGTACCGATTGGGTCCACCCGTCGCCGTAGGCGCGGCCGGGGCCGAAGGCGCGAAGGACCTCCCCGCGGCCGGCCGCGACTACCACACGCCGGCGGCCGAAGCGTACCGCTCGCTGCGCACCAACCTGAACTACCTCACGCCGCCCAAGGCGCCGCGCGTGATCGTCGTGACCTCGGCGCTCCCGGGCGACGGCAAGACGACGACGGCGGTGAACCTCGCGGTGACGCTGGCGCACCAGGGCCAGCGCGTGATCCTCATCGACGCCGAGACGCGGCGTGGCACGGTGCACGACGTGTTCGGCATCGCGCCGTCGCCGGGCTTCTTCGACCTGATGTACGGGCAGGCCTCGCCGGGCGAGTGCATCCGCCGCGTGGCGATGGAGTCGGGCGGCACGATCGACGTGCTCCCGCTCGGCAGCGCGCCGAGCGTGAACCCCGCCGACCTGCTGGTCGCCCAGCGCCTGCAGCCGCTCTTCGAGCGCCTGCGTGCGCAGTACGACTACGTGCTGCTCGACACGCCGCCGCTCAACCTGTTCACGGACAGCGCCTTGATCGGTGCGCAGGCCGATGCACTGTTGCTCGTGGCCCGCGCCGACAAGACCGACCGCGAGGAGCTGCGGTTCGCGGTGGCGCAGTTGCGGAACGTCCAGGTGAACCTCGCCGGCGCGGTGCTGAACGACGTCGAGTTCCGTCGCGGGTCGCGGTATCGCTCGGGGTACGGCTACTACTACGATTACGGCAAATGAGCGGACGCCGAGGGATGCCATGAGGACCTCGCGAGGAGGGATGCGCGCCGCACCGGTCTCGGAGTCCGGGCCGGAGCTCGTGCCGGACGTCTTCGACACCGGCGCGGAACAGCCGGTGACGTCGGGGCAGTTCGGGGCCTCGATGCTCGTGGGGCTCGTGCTGCTCGCGGTGGAACTCATCGCGGCCCCGCTGGTGCTCACGCTGACGTTCGTGGTGTCGCTGCTCACGTGGTGGATGCTCGACCAGTCGTGGACGGGCCGTCGCCGCGGCCGGCACCGGCGCGGGCTGACGTCGCGCCTGCTGTACCTCAGCACGATCATGCTCGTGGGGCTCTGGCTCGGCGTGATGTTCATCTTCCGCGCGAGCGACCCGATGCTTGGGTCGGGCTTCACCACGACGCTGCCGGGGATGCTGTGGGGCGTGGACGCGGGGCTGATCCAGCGGCTCAACGGGATGCAGGTCGTGGCGCCGACCGGCGCGCTCGCCGTGGCGGTGCCGGGCGAGGCGTTCGCGCCCTTCTCGCTCTTCATGCACGGCACGGCCTCGACGGTGGCGGTGAGCCTGCTGGGGTACGCCGTCTCCTCGGGGCGTCGCCGCCTGCGCCGCGCGCTGCGGAGCCAGGGCCTGATGCCGCCGCGCGAGTCGCGCCCGGGCTCGCCGCCGGTCCGCTGAGTCCGGCATGACGACGACCGCGGTGCCCGTGGCCGAGGCGCGCCGGGAGTCGGTGGTGCCCTCGCTCCAGACGTTCGTGGTGGTGGCGTACCTCGCGATCACCGCGGCGGGGCTCGCCGGCGTCGGGGGCCGCGCGTTCGGCCCGCTCTGGGCGATCACCGCGGCGGTCACGGCGCTCACGCTGGTGATGCGCTCGCCGGCGGCCTACCTGGCCTTCACGGTCTCGCTCTGGCTCTACACGCCGCTCTTCCGCCGGGTGCTCGACATGCACCACGGCTTCCAGGCGACGAACCTCGCCCTCGCCGCGCCGGTGCTGGCGTCGTCGGTCGCGATCCTCACGGTGATCCGGTTCTTCCGGGAGCTGCGCGGCGTGCTCTTCGCGCCGGCGTTGCTGGTGATCGCCGCGGTGACGTACGGATTCCTCGTCGGCGCCCTGCGGAACGGGCTCCTGCCGGCGTTCTACGCGTACCTGACCTGGCTCTCGCCGGCGCTCGTCGGCCTGCACACCGCGCTGCACTGGCGGCGCTACCCGGACATGAAGCGCGCCTTCGTGCGCACGCTCGCGTGGGGGATCGCGCCGGCGGCCCTGTACGGCGTGGTGCAGTTCGTCGTCATGCCGCCGTGGGACCGCATCTGGATGATCGGCACCGACCTGCAGTCGATCGGTCGCCCCGAACCCTTCTCGGTCCGCGTCTTCGGATCGATGACGATGCCGGGCACCTTCGCGGTCGTGATGGAGGTGGGGATGCTCCTCCTCCTGTCGGCCGAGGTGCGCGGACGGTTGCCGTCGCTCGTGCTGGGCTTCATCGGATTGCTGCTCTCGCGCATCCGCACGGCCTGGCTCGGGTTCGTCTTCGGGCTCGGGCTGCAGTTCGTCACGCAACCGGCGCGCAAACTGCCGCGGAACTGGATCACGCTCGTCGTCGTCGGGTTGCTCGCGCTGCCGGTGATCACGATCCCGCGCATCCGCGAGGGGATCACGTCGCGCCTCTCGTCGATCACCTCGGGCGGCGACGATTCATCGTTCCGCCAGCGCGTGATGACGGCGCGTGCCGGCTATGCGCTCGTCCTCGAGTACGCCGAGGGGGCCGGACTGGGCGCCACGGGCAGCGCGGTCACCGCGCGCTCGGGCGGCGGCATCCGCAACTTCGAGAACGGGCTGCTCGAGGTGTTCTACCTGTTCGGCTGGCCGGGCGGGTTGATGTTCTTCCTCGGCGTGTTCGGGATCGTCGTGCAGGGGATGCGGCTCGCCGACGCGCAGTTCGATCCCTTCGCGAACGCGGTGCGCTCGGGGGCTGCGGCCCTGCTCGCGAGCCTGCTCATCTCGGAGATCTTCACCGGCGCGCCGGGCACGCTGTTCTGGGTGCTCATCGGCTTCGGCGTGTCGGCGCACGCGCACAACCTCGCCTCCGGCGCGACGATGGCGTACCGCGCGTCGTTGCTGCGCGCGCGATGACCTCGGCCGGCCGGCGGATCGCCGAGAACCGCGCGGCGCACGACCGGTTGGGCGGCGCGTACGACGCGCGGCACCCGGAGATCTTCAACGACATCGAGCAGGCGCGGCTCACCGCGTCGGTGGCGCGCGCGGTCGCGGCGATCGCGAGCGCGACGGCGGAAGGGTCGCGGGTGATGCTCGACATCGGCGCGGGCACGGGCAACCTGACGGACAAGCTGCTCGCGCATCCCGGCAAGGTGTACGCGAGTGACGTGTCGGAGCGGATGGTGCGCGACCTCGCCCGGCGGCACGCGGCGGCGGGGAGGGTGTTCCCGGTGGTGCTGAACGGTCGCGACCTCCAGCCGGCGCGCGATGCGAGCGTGGACCTGGTCGGGGCGTACTCGGTGCTGCACCATGTGCCGGACTATCTGGCGCTGGTGGCGGAGATGGTGCGCGTGACCAAGCCGGGCGGCGTCATCCTGCTGGAGCACGAGAAGGCGCCGCAGTATTGGGCGCCGAGCCCCGAACTGACCGCATTCTTCGCGCAGTCGGTGGTGTGGCCGGAGAAGCGGTGGACGCGATTCGTCGATCCGCGGCGCTACTGGGCGCGGATCCGGCCGAGACTCATATGGCAGCGCTGGCGCGATCCGCGCTGGATGCCCGAGGGGGACCTGCACATCTGGCCCGATGACCACGTGGAGTGGGAGCGGGTCGAGGCGCAGCTCGTCGCGGGCGGCTGCGAGATCGTGCTGGTGGAGGATCATCTCTCGTACGAACCGCGCTTCGACCGCGCGGCGTGGGAGCGCGCGCGGCAGTCCGTCGCCGACACGCGCGTCCTCGTCGCGCGCAAGCGCGCCTGAGGCCCCATGCCACCGACGCTCACCGTCATCACCCCGTCGTACAACCAGGGGCGGTTCCTCCAGGAGACCATCGACTCGGTGCTCTCGCAGGGGATCGCGGACCTCGAGTACATCATCGTCGACGGCGGGAGCACCGACGAGAGCGTGGAGGTGATCAAGCGGCACGAGCGGCACCTCGCCTGGTGGGTGAGCGAGAAGGATCGCGGACAGTCGCACGCGATCAACAAGGGGATCGCGCGCGCCAACGGCACCTGGCTCGCGTACCTCAACTCCGACGACGTCTACCTGCCGGGCGCGCTGCAGTCGCTGCTCGACGCGCTCCGCGCGAAGCCGGCCGCCCGCTGGATCGCCGGCGGCGTCGTGGGGTTCGGCTCGGCGGAGATGCCGGTGCACGAGTGGCACCTGCCGACGGTCCCGCGCGGGATGCTCGACCTGCTCTCGTCGCGCTTCCAGATGGCGCAGCCGGGGCACATTTGGTCGCGCGCGCTGGTGCAGCAGGTGGGCGGGTTCGACGAATCGCTGCGCTATCTCTTCGACATCAACCTGTACGCGGCGCTCATCGCGCATGGCGTGACATGCGAGGCGCTCGACCGCCCGGTCGCGGCCTACCGCTTCCACGCGACGAGCAAGACGGTGGCGGAGGGTTCCCTGTTCGAGAAGGAATGGGATATCATCCGCGCGCGGTACATGACCTCGCTCGCGCCGCTCGACCGCCTGCGCGCCTCGCACCGGATCGGTCTGCTCAAGGCGCAGGCGCTGGTGACGGAGGCAGCGGCGCTCGCCGACGCGGGAGACGGCGCGGCGGCGCGCGCCGGCTTCGCCCATGCCGTGCGCCGGCATCCCGGCGTGCTGCTCACGCGCGCCGGCGCGGGTTGCGCGCGCCGTCTGCTGCGCGGCTGAGCGGGCGCCCCGTGGCCCCGGAACCCGTCCAGACGCCGCATCGCGTCCTGCTCGCCTGCACCGGCCTCGGCAACGAACGGCGCGGATTCGAGACCTTCACGCGCGATGTTGCACAGGCGCTCGCCGCCGAGCCGACGCTCGCGGTGGAGGTCTTCGCGGGGGGCCGTGACGGGCATGTGCCCGGGGAGCACGTGGTCGCCAACCTCCCGCGCCGCTCGCGGGCCGCACATCGGCTCGGCGCGATGCTCGGACGCGACCCATACTTCATCGAGCAGGGCTCGTTCTTCCTCGGTCTCCTTCCCGCGCTCGCGCTCCGCCCGCCCCACCTCGTGTACTTCGCCGATCTCAACCTGGGGAACGCGCTCTGGCATTGGCGTCGCCTCACCGGCGCGCGCTGGCGGATGCTGTTCTACAACGGTGGCAACACCACCATGCCGTACACCCGTTGCGACCATGTGCAGCAGCTCACGCCCGCGGCACTCGACGCGGCTGCGGCGCGCGGCGAACGAGCGGAGCGGATGACGTTGCTCCCACATGGGGTCTCGCTCCCGCCGCTCGTCGAGCCGTCGACCGACGCCGCGCGACGCGAGGCGCGCCGGGCCGCACGTGTCGCGCTCGGCCTGCCGGTGGACCGCGAGATCCTGTTGAGCGTGGGACAGCTCGACCGGCCGACCAAGCGCACCGACCTGCTCATCGAAGCGGTCGCCGCGCTGCCCACGCCGCGGCCGTTCCTCTTGCTGGTCGGCGCGGACGGGCCGGACGGCGCCGGACTGCGCGCGCTCGCCACCGAACGGCTCGGCGATGGGTGGGGCTGGCGCACCGAGCCCAGGGAGCGGATGGGCCTCGTGTACGCGTCGGCGGACACGTTCGCGCTGCTCTCGCGCGGCGAGGGATTCGGCCTCGCGTACGTTGAAGCGCTCGGCGCGGGACTGCCGTTGCTCGCGCATGATGACGCCACGACCGCGTATGTCGTGGGAGACGCGGGGCTGCGGCGCGCGATCGCGACGCGCGAGGACGCGGTCGCCGCGATCGGCGCGCTTCGCGCGCTCCCTACCGATGCCGCCGCGGCGCGGACGCGTCGCGCATCGGTCGCCGAGCGCTTCGGCTGGGCGACGCTCGCGCCGCGCTACGTCGCGCTGCTCACGCGCGTCGCGACGGGACCGATATGAGCGCCACGGGACCGTCTTGGTCGGTGGTGATCCCGACGTACGACCGGCACGAGACGCTGGCCGCGTGTCTGGACCGCCTCGCTCCCGACGCGCAGACGCTAGACGCGTCGAAGTACGAGGTGATCGTCAGCGATGACGCGCGGCGCGCGGCCACGCGGGCGTTCGTCGCCGAACGATTCCCCTGGGCGCGCTATGTGGCGGGACCGGCGCGCGGGCCCGCGGCCAATCGCAACCATGGCGCGGGGCAGGCGCGCGCGCCGTGGCTCGTGTTCACCGACGACGACACGCTTCCGGACCGCGGCTGGCTCGCGGGCTACGCCGCCGCGCTCTCGGCGGATCCGCGCGCGGAGGCGCTCGAAGGCCGCACCACCTGTGCCGCCGGCTTCGGAACGCCGATGCACTACGCTCCCGTGAACGAGCGTGGGGGTCTCTTCTGGTCGTGCAACATCGCGGTGCGCGCGGACCGCTTCCGGGACGTGGGCGGCTTCGACGAGGGCTTCACCGTCGCGCACATGGAAGACCAGGACCTGCGCGAGCGGCTGCGCCTGCATGGCATCGCGAGCCGCTGGGTGCCCGACGCCGTGGTCGATCATCCGCCGCGTCGGCAACCGTCCGGGCGGAAGCTCGGCCTGCTCCGCGCCGCCGAGGTGCGCTACCTCTACAAGTTCGGCGCACCGCGTCCGGTGCGCTGGCGGCTGCTCCGCGGCGTCGCCTCGCTGCGCATCGGCATCATCCGTTCGCTGCCGTGGAGCATGGACTCCCTTCGTGCGCTCGCGTCGCTCGCGGCCGAACTCACGGCGGTGCTGAGGCATGGCGCCGAGTGGGAGCGCGCGGCGGCCGCGGAGTTCCCGGTGCCCATCACCGAGGGCGAGGCGGATCTCGCGGCGCTGATCGACCCGCGGCAGGCCTTCGCGCGACGGCCGCTGGACGGAGCGCACGACGATGGCGCGACGGTCTCGGTGATCGTGCCGACGTGGAAGCGGACCGCGGACCTCACGCGGTGCCTGCGCGCACTCGCGGCGCAGACGCGTCGCGTCGACGAGGTGATCGTCGTGACGCGCGAGGACGACGAGGCGAGTCGTGAGGCGGCGCGCGCGGTGGCGATGCCCGAGGGCACCCAGTACGTGTTGCCGCGCCTGCGCGCGCCCGGGGTGGTCGCGGCGCTGCACGAAGGCATCCTGCAGGCGCGTGGCTCGGTGATCGTCCTCACCGACGACGATGCCGAGGCGCGACCCGACTGGATCGCGCGGCTGGTGGCGACGTTGCGCAGCGACCGCGACATCGGCGGCGTGGGTGGCCGCGACTGGCAGCCGCACGAGCGCGGCGCGGCCGCGACCGTGGGTGTGGTGCAGTGGTTCGGTCGCGTCGTCGGTGCGCATCATCTGGGGGCGGGGCCGGCGCGCGACGTGGACGTGCTCAAGGGCGTGAACTGTGCCTTCCGCGCCCCGCTGGTGCGCGCGGTCGGAATGGACGACGCGCTGCGCGGCGATGGCGCGCAGGTGCACTGGGAGCTCGCCCTCTGCCTGCCACTGCGGCGCGCAGGGTGGCGGCTCGTGTACGATCCGGCGATCGCGGTGGAGCATCACGTCGCGCAGCGCGACGGCGCGGACCAAGTGCACCGTGGGCGGTTCGCGGCGGCGCCCTTCGGCGACGCGGTGCACAACGAGGCGCGCGCACTGTCGCAGCACTTCGGATGGGTGCGTCACGCGCTGTTCACGGTGTGGGCCGAGTCGGTGGGCACCGTCGCGGCGCCCGGACTGCTCTCGGCGCTGCGGCTTCGCGCGCAGGGGCATGCCTGGGCGTGGGAGGCCTGGGCGGTGGCGCGGGCCGCTCGTGCCACGGTGCGCGCGGCGCGCCGGACGACCCCGCCGCCTGCTCGCTGGATCCCCATGCCGGGGACGCTGCCATGACCGATCCGCGCGTCCTCGTCGTCATGCCGCTCGGCGAACAGCTCGGCGGCGGCGAGGTGATGTTCCAGCAGCTCATGCGGCACGGGCGCGGGCACGGCGTCGAGTGGATCGCGGTGTTCACGAAGGACGGTCCGATGGTCGCCGAGACGCGCGCGCTGGGGATCGAGACGCACCTCATCGAGGCCGGGCGCATCCGTGACCTGCCGCAGCGGATCCGCGCCATCCGGGCGATCGCGCGGCTCGCGCGCGATCGGCAGGTGTCGCTGGTGTTCGGGTGGATGGTGTCGTCGCAGCTGCTCGCGGGTCCGGCGGCCTGGCTCGCGGATGTGCCGGCGACGTGGTACCAGGTGGGACTCCCCGCGCCGGATTGGATGGATCGCTTCGCGACGTGGTGCCGTGCGCGCGGCGTGGTGGTGCTCTCGCGTGATGTCGCGGCGGCGCAGGCGCGCATCAGGCCGCACCGTCCGCAAGCACTCGTGTATCCGGGGGCCTCGCTCGAGCGCTTCGCGGCGGTGCGCTCAGAGTCGCCAGCGGCGCTGCGCGCGCGGTTCGGCCTTCCGAACACGGGGCCGCTCATCGGCATCGTCGGGCGACTGCAGCGCTGGAAGGGGATGCACACCGTGATCGAAGCGATGCCCGCCGTCCGCGCCGCGCATCCGGGCGCGCACCTCGTCATCGTGGGTGGCGCGCACGACACCGAGCCGCGCTACGGCGATGAGCTGCGCACGTTGGCCGCGCTGCGCGGCGTGTCCGATGCGGTGACCTTCGCCGGGTACCAGGGGGACGTGCCGCGCTGGATGCAGGCGATGGATGTGATCGTGCACGCGTCGGATCGTGAGCCGTTCGGGATCGTGGTCGTCGAGGCGATGGCGCTCGGGAAGCCGGTCATCGCCGGCAGCGCGGGCGGTCCAGCCGAGATCATCGTCGATGGAATGCATGGCCTGCTCACGCCCTTCGGGGACGCGAGCGCACTGGCCACGGCCATCCGGCGCTACCTCGGTGATCCCGCCTTCGCCGCGCAGGCGGGAGCCGCGGCCCTCGCCCGCGCGCAGGAGTACTCGGCCGAGGCGTACGCCGCGCGACTCTCCGCGGTCATCCTCGACCTCGCGCTGGAGCCCGAGGAATGACCATGCGGCCGCTGCGCATCCTCCACCTGCTCAACACCGTGCGCGAGACCGGCAACGGGATCATCAACACGGCGATGGACCTCGCGTGGGGCCAGGCGCGGCTGGGGCACGAGGTGCACGTCGCGTCGGCGGGGGGCGAGTTCGAGTCGCGGCTGGCGGCATGGGGTGTCCGGCATCACCGGATCGACCAACGGCGACGCCCGCTCACGCTGTGGCGTGCGACCTATCAGCTGAAGGCCCTCCTCGCCGAGCATCGCATCGACGTGGTGCATGCGCACATGATGACGGGCGTGGTGCTCACGCGGGCCGCACGCGCGCCTCGCGCACGCGGGGGACCGGTGCTGGTGGGGCACGTGCACAACGTCTACCAGCGCAGCGCGCGCCTGATGGGACTCGCCGACCTCACGCTCTGCTGCGGCACGATGGTGCGCGAGGAGATGCGGCGCGTCGGCGTGCCGGAGGCGCGACTCCGCGTCGTACTGAACGGCACGGTCGGGAGCCCGCGGCTCCCCGACCCGGAGGCGGTCGTGCCCGCCGCGCTCGCGCAGCCGGCGATCGTCACAGTCGCGGGGATGAACGAACGGAAGGGGATCGCCGAGCTCATCGCGGCCTTCGGCCTGCTCGCGCCCTCGCACCCGAACGCGCAGCTGTATCTCGTCGGCGATGGACCGGACCGCGCGAGCTTCGAGGCGCTGGCGGTAGCGTCGCCCGGCGCGGGGCGGATCCACTTCGCCGGCTTCCAGCGCGATCCCTCCCCATGGCTACGCGCGGCGGCGGTGTTCGTGCTCGCCTCGCGGCGCGAGTCGTTCCCGATCGTGATCGGCGAGGCGCGCGCGGCGGGATGCGCGATCGTCGCGACCGCCGTGGATGGTGTGCCGGAGTCGCTCGACGACGGGGCGGCCGGTGTGCTCGTCCCGGCGCGCGACCCGGCACGGCTCGCCGCCGCGCTCGACACCCTGCTCCGCGATCCGGCGGCGCGGGCGCGGCAGGCCGTTCAGGCGCGCACCGGACTGGAGCGCTTCCACGTGACGCGGATGGTGGATGAGACCGTGGCGCTGTACCGTTCCGCCCTCCGATGATCCACCTCGCCTTCGTCGCCCTCGAGGTCCATCGCCGCGGCGGGCAAGAACGCGCCGCGGCGGAGGTCCTCACGCGGCTCGCGCCTTCGCTCGAGCTGACGGTGATCGCGAGCGCGTGCGAGCTGCCCGGCGTCGCGTTGCGTCATGTGCCCATCGCGCTCCCGCAGGCACCGACGATCGTGCGGACGACGCTCTTCGCTCGGGCTGCGGCGCGCGCCGCGGCTGCGGTCGTCGCCGCGGGAGGGACGACGGTCGTCGAATCGATCGGCGCGGCCGTGCGCGAGGCGGACGTGATCACCGCGCAGTTCTGCCAGGCGGCGTTCACCGCGCGCTTCGGCGGGCTCCGCGGCGGGCGCGGCCTGCGCGGCGTATGGCAGCGCGCGGTGCAATCGCGCTTCGTCGCCGACGAGCGGCGGGCGTACGGCGCGGCGCGCCTCCGCCGCGTGATCGCCGTTTCCTCCGGCGTGGGACGCGAGCTCGAAGAGTTCTATCGCGTGCCCGCCTCGCGGATCACGGTGATCCCCAACGGCGTCGATCACGCGACCTTCCACCCGGTCGACGCGCCGGCGCGCGCCGCCCTCCGCGCGCGCCTGGGCCTTCCGCAGGATGCGTGCATCGCCCTCTTCGTCGGCGGTGATTGGGAGCGGAAGGGCGTGCGGGACGCCATCAGTGCGATCGCGGGGCAGCGTGATGTGATGCTCGCGATCGTGGGCAACGGGGACCAGGCCGCGATGCGCGCGCACGCGGCGAGCGTCGACGCGGTGTCGCAGGTCCACTTCGCCGGCCCGTCGCGCGAACCGCAGCACTGGTACCAGGCCGCCGACCTCCTGCTCTTCCCCTCGCGCTATGAGGCCTTCTCCCTCGTGACGCTCGAAGCGGCCGGCTGCGGGCTCCCCATCGTCGCGCACGCGATCAACGGGACCGAGGACCTCATCACCCACGGCGAGAACGGTTTCCTGAGCGCGATGGGAGTGGACGCGCTGCGGGCGCACGTGCTCCAGCTCCGCGACGACACCGCGCTCCGCACCCGGATGCGCGCCGCGATCGCGGAGAGCTCGGCACGCTACTCATGGGACCGGATCGCCGCCGAGCACCTGCGCGTGCTCCGCGAGGTCACGGCATGACGACGCGACGGAGCTCGGAGCCGGTGCGCTTCAGGCCCGGGGATGCGCTGCGCATCGTGCAGATCGGCATGGGATGGCAGAGCGAGCAGGCGGGCGGGCTCAACCGCATGATGTTCGAGCTGCATCACCGGCTCGGGACGCTGGGCGTGGAGATGCAGGGACTCGTCGCGGGGAGCGACCTCGCCGAGCGCGAGACCGCGGGCCGCGTGCGCGCGTTCGGCGCGCTCGACACGCCCATGTGGCGGCGCATGCGATCGGTGGACCCGCTGCTCCGCACTATGCTCGGCGCGGCGCACGACGAGGTGATCCTCGGGCACTTCGCCCCGTATGCGCTCGGGGCGCTCGACGCGGTGAAGGAGCATCCGTTCGTCGTCTACTTCCATGGGCCGTGGTCCGATGAGTCGGTGGCCGAGGGACGGAACCCGATCTCGGGCTTCCTGCGGCGCCAGCTGGAGCGCACGGTCTATCGTCGGGCGGATGCGTGCATCGTGCTCTCGCGCGCCTTCTCGGAACTGTTGCAACAGGAGTTCGGCGTGCCCGCCGAGCGGATCCGCGTGATCCCGGGCGGGGTCGATGCGGCCCGCTTCGATGCGCTCCCCACGGGCGCCGAAGCACGCGCGCAGCTCGGATGGGACGCGGGTGTGCCCACCGTGCTCGCGGTGCGCCGGCTCGTGCGCCGCACCGGCGTCGATCGGCTGATCGCGGCGGCGGCGGCGCTGCGCGCGCGCGTGCCCGCGGTCCGTATCCTCATCGCCGGCGAAGGGGAGGAGCGTGCCGCGCTCGAGTCGCAGGCGACGGCGCTCGGTGCGGGCGACGCGGTGCGGTTCCTCGGCTTCGTGCCGGAGGCGCAGTTGCCGCTCGCCTATCGTGCCGCCGACCTTACCGTGGTGCCCAGCATCTCGCTCGAGGGATTCGGGCTCATCGTTCCCGAGTCGCTCGCGGCCGGCACCCCGGTGCTGGTCACGCCGATCGGCGGACTCCCCGAGACGGTCGAAGGGCTCTCGCACTCGCTCGTGCTCTGGGACGCGAGCGCGTCGTCCATCGCCGACGGCATCGCCGAAGCGCTCACGGGGAAGCGCGCGCTGCCGAGCGCGAGCGAGTGCGTCGCCTTCGCGAAGCAGCGCTACGACTGGTCGGTGGTCGCCGAGCAGGTGGCGTCGGTGCTGCTGCAGGTGCGACGCGAGTGGAAGCGATGAGCGACGCCGTGCCGCGCGTGCTCTTCGTGACGCACAGCGGCGTGCTGGGCGGCGCGGAGCGCTCGCTGCTCGACCTCGCGGGTGGATGGCGCGCCGACCGGCGCATGCTGGTGCTCGCGGATGGGCCCGTGGCCGGCGCGGCGCGCGCGCGGGGGATCCCCGTGGAGGTCGAACCGCTCGGCGCGCTCGGTGAGGTCAAGCGCGAGTCCGGCGGACCGGGACTCGGCGCGCTCGCGGACGTCGCGCGGCTCGCCGGGAAGGTCTCGCGCCTGGCGAAGGGATTCGACCTGATCCACGCGAACTCGCAGAAGGCGTTCGTCGTCGCGGCTGCGGCGGGACTGCTCGCGCGACGGCCGGTGGTCTGGCACCTGCGCGACATCCTCAGCACCGCGCACTTCTCGGCGCGCAACATCACCGCCGCCGTCTTCCTCGCCAACGCGCGCGCGGCGGCCGTGATCTGCAACTCGCGTGCGACGGCCGACGCGTTCGTCGCGGCCGGCGGGAAGCCCGAACTGGTCCACGTGGTGCACAACGGGCTCGATGCCGCGCGCTTCGATGCCGTGACTCCCGCGCAGGCGGCCGCGGTCCGCGCCGAACTCGGCGCCGGCGATGCGCAGGTGCTCGCGGTCTGCGCGCGGCTCGCGCCCTGGAAGGGTCAGCATGTGGCGTTGGCGGCACTGCAGGCGTTGCCCGGTGCGCACGCGTGGATCATCGGCGCGGCGCTGTTCGGCGAGGATGCCTACGCCTACGGGCTCCGCGGCCACGCGACCGCGCTCGGCGTGGCCGATCGCGTACGATTCCTCGGCGAGCGCGAGGATGTCGCCGAGCTGCTGCGCGCGGCGGACGTGGTCGTGCACGCTGCGGTGGACGCCGAACCGTTCGGACGCGTGGTGGTCGAAGGGATGCTCGCGCGCCGGCCGGTGATCGCGACCGATGCGGGCGGCGTGCGCGAGATCCTCGTGCACGGCGAGACCGGCTGGCTCGTGCCGCCCGGCGATCCGGCTGCGCTCGCGGCGGCGGCCGATGCGGTGCGCGCGATGCCGCCGGTGGCGCGCGAAGCGATCGTGGTGCGCGCGCGCGCGGACGCCGAAGCGCGCTTCACCGTGCCGGTGATGATCGCCGGCGTGGAACGCGCGATCGCGGGACTCAGCGCCCGCCGATCCCCACCGTGAGCCGGACGATCGGCCCCTTGGCCTGATCGACGGGACCGCCGGTGACGGCGGTGCCACGATACTCCCAGTCGGGGCGATTGGGCGCGACGCGATAGCCCGCGCGTGCCCCGATGGTGATGCCGCGCCGCCGCGCCGCGCTGCGCACGACGAGCAGGTCGGCGGCGAGCATCGGTTCGAACACCCAGTGCTTCCCCTCGAGCCGGCTCTCGCGTCCCGGATCCGCGACGACCTCGGCGAACGTCGGCGCGGGTGACGTGGGCACGGTGGCGCCGCCGGCGCGATCGCCGACGGTGAGCACGTAGTTCCCGCGCCCGACGCCGAGCGTGGGCGCGATGCTCAGGCGGCCGCGCGGGCGCAGGTCCCAGCCGAGCGTGAGCGTGGTGTAGGACGCCTCGATGCGCGCGGAGAGTCCCGCCGGTGTGCTCTCCGAGCCGCCGTCGAGCCGCACATGCTCCGCGCCGATGCGCAGCGGCCCGAACGAGCCGAACCCGCCGCCGCCGAATCCGATCGCGTCGTTGGAGACGGCGGCGAACCCGCCGGTCGCGAGCACGCCGTTGATCCCGTCCACCGTGAAGGTGCCGCCACCGGTGCTGACGAAGACCGACCAGCGCGCGGGGAAGAACGGTGCGGCGCAGTCGCAGGCCTGCTGTGCGCGGGCGACCGGCGCCGCAAGCGTCAGGGCCGTCGCGAGGAGGAGCGTACGGATATGCGGGGCAGTCCGGGTGGTCATCCGAGCTCCGGGTGCTTGAGGTGATGCGTGGTGGCCTGCTGGTACGCGTGCGCCACGCGCAGCATCGCCTCCTCGCCGAAGAGGCGGCCGAGGAAGGTGATCGACACCGGCGTGCCATCGGTCTCGCGGAAGCCGCTCGGCAGGATCACGGCGGGATGTCCGGTGAGGTTCGTCGCCGTGAGCTGCGCGCCGTTGGTCGGCGCCACGATCACGTCCACCGACTGCATGAGCGTGTCCCACTGCTGGATGGCGAGGGTGCGGACGCGGTTGGCGTTCACGTAGTCCACCGCGGGGATGAGGCGCGCGGTGCGGAAGGTGTTGGGCCAGGCGCCGGCGTTCTGCTGCGCGAGCTCGCGCACCCGTCCGCTGCGCGTGAGCTCGTCGAACGCTGCTCCCGCCTCCGCGGTGAGGATGATCCGCATCGCGTTGTAGTTGAGATCGGGGATCTCGACCGGGATGAGGTCGATCCCGAGGCCGCGGAGGCTGGCGAGCACCGCATCATCGAACGGCTTGGTGGCATGCCGCTCGAGCGGGGCGTCGAAGGCGCTCTTCACGTAGCCCACGCGCAGGCCGCGGAGCGGTGCCGTGCCATCCCAGTTGAACGGTGCGGCGTGGCACGACTGGTCCTTGCCGTCAGGCCCGTGCAGCGCGGCAAAGATGAGCGCGCAGTCCTCGACCGAGCGGGCCATCGGGCCGAGCTTGTCCATCGACCAGCTGAGCGCCATCGCGCCGGTGCGCGGCACGCGCCCGAAGGTCGGTCGGAGGCCGGTGACCCCGTTCCGCGTACTCGGCGACGAGATGGAGCCGAGCGTCTCGGAGCCGATCGCGAACCCCACCGCGCCGGCGGCGGTGGCGGAGCCCGGTCCGGCGGACGAGCCGCTCGACCCCTGGTCGAGCTTCCATGGATTGCGCGTCATGCCGCCGTACCAGCGATCGCCCTGGGCGAGTTCTCCGAGCGTGAGCTTGGCGATGAGCACCGCGCCCGCGGCGTCGAGACGCTCGACGACCGTCGCGTCGTGGTCGAAGGTCTGGTCGCGATACGGGGCGGTGCCCCAGGTGGTGGGGTGGCCCTTCACCGCGAGCAGGTCCTTGGCGCCCCAGGGGATGCCGTGCAGCGGCCCCTTGTAGCGGCCGGCGGCGATCTCGGCGTCCGCGGCGCGCGCCTTCGCGAGCGCGCGGTCGCGCGTGAGCGTGGTGACGCAGAGGAGCTTGGCGTCGAGCCGCGCGAGGCGCTCGAGGTACATCGTCGTGAGCTCGACGCTCGTGACTTGCTTGCGCCGCACGAGGTCGGCGAGCGTCGTGAGCGGCGCGAAGGCGAGGGACTCGAGCGAAGTGGGGCGGGCCTGCGGTGCGCGCAGCGACATCACGATCGGCCGCTGCGGCCCGGTGGGGAGCGCGTCAGGCCGCGGGAGCGGGTTGAAGACGATCGCCGGCGCGGTGGCGTTCTCGAGCTTCACCTCGTGGAGCGCGAGGAGGTTGCGCGTCTGGCCCTTGAGGCCGTCGAGCATGAGCGCGCGTTCCTCCTCCGTGAAGGTCACGCCGGCCACCTCGGCCGCGGCGACGATCGTGGCGTCGGTGATCTCGGCACCGGCGCTGACCTGCGCCCAGAGCACACCGGGGAAGAGCGACGAGCCGGCGCCGAGGGCGCCGATCCGGGTGAGGAAGTCGCGGCGGGCCGCGTCGTGTGCGAGTGCCATGCGATGGGGGAGGAGGTCCCGTCGAATCTGCACGGCGTGCGCCCGGACGGCGAGCGGCGGCCCGGTCCGGCGCGGGGGATGGGCCGATTATACTGTGTGACGCGCGATCCGCGCCCGTGCCCAGGAGACCCCGTGCCGCTCGTGCCATTCGAGACGCTTCCCGACGACGCCCGCTGCTGGGTGTTCGCTGCCCGCGCCCCGCTCGACGAGGTGGACGAGCCGCGGCTGCTCGCGGCGGTCGACGGGTTCCTGCTCACCTGGAAGGCGCATGGCAATGCCCTCACCAGCGGCCGGACGTTCGTGGACGAGCACTTCCTCGTCGTCGGGGTCGATGAGCGCGCCTCGGATGCGTCGGGGTGCTCGATCGACGGACTCTTCCGCGTGCTCGAGAAGATCGAGGACGGGATCGGGACGTCGATGGTCGGCGGCGGGAACGTCTACTTCCGCGCGGGCGGGCTCGTGATCTGCGCGACGCGCGCGCAGTTCGAGGCGATGGCCACGATGGGCGAGCTCGATGGCGAGACGCCGGTGTTCGACACGACGGTGAGCACGGTCGGCGACTTCCGCGCGCGCTTCGAGCGCCATGCGCGCGAGTCGTGGCACGCGCAGCTGATGCCGAAGCGCTAGCGCTCCGGCATCAGCGCGGCGCGCGTCAGGCGCGGAAGTAGTCCGCCTGCCAATCCTTGATGGCGCCCTTGATCTGCTTCTGCGTCGTCAGCTCGCCCTTGAGCACCCGGTCCACGAGCGCCGGCAGCTCGGCGTCGCTCGCGAAGCGGAGCGCGACCATGTGACGCGGGGCCAGCTCGAGGATCCGCGGATGCATCGCGGGGGGGAGCAGCTCCTTGAGCCGCAGGCGCATCTCGAGCCGGATCACGCGGTCCTGCACGCGCAGGGCCATGATGCGCGACGCGAGGATGCCCATCGCCACCGCCCAGAGCAGGAGCGCGTTGCCGACGTTCATCGCGCCGGGGTTCCGGATGGCGACCCACGTGAGGTGGAGGGCAGCGAGGAGCGTGACGGGCGAGGCGAAGAAGTGGAAGAGCGGCTGCCACGCGGCGTGCGACGCGGCGGACTGGGTCTTGGTGGACACGGGGGCTCGGGGCGTGAAGGGAACGGGGCGGGGGGAGGCGGCCGGGGCGTGACCTGACGGCCCGCAGCCCCGGGAATGATACCGCGCCCGGGGTTGGACGGCGCATGGACCATCGGTTCCCGGACCGATAGGTTCCGACGACGTGCCACCAGAACTCTCGACCATCGTCTCGGACGGCAGTTCGGCCGTCGCCGCGCAGTCGCTGTCCGCGGCGGTCGCGATCGCCTATGGCCTGACCTTCATCGGGCTCTGGCTGCAGTTCCGTCGGCACTCGATGGCCGTGCTCGCGCGCGCCTGGCTGCTGTACGGGGCCTTCTCGGCCGTCACGCCCCTCGCGTCGGACAAGCTGTTCGCGCTCGCGCCGTCCGCGGGCGTGGACGCGATCACGCTCGCGCTCGCGATGCTCTCCGTGACCGCGTTCGCGGATGCGGCATTCGTCATCGTCGATCGCCGAGCGTGGCGCGCTCCTCTCTGGATGATCGGTAGCGTCGCGGCGTTCCTGACCGGGATCGGACTCGCCGCGCGCATCGCGTGGGTCGTCGAGCCCATGCAGGGCGTTGGCCTGCGGATCTTCGCGATCCTCGGCACGTCGCTCGCGCTCGTGCTCGTCGTGCGCGCGCGACGCTTCCCGGGACGGCTCTATCTCGCCCTCGGCTTCGCGTTCCTCCTCACCCGCTTCGCCGGGGGGCTCCTGCTCGAGCTCGCACGCCCGGGACAGCTGACGATGGCGGCACAGCCCACCGTGTTCACCGCGATGCAGCTCCTCACCCTCACGCTCGCGGGCTACTACATGACCGTGGCGGCCTTCGCGCAGGAGCGCGAGGGGACGTTGCGCGAACGGATCGAACTCGAGCGCCGCCTCGGTCGCGTGCAGCGCATGGAGTCGATCGGCCGCATCGCCGGCACCGTGGCGCACGACTTCAACAACATCCTCACCGCCACGCTGGGCGCGACGGAGTCGATCGCGGAGTCCACAGCGACGCCGACCGAGCGGGCGGAGGCGATCCGCGACCGTCGCGAGGCGGTCGAGCGGGGCCGCGCCCTCACGCGGCAGCTCTTGGACTTCTCGCGCCCGGGGACGGGCGAGGTCGAAGCGTTCGATCCCGCGGTGCGCCTCGCCGAGCTCCTGCCGATGGTCCGCCGGCTCGTCGGCGAGCGGATCACGGTCGAGGCCGATCTGCCCGACGACGGCCGGCTCGGGCGTCGGGTGAGGGTCAACGCGGTGGAGTTCGACCAGGTGCTGCTCAACCTCGCGGCCAACGCGCGCGATGCGATGCCCGAGGGCGGCCGGTTGCACCTCGCGTGCGGGATCGACGGGCGCCTCGGCGCCGACGGGAGCGCGGGACAGCGGCTGCGGCTGCGCGTGACGGATTCGGGGACCGGGATGAGCGCTGAGGTCGCCGAGCGGGTGTTCGATCCCTACTTCACGACGAAACCGCGCGGGAAGGGTACCGGCCTGGGGCTTGCCTCGGCGTTCGCGTTCGCGAAGCACGCGGGGGGCGACCTCTCGGTCGAGTCCTCCCCGGGATCGGGCGCGACCTTCGCGCTGACCCTCCCGCTCCTGCCCGGCTAGGCGTTCGTCGCGTCCCGCGCGTGGCGCTTGAGCCGCGCGACCATCGCGTTCAGGCCGGTCTCGCGCGCGCTGAGGCCGAGGCCCTGCATCATGCGCTGCACGAAGTCGTCCGGGATCGCGAGCGTCGTCTCGGGCGGCTGATCGTTGATCGCCGAGAACACGATCGAGAGGAAGGCGGCGATGGTCGGCGACTGTCGCACGTTCACGTCGGCCCAGAAGTGCAGCCGGCCGTCGTGCACCTCGGGGAAGAGGTCCACGCGCGTCTGGCACTCGGGCACGGTGAAGGCGGCACGGTCGAGCGCGGCGAGGCGCTCGGGGAGCGGCTCGAGCTTCTTCGCATACGAGACGAGCGCCTGCATCTTCGTCTCGCGGTCCATCGCGGCGAAGCGGTCGAGGACGGTGGCGATGCGGGGCGGGAGCGGCACGCTAGGTCCTCTGCGCGCGGAGGCAGTCGAGGCGGATCGCATCGGCGAGCCGCTGGTGCGGTGCCTCGAGGCCCCAGCCCTTCACGACATGCTCGCGCGCCGCGAAGCCCGCCGCCGGCCACGCCGCGCGCGCGACCCAGGCGCGGGAGAGCGCGGCGCGCAACGCCTCCTCGGTCACCGCCGACGCGACCCAACCGGTGCGTCCTTCGAGCACGAGCTCATCGTTGCCCCCGACCGGCGTCACGACCGCGGGCCGCCCATGCGCCATCCCCTCGACGAGCGCGAAGGGCGACCCCTCCGACCGCGACGGGAAGACCAGCAGGTCGGCCTCGGCGAAGGCCGCGCCGATCTCGCCGTGCGGCTTGAGCACCACGCGGTCCGGTCCGAAGCCGTGCGAGCGCGCGAGCCGTTCGAGCAGTCGCGGATGGCTCCCGCCGCCCTGCAGCGTGAGCACCCACTCGCGTCCCCGCCACTCGGGATGGGCGAGCGCCTCGAGCAGCAGGTCCTGGCCCTTGTACGCGGGATCGAAGCGCGCGAGGCAGAGGAGGCGCACCGGTCCCTTCGTGCGGATGGGGTGCGCCTTCTGCACCGCTTCGCCGGCCGCGAGCGTCGCGGCCGTGACGCCGTTGACCGCCGACTCGACGTTCGCCAGCGCGGTGCCGAGCGCGCGATCGAGCGCCCGGTGGTTGCGCGCCGAGACCGTGAGCACGCGTCGCGCCTGGCGGGCGAGCCCGAGCGCGGCATCGGTCCGCGCATCATCCACGAAATGGTAGTCCTCGTGCGCGTGCTGCAGCACGAGCCAGTACGGCGTGCCGCGCGCCGCCGCGGCCTCGCCGGCCGGGACGCACCAGTTCATGTCCCCCATCCCCGCGAGGTTGAACCAGACCAGGTCAGGCGCGATCGCGTCGAGGCGCGTGCGCCACCGCGTCGCCTCGGGCACCTCGGCGCCGACCATCCGCCGCAGCAGGCGCTCGCGCAGCGGCGGCGGCGTGAGCTCGGTCATTGCGTGGAAGGTGACGCCGCCGTCCGCGAACGGGGCCGGGTCGGCGTCGCGGTAGGCGCGGGGCGCGAGCAGGTGGAACTCGAACGCGTCGCGGTGCGCCGCGTCGAGCACGAAGTGCCGCCACAGGTTGTGCGCGCCGCCCGGGGCACCGATGAAGCTCACGATGAGGACGCGCGGACGCGTGGCCGTCATGGCGCGACGGTCCCGCGCTGCGCCATCACGTCGCCCTCGCGCGCGAGGACCCACGCCGCGCCCTCGAGATAGGTGCAGTCCCCCGCGCTCCACGCGTAGTCGTCGCGCGCGGTGCCGTCCATCGTGACCTCGAAGGGGCAGATCCCGTGCAGCTCGTCGAACATCGCGTTCGTGCGGCGGTCGGAGAGGTAGGCGCGCACCGTGTAGCGTCCCTGGAAGAGCCGCGCGCGCGGCACCTCGAAGCGCAGCGTGTAGCGGCCCGCCTCGCGACGGAACCGCGCCTCCGCGTCGAAGCACCAGAGATGCACGATGTTCCGGTCCTCCGCGTCGGCGAACTTGCAGGAGAAGCAGAGCGTCCCCGTGGGCTCGGGGATGTCGAGCGTGAACTCGACCTGCATCGGTTCGCCGTGGCGGTGCACGCCGCCGGGATCGCTCGTCACCACGCGCGCCGCGAGCACGCGATTGGCGCGCGGGCCGCCGGCCGGCGCCTCGTACGCGCCGGGACGCGCCTCTCCGCCGCCCTGCAGCGCCCGATACCGCGCGATCCCCTCGGCCGTGGCGCCGTCGAAGAGGCAGGTCCCGCGGTCGAGCAGCAGCACGCGCTGCGTGAGCGCCGAGACCGCGGGCATGGAGTGGCTGACGAAGATCACCGTCCGTCCACCGCTCGCGACCTCGCTCATCTTGCCGAGGCACTTCCGCTGGAACTCGGCGTCGCCCACGGCGAGGACCTCGTCCACGATGAGGATCTCCGGCTCGAGGTGCGCGGCGACGGCGAAGGCGAGGCGCACGTACATCCCGCTCGAGTAGCGCTTCACCGGCGTGTCGAGGAACCGTTCCACCTCGGCGAAGGCGACGATCGCGTCGAAGCGCGCGGCGATCTCGCGCTTGCGCATCCCGAGGATCGCGCCGTTGAGGAAGATGTTCTCGCGCCCCGAGAGCTCGGGATGGAACCCGGTCCCGACCTCGAGCAGCGACCCCACGCGACCGCGCAGCCGCACCTCGCCGGTGGTGGGCGGGGTGATGCGCGAGAGCACCTTGAGCAGCGTGCTCTTGCCGGCACCGTTGCGGCCGATGATCCCGACGGCGCTGCCGGAGGGGATGGAGAACCCGACGTCGCGCAGGGCCCAGAGGTCCTCGCCCGGCGCGCCACCGAAGGGTGCGCGCACCAGCTGCGCCAGCCGCTCGGGGAGCGTCGTCGCCGGCGCTTCGCGCGACAACCGGTAGCGCTTGCCCAGCCCGCGCGCCTCGACCGCGATGCCCGCCATCAGATCACGTCGGCGAAGCGTCGCTCGAGGCGACGGAAGAGCGTGACGCCCACGAAGAGCGCGAGCCCGGTCCACGCGAGCGCGGCGAGCACCGGCTGCGGCCCCGGCACGGGTGTGCCCAGGAGGGAGGCGCGGAATCCCTCGAGCAACGTGGCGACGGGATTGAGCAGGTACGCCTCGCGATAGCGCTCGGGCACCGTGCTCGCGGCGTAGGCGACCGGGCTCGCGTACAGCAGGAGCTGCATGGCGACGGGCAGGATGTGCTGGACGTCGCGGTAGCGGACCATGAGCGAGGCGCCGATGAGGCCCAGTCCGAAGGCCAGCAGCACGAGCAACAGCACCCAGAGCGGTGCGAGCAGGAGGGACGGTCCCGGCATGGCGCCCGAGGCGAGTCGCATCGCGAGCAGCACCACGAGCGCGACGGCGCCATCGAGGAGCGCCGCCGGGATGGTCGAGGCGGGGATCACCGCGCGCGGGAACCAGACCTTCGCGATGAGTCCGCTGTTCTGCACCAGCGACCCGCTGGCGCGCGTCACGATCCCCGCGAACAGCCCCCACCCGGCGAGCGAGGCGAACGTGAACTGGAAGTACGGCACGCCGTCGCTCGGCAGCCCGGCCACCACACCGAAGACGAAGGTGAAGATGAGCGCGCCGAGCAGGGGCTGGAGCACCACCCAGAGGACACCGAGGACCGTCTGGCGGTAGCGCAGGCGCAGGTCGCGGTCGGCGAGGGCCCAGAGCAGGTCGCGGAACGCCCAGAGGTCGCCGACGAGCCCGAGGGTCCGAGCGCTGTCCGGCTGGATAACGAGCACGGGGGGCTCTGCGTACTGGTGCGATAGGGCGGGCACGATGCAGAAATAGGGCACGGCCCCTCCGGGAACACAATCCCGTCCCCAGCGATAGATACCCCATGCCGACCAACGACCTGCCGTCCAGCGAACTCACGCCCGAGCGCGTGTACTTCGACCGCCGCACGTTCCTCACCGCCGCCGGCGTGATCGGTGCGGGGCTCGTCGGCGCGAAGGCGCTCAAGGCCTCGGTCCTGACGGCGGCGACGCCGGGACAGGAGCGCCCGCTCGGCACGCCCTACGGGCTGCAGCCGACCGACGTCGCGACGCCCGAGGAGGACGTGACGACCTACAACAACTTCTACGAGTTCGGCACCGGCAAGGACGATCCGGCGATGAACGCGCGGGAGTTCCGGGCGCGGCCGTGGACGGTGAAGGTCGAAGGGCTCGTCGCCAAGCCGGGGAGCTACCAGCTCGAGGACTTCCTCAAGCCCTCGCGCATGGAGGATCGCATCTACCGGATGCGCTGCGTCGAGGCGTGGAGCATGGTGATCCCGTGGCGCGGCATCCCGCTCGCCGACGTGCTCCGCCGCGCGCAGCCGACGAGCAAGGCGAAGTACGTCGAGTTCACCACGCTGATGGACCCGGCGCGGATGCCGGGCCAGCGCTACCCCGTGCTCGACTGGCCGTACAACGAGGGGCTCCGCCTCGACGAGGCGATGCATCCGCTCACGCTCCTCGCGACCGGCGTGTACGGCAAGGACCTGCCGAACCAGAACGGCGCCCCGCTGCGCCTCGTCGTGCCGTGGAAGTACGGCTTCAAGGGGATCAAGAGCATCGTGCGCATCCGCCTCACCGAGACGATGCCCGCCACCTCGTGGGCGCTCGCGAACCCGTCCGAGTACGGCTTCTACGCCAACGTGAACCCGCGGGTCGATCATCCGCGGTGGAGCCAGGCGACGGAGCGGCGCATCGGCAACTTCCGGCGCATCCCCACGCTGCCGTTCAACGGCTACGCCGAGCAGGTCGCGTCGATGTACTCGGGGATGGATCTCGCGCGGAACTACTGAGTCGTGTCGCAGCCCTGGCTGGGCCTCGCGAAGCAGCCGCGGGGATTCGGCGTGCTGCTCGTCATCGCGTCCGCGCTCCCGGCCCTGACCATCACGGCCGCGGTGGTGAGTGACGTCTTCTACGGGTCGAGCTGGCTCGGCGCGGATCCCATCAAGGAAGGCGAGCATCTGCTCGGCGAGTGGACGCTGCGCGCGCTGTTCGGCACGCTCCTCATCACGCCGCTGCGGTATCACTCGGGGTGGAACTGGCTCGCGAAGCATCGCCGCACGCTCGGCCTCTTCGCGTTCGCCTACGTCGTGCTCCACTTCCTCACCTGGCTGCTTCTCGATGCGCAGGTGTGGGTCAGTGAGTACGTGGGCTGGGCCGACGTGTGGAAGGACATCACCAAGCGGCCGTACATCACCGTTGGCTTCCTCGCG
Organism: Gemmatimonadota bacterium; assembly: GCA_016714015.1. Taxonomy (NCBI): domain Bacteria; kingdom Pseudomonadati; phylum Gemmatimonadota; species Gemmatimonadota bacterium. The sequence goes on from JADJNZ010000005.1 coordinate 95,223, forward strand.
ATGCTGCTGATGGTGCCGCTGGCGCTGACGTCCACCAAGAAGGCGATCGCGCGGATGGGGAAGCGGTGGCGGCCGTTGCATCGCCTGATCTACCCGATCGCTTTGCTCGGCGTGCTGCACTACATCCTGTCGGTGAAGAAGGACCTGACCGAGCCGCTCCTGTACCTGGGCGTACTCTCGGCGCTCCTGCTGTGGCGCGTGTGGGATGCGCGTCGCCGGGCCGACGCGCGCGTGTAGATTGCGCGGGTGACCGCCCCGCGCGCCGCCCTCCGATACGACTGCTTCGCCATCGCCGCGCCGGGGCTCGAGTCCCTCGTCGCGCACGAACTCGTCTCCCTCGGTGTCGCCGATGCGACGGCGGTGCCGGGCGGCGTGGAGTTCGGGGCCGATGCCGCGCGGCTCGCGGCGGTGCAGCTGCGCACCCGCACGGCGACCCGCGTGATCGTGCGGCTCGCGCAGTTCCGGGCGAAGGCCTTCCACGAGCTCGAGCGCGCGGCGCGACAGGTGGAGTGGGCGCGTGTCCTTCCGGCCGGCGCGCGCTTCCGCCTGCGCGTGACCTGTCGCAAGTCGCGCCTCTACCACTCGGATGCGGTCGCGGAGCGCGTCGCGGCCGCGATCGTGCGCGGGGTGCCGGGTGCGACGTTCGAGCAGGGCGCGCACGCGGACGACGAGGCGGACGAGGCGACGGGCGCGACCCCGACCGACGGACTGCCCGCGCAGCTCTTCATCGTGCGCTTCGACCACGACACCTGCACCATCTCGGCGGATGCGTCGGGCGACCTCCTGCATCGCCGCGGGTACCGCCTCGCGGTCGGGCGCGCGCCGCTGCGCGAGACGCTCGCCGCGGCGATGCTCGTGGGCGCCGAGTTCGATCCGGCGCAGCCGCTCGTGGACCCGATGTGCGGGTCGGGTACGATCGCGATCGAGGCGGCGATGATGGCGCGGCGTATCGCCCCAGGGCTCGCGCGTCGGTTCGCCTCGGAGCGCTGGCCCGAGACGCCTGCTGGCACCTGGACCGCGGCGCGTCGCGCGGCCGAGGCCGAGATCCGTCCGGCCACTGGCATGCCGATCATCGCGGCGGATCGCGATGCCGGCGCCGTCGCCAACGCGCGATCGAACGCGGCGCGCGCGGGCGTGGGCGAGCAGATCGAGTTCCGCGTCGCGGCCCTCTCGGCGCTCGAGGTGCCGTCGGCGCCGCGTGGCCTGCTGATCGCGAATCCGCCGTACGGCGTCCGCGTGGGGGAGACGCCGGCGCTGCGCGACCTGTTCGCACGGCTCGGCCAGGTGGCGCGCGAGCGCTGCGAGGGTTGGCGCGTGGTGCTGCTGAGCGCCGACCGCGCGCTCGACGCGCAGGTGAAGCTCCCCTTCACCGAGGTCCTCGCAACGAGCAACGGCGGGATCGCGGTGCGGCTCGTCGCGGCGGACGTGGGGGCGGACGTGGGGGCGGCGCCGTCCCGCGGCGGAACGACGTCACGCGCCGCGACGAAGCGGTCCCGCCGCTAGAACTCGAAGCCGAACGCGAGGTTCAGGTGCTGCGCGGTGCGCGATCCGACGGTGAATTCGGTCGCGATCCGCCGCCACTCGAAGCCGAGCACGAGCGGGCCGGCCGGACGCCAATGCAGGTGCGCCTCGGTCGTCGCGTTCCTGATCCGGCCACCCGCGGCGATGTCCGCGTCCTCGGGGTCGTCGAAGCCCATGCCGCCACCGATGAGCAAGCGTGGCGTCGCCTGGAGATTGACCTGACCCCATCCGCCGCGCGTGCGCACCGGTGCGCCGCCGACGCCCAATCCCTGCGAGACACCGCCGCCACCGAGTCCGCGCAGCGCCTGCCCGTCGAAGAACTCGCCCCGCAGCTCGAGCCGCGAGCCGATCGGCAGGCGCACGGTCGCCGCCATCGCCTCCGAGGAGCGCTCCGCGTCTGTTGCGTCCGCGATCTTGCCGGTGTGCATGCCCACGGTGATCGATCCGGGCCGCTCGGTCTCACCCCACGCCATCCGCACGAGTCCCTGCAGGTACGGCGTGCCCGTGCGCTCGGCCGCGTCGAACTGCGTGTCGAACAGGCCCGCGGCGTCGCCGCTCGTGGGCGCGAGCACCGCCCCTTCCACGCCCACGCGCAGGCGCCCGGCGCTGTGCACGCCGGCCCGCACCTGCGGCAGCCAGAGCCAGAGGTTCCCCGCGGCGGTGAAGCCGGGCACGCCGACGGACGCGATCGAGACCGGATCGACGCCCGTGATGAGCGGCTGCTCCTGGCCGATCATCACGAAGCCCTTCGCCCACTCGAGCGTGCCGCGCGCAGTGCGGAGGCGCACCAGCGGGAACGTCCGTCCCCCGGAGCTCGGCTGCTGGCCGCCGAAGAAGTCGGCATCGAGGTCGCCGCGGAAGGTGCCGCCGGCCACCTCGCTCACCGCGAAGCCCACGCCGAGCGTCGTCTGACGGATGGTCATCGCGAGACCGCCCTGCGGTCCGGTGCCCGAGTCGGGGCGTGCGAAGACCGGCACGTCGACATTGTTGGTGCGCGCGTCGTTCTTCACCACATGCATGAGCGCGCGGCCGGTGAACTCGAGCGAGACGCGCGAGCGGGTGCGGAGCGCGCTCGACGCCTCGGTCGCGAGCTGCTCGCGGAGCGCCTGGAGCGCCGCCTCGGCGTCCTCCACCCGCTGCCGGAGCGAATCGAGCTGCGCCTGCGTGCGCTCGGGTGCCGCCTGCGCCGCGAGCGTGACCGGCATCACGCCGAGCGAAAGGCCGAGCGCGACCATGCTTGACCATCGGCCGCGCCGAGGGGTAGCGTTGTCAGGCACAATCCAGAGGAAACAATGCGGCATCGTGGCTCCGTCGTCGGTCGGGTGGGTCCCTTCGTGGTCGCCATGGGCATGGCGATGGCGGCGCCGTTCGTGCTCGGCGCGCAGGGCACCCTCACGGGGCGCGTCGCGATCACCGAGCGTCCGGGCGAGACCACCACGGACTTCAGCAGCACCATCATCTATCTGGTGCCCAAAGATACTGCGCGGCTGCGCATGCGGCCGGTGGAGGCCACGCTCGCCATGAGCGGCCGCGCCTTCGTGCCGCACGTGCGCGTGATCACGCCCGGTAGTCGCGTGGAGTTCCCCAATCAGGACCCGTTCAGCCACAACATCTTCTCGTCGACGCCTGGGGCGCAGTTCGATCTCGGGCTCTACGGGGCGGGGAAGAGCAAAGAAGCGCCGTTCCGCCGGGCGGGCGCCTATCCCATCTACTGCAACATCCATCCGCGGATGACCGCGTTCGTGGTGGTCTCGCCGTCGCCCTGGTACGCGCAGGCGGGGAACGACGGGCGCTGGACGATCGTCGGCGTACCGGCGGGCGAGTACACGCTGACCGTCTGGCACGAGCGCGCCAAGACCGTCGAGACGCCGATCACCGTGGCGGCGGCGGGCCTGCCCGAGATCGCGACCACGCTCGACGCGCGCGGCTACCGGTTCGTCGAGCACAAGAACAAGTTCGGCCGCGAGTACGACCGGAGCGCGACGCGGTACTGATCGCGCGGCGCCGAGCGCGGCGCTCCATCGGGCGTCACGCCCCTCCCCCCGAGCCCCACCCACCGTGAAGCCGAAGGGCCTGAGTCTCACCGTCAAGATCTTCCTCTCCACGGCGCTCGTCGTGGTGGTCATCATCGCGACGACGCTGGCCATCGCCGCGCGCCAGGCGAGCGAGGCCGCGGATGTCTCCGTGAACCGTGTCCTCGGCTCGGCGCGCGAGGCGGTGAACGCACAGCTGGCCGGGAGCGCGAACGGGCTGCGCGCCGCGGCCGAGGCCTTCGCCGAGAACGCCAACTTCGGGGCGCTCGTCGAGGCGGCGGAGCCGGGCGATGCGCTCGACCAGGCGCAGGAGGCGGGGGCGACGCTCGGGGCGAAGTGGGTGCAGATCACCAACGCGAGCGGCTTCCGCCTCGCGAAGAGCGACGAGCCGGGCGCCGACACGCTCACCCTCGGCGAGCGGTCGCTCGAGGTCGCCTCGGCGCTCGGCGGGCAGTCGACCGGCGGCTTCGGTGTCACCGCGCGGAACGAGCTGTTGATCCTCGAGGCGGTGCCGATCTACCGCGGCACCGACCGCATCGTCGGGGCGCTCTTCGCCGCGCGCGATGTCGACTCGACCTTCGCCGCGAAGGTGAAGTCGAGCGCGGCGAGCGAACTCGACGTGGTCTTCTTCACGTCCGACACGGCGGGGGCGACGGTGATCGCCGCCTCCACGCTCGGGCGTGACGCCGAGGTGGTCCGGGCCATCTCGACGCTTCCCATGGGCTCCGCGGACTCGAGCGAGGCGCGCGTGGAGACCGACCTGCGCGGCCGGCACTACATCGGGCTCGCCGAGGTGTTGCGCGGGGCCGATGGCGGCGTGGTGGGGCGGTACCTGATGCTCCGCGACCGCGACGCCGAGTTCGCGAGCTTCCAGCGCCTGCAGCGCTCGCTGCTGCTGACGGGCGGCGTGGGGATCCTCGTGGCCGCGCTGCTCTCGCTGCTCATCGCGAACCAGATCACGCGGCCGGTGGGGAAGCTCGTCGAGGCGACGCGTCGCGCCGCGGACGGCGACTACAAGGCCGTGATCCCGTCCACGAGCAAGGACGAGATCGGCGTGCTCGCCGGCGCGTTCCGCGGGCTCCTCGCCGACCTGCGCGAGAAGCAGGAACTGGTGGAGTTCCTCTCGAGCGCGGACGCCGCCAAGACGGTGCAGATGCGGGCGATGTCGGCGACGACCGAGCAGCGCGTGGCCGGCGTGGGGCTCACCCCGGGCAGCCGCTTCGCCGTGCGCTACGAGGTGAAGGAAGTGCTCGGCGAGGGCGGGATGGGGACCGTGTTCAAGGCGATCGACACCGAGCTCGGCGAGGTGATCGCCATCAAGACGCTCAAGCAGGACTTCCTCTCGCAGGACCCGACGGCGCTCGAGCGGTTCAAGAGCGAGATCCGGCTGGCGCGGAAGATCTCGCACCGCAACGTGGTGCGCACGCACGACCTCGGCGAGAACTCCGGCGTGTACTTCATCACGATGGAGTACGTGGACGGGAAGTCGCTGAAGGACCTGATCCGCGCGAAGGGGAAGCTGCCGCTGCCGATCACGCTCTCGGTGGGGAAGCAGCTCGCGCGCGCGCTCGAGGTCGCGCACGAGCAGGGGGTGATCCATCGCGACATCAAGCCGCAGAACATGGTGGTGGAGCCGGACGGCGTGCTGAAGGTGATGGACTTCGGCATCGCGCGCCTGGCGACGCGGAAGCCGGAGAGCGGCGTCACGCAGGCGGGGATGATCATCGGGACGCCGGAGTACATGGCGCCGGAGCAGTTCGCGGGGGACGAGATCGACGCCCGCGCGGACATCTACGCCGCGGGGTGCGTGCTGTACGAGTGCCTGACCGGGCGGACACCGTTCCAGGCCGAGACGCCGTACCAGCTGGTGGCGAAGGTGCTGGAGGAGACGGCGCCGAGCCCGCGGCGCCTCAATCCCGAGGTGCCCCCGGCGCTCGAGGCGCTGGTGATGGCGGCGCTGTCGAAGGATCCGGCGGGCCGGCCGCAGACGGCGCTGGCGCTGCACGACCGGTTGGCGCAGATCGGCTGACGCGCGGTCGGTCGCGGATCGATGTTCAGGCGATCGAGCTTCAGGTCCTCGACCGCGATTCGCATCGACGGGGTCAACGCTGGGGTCGTCGTGCGCTTGAACTCGAAGCCTCATGCGGCCCCGCACGACCAGCGGGTCGAGTTCGGCGCCCGCCTGCGTGCGCCAGCAGTACGCCTCGCCCGCTCGCGCGCCGAGGTGCGCGAGCGCGCTCTCGAGGGCGGCGCGATCCGCGACGCCGAGCGGTTGATGGAGGATGCCGCTGTCGCGGATGAGGACCCGGGGCGAGCGCACCTGTCGCTTGCCGAGGTGCTCGAACCAGGGCGCGAGCTGCCGCACCATGTAGGTCTCGGAGAGCACGTCGAGATACCGTTGGACCGTGGTGTGCGCGACGCCGAATGCGCGTCCCAGTTCCGAGGCGTTCCATTGCTGCGCGCGGTAGTGCGCGACCATGAGCCAGAAGCGGCGGAGCACCGCCGCGGCTCTCGGCCTCCGAGCGCGCGAGGAAGGAGCGGGGGAAGCCGCCGCGCACCGAGAGCCGGTCCTGCCGCGCACTCCCCACCTCGCCGAGATCGAAACCCGGGAGCTCATTATACGCGATGCGTCCGGCGAGCGACTCAGTCGATCGGTGGAGCAACTCGACCGCAGCCGACCCCAGGATCAGGAAGCGGCGGCCGGAGGGGGCCTCGTCGACCAGGACGCGCTGGGTGCGGAAGAGCTCCGGGAGGTGCTGCACCTCGTCGATGATCACGAGTCCGCGTAGCCCGCGGAGGGCGAGGAGCGGATCGGCGGGCCGGGCCCGACGTCGAGGTCGAAGATCGACACCGGACCGCGCTGCGCGGCGGCGATGGTGCGGGCGAGGGTGGTCTTGCCCACCAGCCGCGCCCCGAGGAGCGCGACGACCGGGAACTGCCGGAGCAGGTCCCGCACCGTGCGTCGATGGGCATCCCGGGCGGTTCCGTCGGATGGATCCTGTATGTTGAGCGCCAGTCGCTCAATTGGATCGCATCCATCATGTCCTTCCAGCAGCCCATCGCGAGCGACTTCAACGGCGCCGACGCCGCCGAACAGTTCGCGGCCTACCGCCGCGATCCCGCCTCCGTCGAGGAGTCGTGGGGCCAGTTCTTCCGCTTCGCCGAGCAGGCGATGGGTGGGTGTGCCCCCGCGCCCGCCTCCTCGGCCGCCGCCGGGGGCGGTGCTGCGCATCGACCGGTCAAGGGGATCCATGCGCGCATCCCCAACAATCAACTCCTGATGCACGGCTCGTCGTCGGTGCCGCAGGAATGGCTCAAGGTGATGGATGAGTTCGGGGGGCAGATGGGCGAGACGTACGGCGTGCCGGTGGAGGAGATCGTCGACGGGTTCAAGCACGGCGTGCGGGAGGTGAACATCGACACCGACCTATGGATGTCGAGCACGGGGGCGATCCGGCAGTTCCTCGGCAAGAATCCGAAGGAGTTCGACCCGCGGACGTACCTCGCGGTGGCTCGCTCGGTGATGAAGGCGCTCTGCAAGGCGCGCTACGAGCAGAGGGAGCTCGACGCGGTCGTGAAGTGAGCCGCGGCGACCGCCGTTGCGACGACACGGTGAATTCACCCAAGTCGGAGTGAATTCACCGGTGCATCGGTGGTGGCGACGAAACGGTTCGCGTTGCAGTGAAAGCGGTTGCGCGAAAGCGGCGAGTGGCATGGTGCGTGCTTCAGGAGGGCCGAACGCCAGCGTTCGAGCGCGTCCCCCTCATCCAGAGCCGAGTCCGTGTCCGCCACCTTCCGGAGCATCAGTCGCGCAGTCGCCGTCTCCCTCGTCCTCGCAAGCCTGGTCGCCAGCGGAGTGGGGGCGCAGGCCGGCGCCCCGACCGTCACGATCAGCCCGGCATCCGGCGAGTACGCGCCGGGCGCCCAGATCGCCGTCACGGTCACGTACTGCGACAACAACGGCCTTGATACGGCGACCGCCGTGCTGCAGTTGGACGGCGTGGCGGTGAACTGGCCCAAGGTCGTGTTCCCTCCCGGGAACCCCGGGCCCTGTCTCGCGAAGGTGACGCAGTCGGGAACGGTGACACTGAGCACCCCCTCGCGCACGCTCCGGGCCTCGATCGAGGACACCTCGCCGTCGCCGCTCTGGAGTGGATGGACGCTCGTGACGTGGACCACGCCTGTGCCGTGGAGTGGAGGCACGGTCTCCCCGGAGCAGCAGTATCTGGAGACCGCGCCCGCGACCGTCACCACGCTCGCCTTCCGTGTGACGAATGTCGGACCGAGCACGCAATCGGTCTCGTCCTCGGCGGCCGGCACCGGGCTCGACTCCGTCGGTGTGCCACAGGGACCGGGCAAGGGAGGGTCCGCATTCTCGCTGCTCTCCGGCGCGAGCGCGCTCATCACGGTCGCCGTCAAGTCGTCGAGCACCAACCTCTCCACCGGGCGGCTCACGCTCACGGTCACGAACGGCAGTCAGGTCGCGACCGCCTTCTCCGACGTGACCTCGCGGACGCCCGCCCCGCTCGTCAGCGGCCTCGCGCTCCTCAACCCCACCGGCATCACGGAGAAATCGCTCTGCGTCACGATCGCGGCGGGGCCGGGTGCCGCGCAGTGCGGCGACCTTCGGCTCGCGCACGCGATGCCGGGCGTCACGACGAAGAACAGGTTCCGCGCGCCCACGCTGCTCTACTCCGCGAACGCGGCGCAACCGACAGTCCTCATCCCGGCCGAGCTGACCGTGACGTCCGTGACCCCGAATGTCCAGTACACGGCCTCGGTGCGGATCACCGCCGGTCCCGATTCCGGGCTGGTGCTGTCCGCAGGCAGCTGGTCCAGCAACGACTGGGGGTCCGGTGGCCGTCGGCGCATCACTGCGTCGTTCGATGGCTCCGCGCTGTCCACCGGCCGACACCCCTACCTTCTCACCATCCAGCGGAGCGCGGGCGTGACCGATACGGCCAGCGGCGAGTTGCTCCACGTGAACCGCCTCGCTTCGCCGTTCACGGCCGGCTGGTGGCTCGCCGGGCTCGAGCAGCTCGTCTCCTACCAGTCGAGCAACACCGCCATCGAGCGGATGATGTGGATCGGTGGCGATGGGTCCGCGCGTGTCTTCCGCGAGACCGCGGTGAACTCCTGCATCTTCACGCATGATGCGCTCGACCGGCCCGACTCGATCGTCGGCACGGTCTCGGGCACGGGCTGCACGGCGAGGCAGCGTCGGAGCAGCAATGGCATCCGGGTCGTGTTCGACGACCTCGGGAACCACGTGCAGACCATCAACCGGATCGGTGAGACGACGACGTTCACGTACGGCGGGGGGCTGCTCCAGACGATCACTCTCCCGACCGGCACGCTCGCCAGGCAGTACCAGCTGGCCTACACGAACGGACTGCTCGACAGTGTGACCGCGCCGGACGTCCCCGGTGGATGGCGCACGGTGCGCATCAGGCGAAACACCGGCATGGTCGTGGCGGGCTCGAGCCGCTCCCGGATCCTCGCGATCCGCGAGAGCGCGACCGACAGCGTGCGCTTCACCTACGTCGGCGGTTCAGGCAACGGGGCCGGCGGCTACCGGGTCGCGACACGCGCGGACCGCATGGGGATCGCGACCACCTTCACCTACGACGCGGCGAACCGCCTCGCGAGCGCGAGCACGCCGGCGACCGCATCCCAGACCGTCACGACCACCTTCCGGATGGCCGAAGGGCAGGCCACCGCGCAGGCGCTCATCGCGGACTCGGTGTATACGCGGCTCGACGGACCTCGCGCCGACGTGACCGACGTCCACAAGTGGTGGATCAATAGACTCGGGGCACCGGTGCGGACCAGGAACCCGGTCGGCATGGAGTCGATCGTCACGTACGATGCGACCTGGCCCGCGCTCGCGGCGAAGGTGATCGACGCGGCCGGCGTCACGAACACCGCCACGTACAATGCGCGCGGTCTGCTGACCCAGTCGACCGTCGTCGCGCCGTTCGGTATCGCGCAGGGGAACGCGGTCACGACGGTGAAGTGGAACGCCGTCTGGGACCTGCCGGACACGCTCACCGACCCGAACGGCGTGCGGACGGCACGCCGGTACGACGTGGCGACGGGGAATCTCCTCTCCGAGTGGGTGGGGAGCGACTCCGGGCGCGCGACGCGGTACGAGTATGACGCGGTCACCAAGCAGCTCCTGCGCATCTTCACTCCCGCCAGCGGCACGGCGGACCGGATCCAGTACGATCCCGAACTCGGCAACGTCGCGAAGACCAAGTCGCCGCGCGGCGACGTCATCACGCACACACGCGACCGAATCGGGCGCGACACGCTCGTGGTCGTGTCGGTCGACGTGGTGACCGACACGACCACGAAGGTGCAGCGCATCGTCACCCACTACGACTCGGCCGGTCGGGCATGGGAGACGATCACCGCGTCGCCCGCGATGCCGTACATGCTCGAGTACGATGCGCAACTGATGGACAACACGCCCGTCACGGCGGACACGCAGTTCGTCCGCACGACCTTCGACCGCGAAGGGAGACCGCTGACGATCAACGCGTTCAGCCGACCGGACCAGAACGTCTGGGACGTGTGCGACGCGCCGGTCGGCGAGTGCGTCGGCGTGCCTGCGGGCACGGAGGGTTCGTACGACATCCGGGAGTACGACTGGCTGGGCCGCCCGACCAAGCAGCGGCTGGGCTCGGGGCCGAAGCAGGTCTACTACGACCCCGCAGGCAATGTCGACTCCGCGGTCACCCGGAACAATCACGTCCTCCGCTCGAAGTACGATGCAGCGAACCGGCTCGTGCAGCGGCTCGTCCCGAGCGTGACGTATCCGCAGACCAACTGCACCGACATGCCGTACGGGATCCGCTATCCGTCCGCGCCCTTCCCGATCTGCCTCATGAAGTTCCCGTACTACCCGAATGGGGCGGACTCGTCGCTCGTGGTGGGCGCCGACACCGCGCGCTTCGTGTTCGACGCCGCGGGACGGCTCGTGCGCGCCGACAACAAGGACGCGCGGGTGAGCCGGAGCTACTTCGCCGGCGGCGCCCTGATGTCGGAGACCCAGCGGATCCGGAGTTACGGGACGTCGAACTTCGACGTGACCTCCTACTATCAGTCGTTCCGATACGACCTGGGCGGCCGCCGGGTCGCGCACATGCTGCCGACCAACCTCGCCGGCGCGGACAGCATCGCGTACATCTACGACGTGGACCGCGGATTCCTCCGTCACGTCGTGCACGGGCTCGACCGGATCAGCCTGACGCTCGATGCGGCGGGGCGTCAGGACTCGCTCCTCTTCGCTGCATTCCAGTCCGGCAACTACGTGACCGGGGTCGTCGAGACGCGAGGCTACGACCCGGACGGCAATCTCGTGGGGCTCCAGCGTGTGCGCCGCAACGGCGCGTCGATGGTCCCGCTCAGCAACAGCTCGCTCACGCGCGATGCGCGCGCGCGGATCCGTTCGGTGGCGTCGGGCAGCGCGGCCTTCCAGATCGACTCGCAACAGACGCGCATCCGTTACGCCGGTTCGGGTGCCGTCCTCGCGTCCGAGCGATGGAAGACGAACTCGGTCTGGTTCGATGTCGAGCAGTTCCGTGCCACCGCCCTCGGTGACGTGTGGCGTTCGCGCTCGGACATCGGCTCGCAGCCGACGAAGTTCCCGGTGGTCTCGCAGTTCAGCGTCAACGGGGCACTCAAGAAGCGGACGCCGGTCCGGCCCGGGCTGAATCCGCCTGCGGAGGCGGCCTACACCGACACGACGGCCACGACCTACGACCTCGCCGGCAACGCGATCCGGACAGTGGCGATCTTCCAGCGCTACCAGGACCTCGGTGACCGGTACTACTCCGCGTCGCGCTCCTACTACACCGGGGACAACCGGCTCGCGGTCCACCAGAAGTACCATTCCACGGATGCCGCGAGCACGGGCAGCTGGGAGGAGTACCGCTACGACGCGCTCGGGCGTCGTGTCCTCACGCGGGCCCGTCGCGGGACCACCGGTGATCCGTACCGTTGGATGTGCGCCGGCAGCACGACCTGCGATTACTACATCGAGCGGACGGTCTGGGATGGTGACCAGGTCCTCTTCGAGCTCCGTGCGAACGGTCATGACACGCTGACCGCCGCCCAGCTGGACGCGCACTACAGCGCGGGGCTGAGTTGGGGCAAGGTGGGGTACGTGCATGCCGGTGGGATCGACAAGCCGCTGATGACGCTGGACGGGCGGGTGCCGACCTACAACTGGCGCGGGCTGCCGGAGAGCTCGGTGTGGACGACGGGCGCGGCGGCGGACTGCAGCGTGGCGACGGGCGGGAGCTGCACGACCGTGGCGTGGCCCTCCGCCAGCAGCGTATATATGAAGCAGTATCCGTACGCTCCGGGGGGTTCGAACCCGCCGCAGTGGGTGGGCACGGTGCTGACGGACGCGGCGGGGAGTTCGGGGTTGATGTATCGCCGGAACCGGTACTATGATCCGGGGAGCGGGCAGTTCACGCAGCAGGACCCGATCGGGATCGCGGGTGGGGCCAACGTCTACGGCTTCGCGAATGGCGACCCGGTCAATTATCAAGATCCGTTTGGGTTGTGCCCGATTGACAAGCCGCTCTGTAACTGGCTCAAGGCGACCTTGGTGCTCGTCGGCACTGACCTTGGGATGGTCGCCGGTGGGGGGGCGGGACTACTTGGTCTAGCAGCAGGGCCGGCTGCTGCCGCTACCGTTCCTGCAGGGGCGGTTGCCGGGGCCGCGGTCGGCGCGACGCTTGGCGCGGCGTTGGGCGGAGTGGTTGATGCGATGTTCTCAGAATCGTCGGGCGGTGCGGGCGCAGGTGGCGCGCGCCCTGACGAGCAGCCGACGTCCGTCAACCAAATGAATCAGCAAGTCCAGCGCGGCCAAGCGCCAAGGAATGTGACGCGCGTCGACCGCGGCAAGGTGAAAGGGGAACAAGACAATGTTCACTTTCAGGGTGGACACTCCCTGAATCGCGATGGTTCCTGGAAGCACGGGGGCCGGGAGCTGACTTCAGCGGAGAGGGACTGGCTTACCAAAGGCGGGTTCAATGCACCCAAGTGAAGCGCAGATCCGACAACACGTGTCTATGTGGATGGCGCGGGTGCTCGAAGCGAACGGCATCGATCGTTTCGATGACCTGCACGTCGACGAGATCGGGTCCTCGTGGTCGTCGCGAGAGCACTGGGTCGACGCGGCACTGCGGGTGTTGAACATCGCAGTGGCGATTCGTCAAGAGAAGCACCTCGAGGTCACGCCGGCAGTGGGATTCTCACTGAGGAGCGTGCCAACAGCGAACCACGCGCACTTGCGCGACCTGCAAGCAGTTGCCGCCGAACTCGATGTGAGCCCTCCGTCTCTCTACCTGTTCCATCCAGGACGAGAGCCGTGGACGACTGATCGAGATTTCGCTCCCTGGGCGAAGCTGCGTGCCGCTGCGCCAAACCTACCGGACGTACTCGGATACCTGCGGACTTGGTGGGAGCCAACCGAACGGAGCTTTCAGCGCTCCCTCTTCATCTGCCTACGAACATCCGCCTAACGACGCGTTAAGCCGCGGCCGCCCCACCGGGGCGGCCGTCGGCTTGAACGGCGGTTAGATTCGGACTCGGGTTGTTCCACGCAGATGGACCCGATTGGGCTGGCTGGGGGGCTCAATCTCTACGGGTTTGCGGGCGGGGACCCGATCAACTTCTCGGATCCGCTCGGCCTGTGCCCGATCTGTTGGATCCCCTTGGTTGTCGCGGGCGAAGGGACGGCGGGGGCGGTAGGAGTCGGAGCGGCAACAGCAGCGGCCGCCGTTTTCCTCGCGAAGGGAAAGGAAATAGCGGCGGCAGTTGAAGGCGCCGTCGATGCTGTCGCCGAGAAGATCAATGACTTCAAGTACGTTACGTACACGCGCACCAATGTTGGCACCGGAGAGGTGTATTCCGGTCGAACCAGTGGATTCGGTGATCCGCAGTCGCTGGTGAGTTCGCGCGCCGCCGGGCATCCTGCGAGGCTCGCCGGATTTGGACCTGCTCTTGTTGATCGTGTCGCGCCAGGGACAGCACAAGGATATGCAGCGATTCGTGGGCGAGAGCAGCAGTTGATCGATGCGCACGGAGGAGCTCGAAGTGATGGAGGTAGCTCAGCCAACCTCATTCGCGGAGTGTCCGCCGTGAATCCGCTCGCTGGGGGATTCAACGCGGCTGCTCTGATGATGTTCGGTCCGGTGATCCGATGAGCAGGATGATTGTCAACGGAGTTCGCAGGTGACGCCTCTTCCGAACCGAAAGGACGAAGCTCGCGAGCTGGGCGAGCGCCTACTCATGACGCTCAAGTTCATCGAGCAGGCGCAGGACTTCCCCAGCGGCGCTCAGTTTCGCAGCATCGTGGAGTCAGAGATGGCGCGCGGCAGGCTGCGCGCGCTTAAGCTGATCGCGCGTGATGTTGATGAGATGGTTTTGACACTCGCGCCGAATGAACGCGAAGGACTCGAGGCCATCTTGAGCGCGCGCACTGGCTTCGAGGCCGAGGCGACTTGGCAGGCAGAGCGAACCGCAGTCGAGCACGTCCTGCGCACGGGACGCGTTCGAAGCGAGAAGGAGCGTCTGAGGCTGGAGCGATTCGTTGAAGCGCTGGTAGTGCGAGGTGGCGATCCGGAAACGGTCGCGGCTGTGCGAACGCTACTCGCGAACGGATAGCGTAGCCTAACTGCGCGTTAAGCCGCGGCCGCCCCACTGGGGCGGCCGCCGGCTCCAACGGCGGTTAGAATCTGGCCGGGGTCAGTCCACGCAGATGGACCCGATTGGGCTGGCGGGGGGGCTCAATCTGTACGGGTATGCGGACGGGGATCCGATCAACAACTCGGACCCCTTCGGGCTCTGTCCTGAGTGGCTCACGAAGATTCCCTGCGGACTCAAGTTCACTGGCGTCCAAACGAACTTCGTTGTCGGTAACAGGGAGTGGAGCGTTACGTTCGGAGAATGGGAAACAGCTTCGGAGACCGGTCGGTTCGTCACCTTTGGCAAGCCGTTGGCTGGTGGATTTCCGTCGCTCGGCAGCAAGACCCCTGCCAATGCCAACATCCAGTACGTCGAAGGCGGTTCTGAGTCGGTCGACACCTTTGTCGGAAATGCGATGGAGGTTTCGGCTGGGGGGAGCTACGGCGTCGCAGCTGGGTCCCTCAGCTTGACGATGATTCCAGGTCGTGGTGTGCCTGTCGGCTACACGATCGGTGTCGGAGTGACCTCACCGACTACTCCCGGAGTAACTCCGACTGCGACACGCACGACCATTTCTGGCAAGCGCACGAAGGACGGCTCCGTGGTCGAGCCTTGACCGGTCAAGGGGGTGCGATGAACGCGGGGGCAATCCAAGTGGACGTCGTCTTCGATGTCAGAACTGCCGATTTCGCATCTTGGTTCGCGTTTGTTCCGCTTGTGGTCCTGCTAGCGGCTCTCTTCGTTGAGCTCGTTCGACGTCGGCGAGAGATCCGTGAGCTCTTCGTAGCGCGCAAGAATCCTCACATGGCGATCTACTTGCTTGCGGGCGTCGTGCTTGCTCTTCTCACCGGAGCCCGGATTCTCAGCTACGCCGAGGAGAAGAATGAGTTCGTCCGTGTGCTCAACGCCAATCAGGCACGCGTAGTTGAGGGTGAGATCACGAACTACACGCCTCAAGCGTGGACAGGTCGGCCACTCGAGAAGTTCCAAGTTGGATCCGAGCAGTTCAGTTTTGACGGCTTCGGGGCTTCGTCCGCGTACCACCAGCGTGCTCGAAGCGGTGGCCCGATACAGGAAGGCATGCGCGTGCGACTGTTCGAGTTTCGGGGAAACATCTTGAGGGTCGAAGTGCTTCCGATTGGCACTCGCGCAACTCCGGAGTAGGCAGTCTTCCCGGCTGTCGCGCGCGCGAGTCGCCTCGAGATCGCAGAATCACGTCGTCGCGGCCTGTCGAGAGTCTGGTGTTCGAGAAGTCAGCGCGGGAGAATGTCGGTGAAGGACCTTAGATAGGTCCTCATCGCCTAACGGCGCGTTAAGCCGCGGCCGCCCCACCGGGGCGGCCGTCGGCTTCAACGGCGGTTAAAAGCGCGTGCGGGGCAGTTCACGCAGCAGGACCCGATCGGGCTCGCGGGGGGGCTCAATCTGTACGGGTATGCGGGTGGGGATCCCATCAACTTCTCGGATCCGTTTGGGCTCGATTGCCTGGACAAGTCAGGAGCGCGAATGCCGTGCGCTCCGCTTACTGGGGATGTTCGACTCGCTCGCCTCGTTGGATCGGAGAGCACGCGGGGCAGCGGCTTTGTGATCCGAAACCAGGGATTGCGCAACGAGTACTTGCATCAAGGTGTCGACATCGAGGCAGCGTCTGGTACCAAGGTCTACGCACTCTTTGACGGCAGAGTCACTCAAGTTGTGGATCCGGCCGACGGGAACGGAGCGGGGATTCGTGTCACGATTCGTTCGAAAGCTGACGCAACTGAGAACACGTCCTATTGGCACCTCTCCTCGGTGTACGTGAGTGTGGGTGATCAAGTGCGAGGCGGTGAGCGAATAGGGCGGAGCGGAATCACAGGGAATGCCGATCCCGCGAACTCTGGGCGTCGCGAGCACGTGCATATCAGACGAACGAAAGACGGTCGCGACGTCGACCCGGGGATTCCATGAGCCAATACAGCGATGTGCATAGGGCGATTCGCCTTCGACGTGTGCTCCCGTGGATTGCGACCGTGTGCCTCGGTTGCAGTGGTCAGCGAGGCTTGGCAGCGCGCGCGGATCTGGCGACTTCGGCGAGTTGTCCGGTTGTCGAGTTGCTGCCGCCGTGGATTGAGCCCGCGCCAGCGATTGGTCTGTCGGAACTGCAGTCCGTTCGGCCGGCAGTCCAGGAGATACGTGCGGCGGCATCAATCGACATCAACTGTGACGGGCGACTGGACTTCGTCGGTCAGGTGCGGCGGGTCAGCGGGAGCTCCGTGCTACGCCTGCTCGCTCTTGAGCGGCGATCGGACAACACGTGGCGCACACTCCTCGATACCGAGTCGAATGTGGCCGGTCCGGAGGTGGCGCGACTCGCGGCAGATGTGAACAATGATGGGCTGCGTGACCTCGTGACGGTTGGGTACGACGAGGGCGGGCTCACGCCGCGGATCTTCTTGAGAGCAGAAAGCACGTTTCGGGAGAGCCCGCTCTCTGCTGCCTACTTGATTCGATTCGAGTCGGAGTGGTCGCGCGCTTGTTTGACTTCAGTCCTGCCGCGTTTTGCCTCAGGCGCCGGGCTGGTGCTTACTCGAGAGACGATTCCGCGGACGAGCGCCGTTGGGCATGGCACCCTTTGCGACCTGCCGGTTGATACGATCAAGCTCGGTGGTCGCGGTCCTCAGTAGTGGTGCAGCACCCCGCGAGGGAGCCTAACGTTGCGTTACGCCGCGGCCGCCCCACCGGGGCGGCCGTCGGCTTCAACGGCGGTTAGATTCGGGTTCGGGGTGTTCCACGCAGATGGACCCGATCGGGCTGGCGGGCGGGCTGAACCTGTACGGCTACGCAGGCGGCGATCCGATCAATCACTCGGACCCCTTCGGGCTCTGCCCACCGAAGTGGCTCTGCGATATGATTGGCACGACTGCCGGCCAGTCAGCTGTCGAGTACTACGCAGCGCAGGCAATCTCTCCCGGAAGCTCCGGCGGCGCCAAGGTGGCTGCGACGGTCGGCGGACTCTTCGCCTCGCTATGGACTCCTGACACCTACCTAGGAACCGCAACAACGTTAGTCGTAGCGGCCTTGAGTGGCGATAAGGCGTCTGAGCCAGGAGACGGGGTCACGCACGAGGTTGTAGAGCGGCCCACTCCTGGGGGGGATGGAGGCCGGTCTCGACACATCATCGAGAAGGTGAATGGGAGGACGAATTCCGTGACTCATCAGGTCCACGTTGACGGAACGCTGGTGCATCAGCATCAGAGACATAGGGGGAAGTCCGGGCAGGAGCGGCAATTCCCCGACGAATGGGTACAGTACCCGGAGGTGAAGAAGCCATGACAGCCTCCTTCGGGAGAAGTGTCACGTTCGAACGAGAAGTCATTGAGCGTCTCGGGGTGGTCCTCCAAGACCTTCATCGCGGAATGAACAGTGCCGGTATTCGCGCCATAGTGCACGAAGTGCCCGTCAGCAGTCCGGTGGAGGAGTGCGAGCTGCGCGTCGACTTTCTCCGCGACGATGAACTGTTCGATGTCATCGAGTTTCACCTGTACCCCAAAGGCACTCCTGCCGCGACAGCGCCGGAACTCGCGAACTGGATTCGAGCAGAGGTCATGGGCCTGATAGCAAGGGCAAGAGTCTAAACGCGCAATAAGCGCCGGTCGCCCCCGCGGGCGGCGATCGGCTTCAACGGCCGATAGGTTTGCGATCGGGGCCGTTCACGCAGCAGGACCCGATCGGGCTGGCGGGTGGGCTCAATCTGTACGGGTATGCGAGCGGCGACCCGATTAATGTCAGCGATCCATTCGGACTGTGCCCGGAACCCGGATCTGAGGACTACACGGGCGAAGTCTGCTTCGATGGAGCCGCAGCGCTCGGAGCCGTGCTGTTCGGCGGTGCAGTACGCCTCCGCGCAGCTGCCGTTGGCGCGTCGAACGCGTGGCGCGCCTGGAGAGTGGCACGTGCGGGCGACGAGATCATGGCGGCCGCGCAGGCAGGCGGCCGCCACGCCGGGTTCCTTGCGAACTACGCTGGACGGAGCGCAACAGAGATCGGTCGTGCCGCCCGCAGCCTTGGACGACATATCGCGAAACACGAAGAGTACCTGAAGGATCCAGCCTCCAAAGTGAAGAACTGGGGCGAGCTGGCTGCGAGGCAACAGCAGCACCTGATTGACGGCTGGCAGGCCGAGATCCGCACTGCGCGCGAGCAAGTAGAGATCCTCAATCGGATACCGTAGACATGTCCTCACGTGAGCTGGATCTTCTCCGCGACCTTATCCCCGCGCTACTTGAGCGTGGTCGCCAAGCCGGTGCCGAAGCCAGGCAGACTTCCGGCACTGATGCGGACGGAGTCTTCGAGCGCGGGCGCGCCCAAGCGTACTACGAAGTGCTCTCGTGCATCGTGAATCAGCTCGACTCTTTCGGTGTTGAGCGTGACTGGGTCGGACTACCGGCCCGACTCGATCTCGAGGATGAACTCTTGGTGAAGTAACTCCTCGCGCGATGTGAGGAGTTGATCCACGCAAGACCTGAGCCGAACGACGCGTTGAGTCGCGGCCGCGCCGGGGCGGCCGTCGGCTTCAACCGTGGTCGGATTCGGGTGCGGGGCGGTCGACGCAGCCGGACCTGATCGGGATCGCAGGTGAGGGTCCCCCGCCACTGCTCCAGAAGTGAGCTGACAACTAGGGCGGGTAGTGCGGTGAAGGCTTGGGCAACTCGAACGGCGTCAAAGGGTGAGACGCCCCATGTCACCCAAGTGACCGAACACGAGTGTTGCCCATGCAGCCCGGCTCTACCGTACGGGATGTCCCCGTCGTGCTTGCCGCGGCGACCCGGGTCACCGAAAATGAACCGTGAGTCGGCGCACCGCACCACGCACCCTGGTCAGGTCGTCCGCGCCACTCCCGGCCGATCACTCGCGTTCGATCGACGCGGCGTCGCACTCGGCAGGATGCGTGCGGGCATGCACCTCCACCAACCGCTGCATCGACACGCGCGTGTAGAGCTGCGTGCTCGTGAGGAGCGCGTGGCCGAGCAGCGCCTGCAGGTCCCGGATGTCCGCGCCGGCGTCGTGCATGAGTGTCGCCATCGAGTGCCGGAAGATGTGACAACTCCCCGCCTTGCCGATGCCCGCTGTGCGAAGGCACTGGCGCATCCGGCCCGTCACCATCTTCGGGGTGATCCGGCGCCCGCGTCCCGTGAGAAAGAGCGCGGGCTCGTGTGCCGACTCCGCGTGGCGGATGCGCGCCGTCTCCACGTAGCGGGCCACCCAGTACCGTGCGCGGCGACCCAGCGGGACGAGCCGCGTGGTCCCACCCTTGCCGCGTCGCACGCGGAGCACGCCGCGCGACTCGTCGAGGTCGTGCACATCGAGCCCGACGAGCTCGACACGGCGGATGCCGGTGGAGTACAGGACCTCGAGCATCGCGCGATCGCGGAGGCCGGCGGTGGTCCGCACGCGCGTCGCGTCGAGGATCGCCTCGACCTCGTCGGCCGAGAGGACCTGCGGTGGAGTGACGGCCGTGCGGCGGAGCGGGAGGAGTCCTTCGCGCAGATCGCGCGTGACGAGTCCCGCCCGGAGCGCCCATGCGAGGAACTGGCGTGCCGCTGAGAGCACGCGGATGATCGCGTTGCGGGATCGGGGAGGCCCAGGAGCACCGATGATCCTCGAAACCGGCGTGCTCGTCTCGCCCGACAGCAGGGAGCGCTGAAAGACTTCGAGCGTCTCCACGGTCAGCGCACCCATCGAGTCGACCTCCTGCGCGAGGCACGCCGTTCGGAGGAGGTCGAGCGCTCGCGTGCGCTGACGAATCGCGTCGGGCGGGCGGCCCGCAGCCTCGAGGTGCGCCAGATGGGCGTCGAGCGCGCTGACCAGACTGCCCGCGCGGCCGGCCCACGGTGCGACGGGTCGAACGACACGCGTGCGCCCCGAGGGCGACCGGACCGCGGCTGCCGACGTCGGCAGGCGTCGATCGCTGAGCAGCGCCTCGATCGCCTGTTCGCCGTGGAGCCGCCGCAGGTCACGAACGGAGCAGCCCGCCGGGAGGTGGACGATCCGGATCGGCCGGTCCCGCGCCGCCGCCAGCAGTTCGCCGACCAACGCACGGCCGTCCCGCGTTCCGGCCGCGATGACTCGGAGGGGGCCGGATGACACGGTGAGGAGATGTTCGATGAGACGCGCGCGCCCGTGCGCTTCCGGCACCCTCGCGCACGACGCCACCCAATCGGCTCCATGGCGGCACAGCATCAACGCATCGAGCGGATCGAGCGTGCAGACCAGCTCACGGGCGAGAGCCGCCGGCGGCGGGGTGAAGAGCAGAGCGTCCGGGGCGCCCGAGGGCGCGACGAGTTCCCAGATCGGGTGCCCGGTTCGGGATCCCGAGCGGGCACCGATCGCGGTTGAGGTGCCAGGCAACGGCACCACGAGGCAACCACGGAGGCGTTCGCGCCCATTGGGCAACAGGAAGCCCTCCGCGATCCACGCCGTGCGCATGACCGCCGCATCGCGTGGCGACCGAGGCAGCAGCGCCCGCTGGGCGGTGCGATCGACGAACCCGAGCCGGTGCTCGGCGATCGTCGCTCGCGTCGCGAGCCCGAGACGCTCCAAGTGCGCGCACAGCGTTGGGTTGGCCCGCAGGCGCGAATGATAGTGCGCGAGCAGGCGGATGACGGGTCCCGACTCGGCCGCGGCGTCCATGCCCAGTGGACACGCGCGATCGGGTCAGGGTTGCGCGACAGTGGTGAGCCTCGGGGCTCGCAAGCGAGATGACGCGGCCGCCAGGATCAACCGCGCGCTCACCGTCCGGTGGCAAGACGCCAGATCGGAACGTGGCTCCAACCGCTCAGGGTATCGAGCCTCCGTCAGTCCCGGGGTGATTTAGGATGCGGGGCGTGCGCCTGCCGCTTCAGAGGCGGGAGCCGATTCCGTCCTTCCGAGCCTGGGGGACTCCGGGGCGACTCAGCCGCGCCAGTTCGTCACTCATCGCAGAGGCACGCAGTTGTGACCGCACCGGTCCACGCGTCCCGATTCCTTCCATTCACTCGCGAGCGACGTTCCACTGCACTCCTTTGCTGGAACGCGCTCTAGCACAGTCACGGAGGGCGTTCATTAGGGCAGCAGCAGCGCGCCTACTGGACGTGACATCCAGTGCGAAATCCAGAACCGCCAACCGCACGAGCGGACCGTCGTTCTCACTCTCGGTAAGCGGAGGTGCGGCCTTCTCGCCCGCAATCGCTTCTCGCTGCTCAAGCCAGATATAGATCGGATAGAGACTTGGCCCAACAGTCTGCCGAAGTCTCCAGAGTCGCGCGACGAGCTCGGTAGGGGGCAGAGCAAGCATGAGTGATCTCGCATCGCTTGCTTGCTCCTCCGACAGGGTCGGAAACTCGAAGTCGTAGGTGAACTGTTGCGCGCGAAGGTGCACCATGAGAGTCGCGAGGAACCACCCTGAACACTCGACGAACTCTGGATTCGCCTCGCGACGAGGGTCAACCACTGTCGCGCGGTCATTCCCTCGTGATTGACTGACCAACACGGCGAGCGCTGGTTCCCCCGTGTCGCATTGCAGGGGCCACGTTCCGTTCACGGTAACCTCGATCGCATCGCAGTTCGTCACAAGACTCTCCCCCGAGAGATGTCAGAGGCCGATTGGCACAAGCAAGATGAAGAAGAAGACCGTAGTGATCAGGCCGGCCATCCCAAGCTCGGGAGAGGGCGTGGGAAGACGCGGACGCCAACCGTGCCTCGGTCCATCGACTTGTGCAGGGGGCACGGGTCGCTCGACGATTTCGCGCGCCGGGCCCATGCCCGGCCAATCATCATCGTCGGGACCACTATCACACTTCTTCTTCTGGTACTTTCGAATGTAGGACTTGATTTCGTTCTGGCGCTGACGAATCTGCTTCTCGTGCCCCGTGTCGTGAATGCCCTGTGCGATCGCATCCGCCGTGCGGTCAAAGTATCCAGCGAGCAACCGTGTTGTGTGGTCAATTGCTTGCTGAAGTTCAGCGCATGACTTCAACCCAAACGGATCCGCGAAGTTGACCGGATCCCCACCCGCGAACCCGTACACATTCGCCCCGCCCGCGATCCCAATCGGGTCCTGCTGCGTGGAACACCCCGAACCCGAATCTAACCGCCGTTGAAGCCGACGGCCGCCACGGTGGGGCGGCCGCGGCTTAACGCGCCGTTAGGCGAGACGGGGTCACATGACGCCTGTTCCCCCGCGTCAATCAAAGAGTCGATAATACCACCTTCCGTTCCACTGGATGAATAGCGTGTACGCGCCTCCGTACTCATTCTTGATCGCGCGGGTACGTGCGATGAGATGTGCTGGACCGAGACTCTGCGGCTCGTCGAGAGCTCGGAATTCGCTCAGATCCAGATCGGCAACTTCAGTCACTGTGAGTCCCGCTGGCGGATTCCACCACGTGAAGCTGCGGGTCGCCTGCGCACGACCTCGAATCACGAGGCGATAGTTCTTGTCTACTCGACCTACGCACCAGAAGGCCACGCTTTCAGCCGCTTCGCCCTCTTCCACGCCGTAGACAAATGATGCGGTTATTGGGCCAAGCCTCGAGTAGAAGTCTGGCACCGGATCGCAGGGTATGCTGTCGGCGATCGAGGCGAGGTCCCGTGGCATGACGCCGGGCTGAGCGCTGGCCTCTGTTGCGGCCAGCATCACGAGCAGAGTGATGGTGCCACCAACTATGCGCCTCGAGAGCCGCGCGTAAAGAGTCGATTGGGGGCAGTGCGGAGAGATCATTCCTCCCTCGGCTTGTTAGGGAGCGCGACATGAGTATGCGGTGCGTTAGGGTAGTCGCGTTGTGTCTTGTTCGGGTCGAATCCTGTCTTGCGAATCGCGGCGTTAACGGTCGCTGCAGGTACGCCATTGATTCGCAAATCGACAGCGGTTCCGCCCTTACGTGCGAGGTGGTCGGTCTGCTTCGCCGAGCCTCCAACGGCACTATTGTCCGTGCTCGACCTGATCGTGATCTTGAGCAGCTCGGTGCCACTGTACGGATTTGTGGACGCAACCGAGGGATCCTCGTAGCGCTCGCCTCCCGACACCTGGAACTCGAAGCCAGCGTTGTCGTGCTGGTCGGCGAGATTCGCGTGCAGCATCACTGTGTTCAGGCGCACGAGAGGGTTACTCACAACGAAACCTCTGGGATTCAGCTGATCGAAGGCTGGCCCCGCGAGAGTAGCGACAGCTGATACCACGGCAGAGACGCACTGCGGGCAAAGCCCAAAGGGATCCGAGTTGTTGATG
The DNA here is from genome assembly GCA_016714015.1 of Gemmatimonadota bacterium. NCBI lineage: Bacteria > Pseudomonadati > Gemmatimonadota > Gemmatimonadota bacterium. Next base: position 118,722 of record JADJNZ010000005.1, read on the forward strand.
GGATCCCCTTCGCCGTAGCCGTACAAATTCAGCCCCCCGGCGAGGCCAATCGGGTCCTGCTGCGTGGAAGACCCCGAACCGGAATCTAACCGCCGTTGAAGCCGACGGCCGCCCTGGTGGGGCGACCGCGGCTTAACACGTCGTTCGGCTGTTGGGTGCCAGTGCGATCGCTCTGGAGAAGTGGCTTCGTATTGTCGGACAGCGAAACGACATGCGCTATGTAGCTCCTCGGGTGGCTACGCGGCCACCCGAAGTGGCGACAGCAGCGTAAGGAAGTATGCCTCGTTGGGGGGGGTCGGCGAGGCTCGACTGGCGGCGACGGGTGTTGGAGAGCGTGAGGTAGCGGCCGAGCGCGGCGCGCGCGTCGGAGACCGTGGCGTAGGCGTGCAGGTAGACCTCTTCGTACTTGATCGTGAGCCAGGGCCGCTCGACGAAGATGTCGTCGCGCCAGCAGCCCTGCCCATCCATGCTGATGCGGACGCCGTGCGCGGTGAGCAGGCCCGTGAAGTCGGCGCTCGTGAATAGACGGCCTTGATCCGTGTTGAAGATCGCCGCGCACCCGTAGCGCCCGATGGCCTCCTTCACCGCCTCGAGGCAGAAGCGGCTGTCCATCGTCGTGGATACGCGCGAACGCAGCACCTTCCGGCTTGCCGCCCGCCGCGGAGACGTCGTCGGCCCCGGAGAGCAGTTATCGCGCCACTGGCCGATCTGATGGGCGTGAAGTCGAAGCGCTTGGCGAGCTCGGTCAGCGTGGCATCGCCTTTCAGCTCGGCGAGCGCCGCCTTCGGCGAGTCTTGCATGCGTTCGAGGTCACGCTGGGACAGCGAGATGCTGTGGCGCCCCGCAACCCCACGTGTGCCCGAACTTGCGCGACAAGTCCGCGGTGCTCAGGAGTATCACCGCCCCGTTCCGAAGGCGACTCCCCACTCGGATGCAGAGCGCCTGAACGGCGACCGTGCCCTTGAACCGCGCGGTCGCGTGCTCGGTCGAGTGCGCCCTCTGCGCGTCATTTGCCCTGGCGCCGGTCGATTGTTGGTCGCGGCCAAGATCAGGAGAGCCATTGCCCGCGAGCACTCGCGGCGCCCGACCGCCCGCGGCGCGCTGGCTGGAGCCCTAATCGCCGCATCCGCTCGTAGACCGTTTTGCGCGAGACCAGAAGCTCCCGCGCCACCGACTTGGTGCACCAGTCGTAGCGGCGAAGCAGCTCGCCGAGCAGCTGAGCCTCCTTGGAACGCAGTTCGAGATCCGACGCGGGCAACCGTCCGCGCGTTGCGAGGCCGTCAGGCACAAGGTGGTCGCGGACGACTGTTCGTGCCCCCCGTGCCCTCAGCACGGCACGCTGCGCCACATGCCGCAACTCGCGGACGTTGCCGGGCCATCCATGGGAGCGCAGGTACGCGGCCGCTTCCCGATCGAGCTCGCGCGCGCTGTCGCCGGTCGGATCGAAGAGTTCGAGATAATGCCGGAAGAGCGCGAGCACGTCCTCCCCCCGCTCACGGAGTGGTGGCACCACGAGCTCGATCCCGCAGAGTCGGTGCAGCAGGTCGAGGCGGAACCGCCCTGCGTCGACCTCGCCCTGCAAGGAGCGGTTCGATGCCGACACCAACCGGAAACGGCTGGTCGAGTCCCGGCTCGCGCCGAGTCGTCGATACTGGTTCGTATCGATGGCACGAAGCAGCTTCGCCTGCGATTCCAACGGCAGGCTGCACACCTCGTCCAGCAGCAGCGTGCCAAGATCCGCCTCGGCCATGTAGCCTGGGCGTCGACTCACGGCGCCGGTGAAAGCCCCAGGCTCATGCCCGAACATCGCGGACTCGAACATGGTCTCGCTCGTCGCGCAGCCGTTCACGGGCACGAAGGCGCCCGAACGTCCGCTCGAGCGGTGCAGCGCGAGCGCCGTGAGTTCCTTCCCGACGCCGGTCTCGCCGCTGATCAGCACCGAAAGGTCCGAGCGGGCGACCAGCTCTATCTCCCGCCGCAGCACCTGCATCGGCACCGAATCGCCAAGCATGATGATGTCATCCGTCGAGCGGGGCGTCACGGGCGCTTCACCTCGGGAACGCGAGCGCGTAGCGGCGCGGTCGCGCCATCCACGTCGGCATCGGTGGAAAGGACGGTGGGCGTGAGGAAGAGGAAGAGCTCGGTCTCCGTGGCGCGACGGGAGGCGCGCCCGAAGAGTCCGCCCAGCAAGGGGATGCTCGAGAGCACGGGGATGCCCGACTGGTTCGCATCGCGCTGCCGGTCCGACAACCCGCCGAGCACGGCCGTCTGGCCGTTCCTCACCAGCAGACGCGTCTGGACCGACCGCGTCGAGATGACCGGCGCATCGAACGCCGTCTCCGTCGTGACGGAGTTCACCTCCTGCGTCACCTCGAGCATCACGTAGCCATCGGCACTGATCGTCGGCCGTACGCTCAACCGCGTGCCGACGTCCTTGTACTGCACCACCTGGTCGCGCTGCGGGGTGTCGGTCGGCAGCGAACGCGAGACCTGCACGAAGGGCCGCTGGCTGCCGACGACGATCTCGGCCTGCTCGTTGTTGGCCGCGAGCACGATCGGTCGGCTCGCGATGGAGACGTCGCCGCGTGCCGCCGCGGCGCGCAGGGCGGCATCGAGGTCCACGCCGCCGACGTTCATCACGCTCACGGCGAAGTCGCCGAGACCGATGCCCGTGCTCGACGCGCTCACGGTCGCGTTGCCGGCGCCGGGGATCGCCGTCGGCGGCAGGTCGGTCGCGACGCCGAACGAGAAGCCGCGGTCCTTGCGCACCTCCGCGATCAGGACCTCGATCATCACCTGCAGCGGCCGGACGTCGAGTTCCTGGACCGCGGCGCGGATGAGCTCGAAGTCGCGCGTCGACGCACGCACCAACAGGCTGTTCGTCGACGGGTCGGGGACGATCGTCACCTCACCCGCGAGGGCCGCATTGAGACCTGCGGCCGCGGCGACGGCACCCGGGACCGGCGGTGCCGTGGGCGGCGCGCTCGGGAGGCGCGAGTCGCGGAGCGAAGCGGAGAGCGTGGACCGCTGGTTCGATCCGAGCTCGCCGAGTGCGCTCGCCCGACCGTACAGCGCATTGACCGTCGCCGCCACATCGGAGGCGCGTGCGTGCCTGAGCCGCAGCGTGAAGAGCACCAGACCGCCGTCATCCTGCGGGCGCGACGTCGAGGAGGCCGCCGGGGCGTTCGACTGGCGCGGCTCCCCGATCGACCGGATCCGGAAGAGCGCCGCGGCCGTGTCGAGCACGAGTTCCTGCTGCTGCGATGCCAGGAGCCCACGCAGCAGTGCCGGCACCTCGGCTCGTGGCACGGGACGCGGCGTCTCGAGGGTCACGCGATTCCCCGGCAGCGTCGCGATCACCAGTGGGTGCTCGAGGTATGCCGCGAGGCTCTGCACGACGTTGCGCAGGTCTGCGTCGACGAAGCGGATGCTCACGCTGTCGGAAGGCGGTGGGGCCTGCGCCATCGCGCGGCCGACCGGTGCGGCAGCGAGCATCGCCAGCGCGGCGGCCAATGAGGACAGGCGACTCGTCATGGACGGTCGAGCGAGAGGGTCCACGAGGTGTCACCTAGGCGAAGGGTCACGGAACTGCGGCCGACGCTGCGCACATAGGCGCCGGCGATGGAATCCCCGGGCGCGACGACACGTCCCGTCTCGGGCGACGCGCCGTCGACGACCGCGCGCCAGGGCGGACCGACGATCCCCGAGAGGCGCAGGGCGGGCAGGATGAGCGGTGCCGGTGGCGGAGCATCCGCCGGGGCTCCCAGCACGAATGGACGCCGCGAAGGGCGGCGAGTGAGCCGGAACGGGTCCTGGTCCACTGCGCGGAGCACCCAGGTGCCCAACGACTCGGGTGCGGTCTCCCGCCCTGGTGCCGTCGCAACCTCGGCGGATGTCGCGCCCGGTGGCTCCGGCAGACCCGCGCGAAAGCCGGCGACGGCGCACCACGCCAGCATCATCGACGCCACCCACAGGATCCGTTCATCACGGTGCCGCATCGCGTGCCTCCTCGCGTCCCGGCGGCGTGCGCGGCGCGATACCGGAGACCGTGATCGACAGCCGGATCGCTTCGGGCCGGTCGTCGCCCGCCGCCGGCTCGAGCGGGGTCACGGACATCTCGGTGAATCGAAGGGCGCCGGGAGCCAGTTCGAGGATCAGCAGGAACTGCATGACCGCGGAGACGTCGCCCTCGGCATCGAGCCGGACGCTCGCCGCGGCGAACGGGCCCGCGACCGACGTGTCGGACTCGGCGCGGGTCGAGTGGAGGACGAGGCCGACATCGGTGGCCGCGCGACGGACCGCCGCATGAAGGTTGGATGCGACGGAGGCGTCGGTTCCCCGCGGCAGCAATCGACCGCGCGCGGAGTCGAGGGCCGTCTCCAGCCGGTGGAGGGAGTCGCCGAGGATCGCGACCGCCGGCCGCGTCTCGATCCGCGCGAGGAGATCCGCGCGCACCTGGTTCCGCTGCCGCATGACGCCGAGCGCATCGACCGCGGTCAGCATCGAACGGAAGGCCAGCGCAGCGACGAGCACACCGCCTCCGACCAGGAGGGCGCGACGGTCTCGCGCGCCGAGGGCGCTGAAGGCGCGGATCATGGCCGGCTTCCCGACGGGAGCGACACGAACGAGACGGTGGCGCGTTCGAGAAGCGTCCCTCCGACCGCTTCCGCGGTGACCGGTCCGACGAATCGCGGCGCCCGCACCATGCCGGACTCCGCGAGCCGGTCCGGCACCGACCCGACGCGGTTCCCGATCACGGTGATCGTGCCCGATGCGGAATCCGCGCGGAATGACACGACGGCGACGTCACTGGGGAGGGCACTGCGGATCGCCTCGATGGTCGAGATGAAGGAGATGCGCGATCTCGACCGGTCCCGGATCGCCTCCAGCTCGCCTCGCACCGCCGCCAGGCGCTCGACGAGGGAGTCCGCGGGGCCGCGTGCAACGGACGTCGTGGCCTCGCGCCGGGCCAGATCACCATTCGCACCCAGGACCGCGGCCGGGAACGCGAGCACGGCGCCGGCGAGCGCGATCGCGAACGCCACACTCGCCGCGCGCGCGCGCCAGCCGGTGACGGTCGCCGGTCGCTCGCGCAGCTGCGGCACCTCGAACGGCGCGGCCTGCCCGGACGCCGCGAGGAGCGCGGCGCCGACGGAGGCCGCGAACGGATGCGCGCCGTCGCCCGTGCGGGACAGGTGGTCCGGCAGGTCGGCCGCGACTCGCGTCGCGGCATCGTACGTGGTCACCGACCGCAGGCGGATCCCGCGGGCACGCAGCAGGACCGCCACGCCGTCGAGGTTCGACCGCGGATACGCCGCGGCACGGATCTCCCCGTGATCGTCCCGCACGATGCCGCTGATCGTCAATCCACCCGGTCGCGCGAGGAACCACCGGTGCGGCGACTCGCGGAGCAGCGCGATCGCGGCGGCATCCTCCATCGCCGACGGGAGTCCCGAGATCGTTCGGACCTGCGCGAGCGGCGACGCGAACGCGATCGCCGCGGCGCTCCCGGCCACTGGCGCCCCCGGCGCGCGTGCGAGGAGCTCCGCGAGCGCGGGAGCGGGATCCGAGGGATCGGCGATCTCCGCCTCGAGGACCCATGCGAGCGCGCCGTCCACCATTCGCGCGAGCCGAAGATGCGACTGATCGATGGAGATGCCCAATGCGCCGCCCTTCATGGGCCGGTGCTCCGTCGGATCAGGCTCGCGCCATCCGCGCCGAGCCGGAGACGCAGTTCGAGCGTGGACTCGTTCGGCGAAACACCGACTCCAGAGGCGGGACGAGGCGACCGGACGTCGAGTATCCAGGCCGCGGGCTCGACGGTGGCGATGGTCTCGAGCGCGGTCATCGCCCGCGTGAGGGCGATCACCTCGACCGCGGGCAGCTCGGCGCCGACCTGCTGCAGCGTGGACGGTCGCCACGGACCCGCGCGTCGGCGTCGTTCGATCGCCGCCGCTCCTCGCACACCGATTCCGGGAAGGGCCGCGAGGATGACGGGCGCGGCGTGGCGCATCGAGACGCGATCGTCGTCGACGGAGAAGAGGCCGCGCAGACCGGAGCCGGTGCGCATCGCCGTCGCACTGTCGGCGCTGGCGAAGCCGCGGACGGACTCGAGTTCCATCACATGAGCGAAGCGGTCGTTCCGCGGTGGGGCCCCGCCCGTCGCGTCGTAACAGGTCCGCTCGCAGCCCATCGCCCGCACGGCATCGTCCGCGTCGCGCCAGTCGAGGATGGCATCCGCGAGCGAGTCCGCGGCGCCGGGAGCGAGGCCGACGCCGGAGAACAGCCCTCGCAGTTCGACGCCGTCGGCGACGTTCAGTGGCAGCTGCAGCCCCGCGGGCCTGAGCGTGACGCGGCCAGGACACTCGACGACCGCGGGGGCGCGTTCGAGGATCGCCGCGATCGTATCCGGGGCCATCGGTCCCCGGCGGGAACCGGCCTCCTCCGCGCCACGCGCCAGCGCATCGATCGCCGCGAGGGCGCGTGCCGCGCAGTCCTCGGCGCGCCAGCCGTTGCGCGTGAGCGCGATGCGGTTCTCCGTCGCGCGGATCGCGCGCCGCGCGAGCGTGAGCGCGGCGAGCGCGACCGCCGCGCCGCCGGTGAGGAGGAGGACGACGGACAGCAGCGCGAAGCCGCGCCTCATCGCATCGACCTCGACGTCGGCAGGATCAGCGTGTCGGTCTGCGAGAGGACGCCGAGGGCGACGGGGCGCGCGGTGGACGGGCCCCACGCTGGCACCCAGCGGCCGCCGAATCGCGCATCGTCGAGATAGGCGACGACCGGGGTCCCGTCGAGGCGGACGAGGGCGAGGGTCGCATCGCGGTCGATCGACGTCTCGAGGATGAGCGCCGCGCCGACCGAGTCCCGAGCGAGGCTGACGGTCGCGCGGCAGCGCTCCTTCCAGCCCCGAGGCACCCGGCACCACGTGTCCCACGTGGCGCTCGCGTCGTCGCCACCGAACGTCGCGGACGGATCGACGCCGGCGCGCGCGTCGAGCACGAGTTCGAGCAGCAGGCGCCGTCCATTCATCGCGGCGAGGTGGCCGCGATCCTCCGCGTCGTTGGCCCTCGCGATCGCCGCGATCCCGTCGACGACGGCGCGGGCCCCGAGCAGCACGAAGGCGGTGATGGTGAGCGCCACCACGACCTCGAGGAGCGTGAGTCCGCTCCGGCGCTTGACCTGGCGCGCGTTCATCGCGGAGCCGGCCGGAAGAAGGCCGTCTCGAGCAGCGCCGCATCCGAGGTCGAGTCCGAGATCGACACGAGATACACGGCGCCGGCGATCCGGTCGATGCGCATTGTGAACGGACCTTGTCGACGCGCGCCGAGCCGCTGATCGAGTTCCGTCGGCGACCAGAGCGAGGCCGCATCGAGCAGGCGGTCCGCCGCGGCGAAGGTCCGCTCGTGCTCGCGCGCCTGGCGCGCGAGCCGCACGCCGTCCGCCGTGACCGTCACCAGCGCGATCCCCCCCGTCGCAAGGATGGTCATCGCGACGATCGCCTCGAGCAGCGCGACGCCGCGGCGTGCGGGCCAGCCGCGGACCGGCGTCATCTCGCCACCGTGCGCATCGGACGGCCCGTCAGCCGGTCGAGGCGGAGCGCCGGCGGGGCGATCACGCTCCCATCGGGAAGCGCCGTGACCATGAACACCCCGGAGCCGAACGATCCCGACGCCGACCCGGCCACCGAGTCCCGTGGGATGCCGATCCGCACCGGCTCGCCCCGCCTGATCGCCTCCGCGCGTGCGCCGGCGACGAGGGACGCGGCGGCATCGACGGTCCCCGTCGTCACCCATCCACCGGCGGCGAGCCCCACGGCACCCGCCGCGACCGCCAGGATCACGATGGTCACGAGGAGCTCGATCAGCGTGAAGCCTTGGCGGATCATGCGGGCCGCACCGCGTAGATCGCCTGGAACAATGACGCCGCGACGAGGGCGATGATGCCGCCGAAGGCGAGGATGAGCGCCGGCTCCACGACGCGCACGAGCGACGTGAGCCGCTCCTGCAGCCGCTCCCGCTCGATCCGCGCGCCGAACGTGAGCATCGCCGGGAGGTCGCCCGACTCCTCGCCGGCGCGGAGGAGCTGACCGAGCGCCGGCGGCAGCGCCCCCGTCAGCTCGAAGGCGCGGGAGAGACGCTCGCCTGCATCGACGCGCATCGTCGCGTCCGCGACGCGCGCCGCGATGTCCGCGTTGCCGCTGGCCGCGCCGGCAAGAACGAGCCCCACGGGCAGCGTCACCCCGGCCTGCAACAGGTTGGCGAGCGTCCCGGCGACGCGAGCGCCCGCGGCGGAGTGGAGCAGTGGACCCGCCACCGGGAGACGGAGCAGCACGCCGTCGATCCGTCGGGCGGCGTCAATGTCGTTCCCGCGCCAGTGCCTGAGCGCCATCGCGCCGGCGAGGACGAGGGCGGAGAGCGGGAGCGCGGCCAGGCGGAATGCACCGGCCGCGGCGAGTACGGCTTGCGTCGACCACGGCAGCGCCTGGCCGATGTCGCTCAGCAGCGCGGCGAAGCGCGGCAGGACGATGCCGACCAGCACCCCGACCGCCACCGTGCCGGCGAGCGCGAGCAGCGCGGGGTAGGCCAGTGCGGACCGCACCGCGCGGGACGTCGTGGCGACGAGTTCGAGCTCATGCGCCGCGAGCCGGCAGGCCTCGGAGATCGCGCCCGACCCCTCCCCCGCGCCGAGGATGCTCACGATGTGGCGCGGCGCGGACGGGAACGTCTCCGCGATCGCTGCCGCTAGCGAGCCGCCCTCCCGCACGCGGCCGCGCATCTCCTCGATCGCGGACACCGGCCAACCGGCGGGTGCGACCGACGCGAACGCGCCGAGCACGCGGTCGAGCGGCAGGCGCGCCTCGAGCAGCGACGCCAGCACGCGCAGGCCGATGGCGAGGTCGAGATCGTTCGGCCGTCGACGTGCGTGATGGGGATCCGCCTCGACGCGGAGCGCCGTCGGCAGGAGGCGGCGGCGCGCGAGCTGGTCACGCGCCGCTTCGTCGCCCGTCGCCCACAACTCTCCCAGCGCGACGGCACCCGAGGCATCCAGCGCACGGAAGCGGTAGCGCTGGGCGCGCACCGGGCGCTCAGTCCGCGGCGACACGCAGGACCTCCTCGATCGTGGTGATGCCGGCCGTCACCTTCTCCCACGCGTCCCGGAGCAGGCGCCGATGACCCCCGGCCTCGGCGATCGCCTCGAGCTCCGTGCGTGGAGCGCCGCGCGCGATCGCCTCGCGCAGCCTGTCATCGAGCAGCAGGAGCTCGAAGATCCCGGTGCGGCCGCGGAAGCCGCTGCCGCGACACTCGGCACAACCCGAACCCCGCACCAGCCGACGCCGGGACTCCGGTCGCCCGGACACGAGGCTGACGTGCTCGGGGTCGGGATCGTAGAGCACACGACAGTGCGCGCAGACGACGCGCACGAGGCGCTGTGCGAGCACCGCGTCCAACGTCGCCGCGACGAGGTAGCCGGCGACTCCGAGATCGACGAGCCGCGGGACCGCCCCGATCGCATCGGTGGTGTGCAGGGTGCTGAAGACGAGGTGGCCGGTCATCGCCGCCTGGATCGCGGTCTCGGCCGTTTCGGTGTCGCGCATCTCGCCGACCATGATGACGTCCGGGTCCTGCCGCAGGATGCTTCGCAGCGCCCCCCCCATCGTGACGCCGACATGCGCGTGCACGGGGACCTGCGTGATGCCGGCGAGCTCGTACTCCACGGGATCCTCGACGGTGATCACCTTCTCCGTCGTCGTGTCGCGACGGGTGAGCGCGGCGTAGAGCGTCGAGGTCTTGCCGCTTCCTGTCGGACCGGTGACGAGGACGAGTCCGTGCGCCTTCCGGCAGATGCGATCGAGGCGCGACAGGTCCGTCGCGCCCAATCCGAGGTCCTCGAGCTGGCCGGGACGGCCTCCCTGGTCGAGGAGCCGGATCACGATGCTCTCGCCGTGCAGGGTCGGCACCGTCGAGACGCGGAGGTCCAGCTCGCGCGTCTCGAGGCGCACGCGCACGCGACCGTCCTGTGGCTTGCGCCGTTCGGAGATATCGAGCTCGGCCAGCAGCTTCACGCGCGACGCGACCGCACGGGCGAGCGCGGCGGACGGAGTGGGACCGTCCATGAGGACGCCGTCGATCCGAAGGCGCGAGACCAGGGCGCCCGACCGGTCGCTCTCGATGTGGATATCGCTCGCGTGGCTGTCGAACGCGCTGCGGATCAGCTGGTTGACGAACCGGATGACCGGCGGCTGGTCGGCCATCTCGCGCGCGTCCGCCGCGCGGTCGGCGGAGTCCGCGCCTTCAGGGCCGCCCTCGGAGAGGGTCTCCGAGTGTGCCGCGAGTCGCTCGATGGCGCGGAGGACCTCCGCGTCGTCCATCGCCAGCTCGCGGATCGGGAGCCCGTACGACTCTTCCAGCACCGTCATCGCGCTCGCGTGATGGTCCGTCGCGGCCGCGACGACGAGGTGGCCGTCCGCAGAGACCTCGATCGGGCAGACGCGATGGTGGAACAGCAGCTGCGCCGTCAGGCCGTCGGCGAGACGCAGGCGCGATCCGGGAACGGACGGGGTGTGCACGTCTGCCTATATGAGCAACGCGCGTGCCGAGCGACCGAGATGCCTTCACGGCCAGCAAGGCCAATGAGTTGCAACGCGAGCTCCCTCCGAGCCTCCAGAGTAAATCGTCCGATTCGGACACTCTGACTGTCCTATGCTGTCCGGTCCGGACATGCGTCCGCCGCTATCGAGTCCTCTCGCATCCACAAATAGATGGTGCTGCGCGAACAACCGAGCAGCTCCGCGGCCCTGGTGACGTTTCCCGATGCCTCGCGCAATGCGCCCACGATTCTGTCACGGCGGGACACTGTCGGCGTCGCACTGAACAGCGTCCCTCCGCAATAGCGTTCGAGGTCCGTCGTGAACAACTCCGGTCCAAGGGTCTGCGAGCCGCTGGCGTCCTGCAGCAGACGGATCGCCAGGTTCTCCAGCGAGCGAACATTCCCCGGCCACCGCATCGACTGGAGGCGTTCGACGAGAGGGTCCGTCGCTATGGGAGGCCGCGCCGGGTAGCCGTATTGCGGAGCGTGACGCCGAAGGAGATCGGCGAAGAGCATCGGAATCTCCTCTCGGCGTTCCCGGAGGCTTGGTACGCGAATGCGCTGGAACTGCAGCCGCGCCTCGAACTCGGGCAGAAGCTTGCCTTCGTGCACAAGCGTCTCGAGAGACTCGTTCGCAGCGAAGATGTGTCTCACGCGAACCGGGATGTCGCGCTGACCGCCGACGCGGCGTACGAGGCCATCGTCGATGACCGTGAGGATCTTCTTCTGGATCGGGATCGAGAGTTTCCCGACCTCGTCGAGGAACAGGGTACCTCCATGCGATCGCTCGAAGGCGCCGAGGTGGCGGCCATATGCACCGGTGAACGCGCCGCGCTCGTGTCCCATGAGCTCGGAATTCGCGAGGTCATCGTCGAGCCCCGCGAGATTCACCGTCTCGAATGGGCCGTTGGCGACGCGCGAACGCTCGTGGACGAGACGCGCAAGCGTGGTCTTCCCGACACCGCTCTCGCCGAGGAGTACGAGATGGCACGGGAAGGGAGCGTAGCGCAAAAGGGAGTCGATCGCAGCCGCGAAAGGCCCCTCGCTTGGCAATAGCGTGAGCTTGGTGGACGTGTGGGACATGGCGCGTGGGGGCGACTCGTCCAGATGCTGGCACCATCTGTGCAGATGGCAGGCCGTGATTGCCTTTGTGCGGGCGCAAATACTCTCAGCAGGTACAGACCTATGCAAGGCCAAACTCTGGAGGATGGGCGTCACCGGAGCGTCACACACGCGGCGGGAGCCCGCTGCACCGTGAGGTGTCGTCATTCTGGTCGGCGTCGCGGCATGCGCGTCGCATTCACTCTTATAGAGGTGCTGGTAGTCGTCGTGATCATCGCGGTGCTGGCCTCGCTCGTAGCCCCGAGCGTATTCCAGCATGTCAGCGAAGCGAAGGAGACGACGGCGCGCGCTCAGGTAGAGATGCTCGGGGCGGCGCTCGACGCATATCGACTGCACGTCGGGAGATATCCGACCACTGAGGAGGGGCTCGGCGCCCTCTGGCAGCGCCCGCCGAGCCTGACCGCTGGATGGCGTGGCCCCTATCTGAGCCGAGCGGCTCCGCTGGATCCGTGGGGGCGCGCCTACATCTATCGCAGCCCGGGTTCTTTAGAGCGAGGGGGGTACGAGCTCAGTTCCCTCGGGGCTGACGGTCGATCTGGCGGCGAAGGCGAAGCTCGGGACGTGACGAGCTGGTGACGCCGCGGGTGCGGCTCGACGCGGCGGGGTCCCTCTTCGATCGCACACGGACCCCCGCTTCGCCCGGAGGGGAGCTTGCTCGAGATGCGTTGGTGAAAGCATGTGTGTCAGGCGTTAGATTGCAGGATGCCCGAGCAGCCCATTTCCAGCGTCTTCAACGACGCCTACGCCGCCGAACAGTTCGAGGCCTACCGCCGCGACCCCGCCTCCGTCGAAGAGTCGTGGCGCCAGTTCTTCCGCTTCGCCGAGCAGGCCATGGGCGGGTACGCGCCCGCCGCCGCCACCTCGGCTGCCGCCGGACCGGTCCTTGACGAGGAGTACGCCCGCAAGGTCGCCGGCGCCGCGCGGTACACCACGGCCATCCGCACCTACGGCCACTTCGCGGTCCAGCTCGATCCGCTCGGCACCCCGCCGCCCGGCGCCCCGGAGCTGACGCTCGACTTCTTCGGCATCGTCGAGGCCGACCTCGACCTCGTCACCGGCGCGTCGCTCGGCTTCCCGCACCTCGCCACCGCGCGCGACGTCGCCGACCGCCTCAAGAAGCGCTACTGCACCAACCTCGCCGTCGAGGTGCAGCACCTCGGCTCCGAGGAGGAGCGCGCCTGGTTCCGGCAGCTCTTCACCGAGGAGAAGCTCACGGCGCCGCTCTCCGCCGACGAGAAGAAGGCCGTGCTCCGCCGCCTCACCGAGGTCGACGGCTTCGAGCGCTTCCTCGGCAAGGCCTTCGTGGGCTACAAGCGCTTCTCCATCGAGGGCACCGACGCCCTCGTCCCGATGCTCGACGCGGCGATCGAGCGCTCCGCCGGCGCCGGCGTGAAGCATGTCGCGCTCGCGATGGCGCACCGCGGCCGCATCAGCGTGCTCACGCATGTGCTCGGCAAGCCCGCGCTCCAGATCTTCAGCGAGTTCCAGGGGAAGCACGGCCATCTGGGCGGCATGTCGTCCACCGGCGACGTGAAGTATCACTTGGGATACGACGGCCGAAGGAAGCTGGAGGAAGGCAGGGAGGTCGAGGTCTCGCTCGTCCCCAATCCGTCGCACCTCGAGGTCGTGAACCCGGTGCTGCAGGGGCGGGCCCGGGCGCTCCAGCGCGACGCGCAGGACCGGCGCGTGCGCCGCGAGGAGGATGTCGTCCCGATCGTGATCCACGGCGACGCCGCCTTCCCCGGCGAGGGCATCGTCCCCGAGACGATGAACCTCTCGCGCCTCCGCGCCTATCGCGTGGGCGGCACGCTCCACATCATCGTCAACAACCAGGTCGGCTTCACCACCGATCCCACCGACGCGCGCTCCACGCGGTACGCGAGCGACGTCGCGAAGGGCTTCGAGATGCCGATCATCCACGTCAACGGCGACGACGCCGAGGCGTGCATCATCGCCATGCGCATCGCGGTGGCGTACCGGACGCGCTTCAAGAAGGACTTCCTCGTGGACCTCGTCGGCTACCGGCGCTGGGGACACAACGAGGGCGACGAGCCGAACTTCACGCAGCCGCTGCTCTACGAGCGGGTCCGCGCGCATCCGACGCCGCGCCAGGTGTGGGGCGCGCGCCTCGTCGGCGAAGGACTCCTCTCGGCGGCCGAGGTGGACCAGCTCGACGCCGAGATCGCCGCGGGCTTCCAGGCCACCTTTGAGCGGTCCAAGGCCGTCGAGGACGTGCACGGCGACCACGAGTCGGCGACCGCGCCGTCGCCCGAGGTCCTCACCGCGGTGCCGGCCGACGACCTCGTCCGCTGGAACGAGGCGATCCTCACCTATCCGGCGGATTTCAACGCCCATCCGCGTCTCGCCAAGCAGCTCGAGCGCCGCCGCGAGGCGATGGGCGATGCCGGTGGCATCGATTGGGGGCACGCCGAGTCGCTCGCCTTCGCGAGCATCCTCGCCGACGGCACGCACATCCGCTTCACCGGGCAGGACGTGGAGCGCGGCACCTTCTCGCATCGCCATGCCGTGCTCAACGACGTGACGAACGCGCGCAAGCACGCGCCGCTCGCGCACCTGCCGGGCGTCAGCACGAGCTTCGAGATCTACAACTCGGCGCTCAGCGAGACGGCGGTGATGGCGTTCGAGTACGGCTACTCGGTGGCCGCGCCCGACACGCTCACGCTCTGGGAAGGGCAGTTCGGCGACTTCGCGAACGTGGCGCAGCCGATCATCGACCAGTTCATCGCGGCCGACCGGGCGAAGTGGGGGCAGGACTCGGGCCTCGTGCTGCTGCTCCCGCACGGCTACGAAGGGCAGGGGCCGGAGCACTCGAGCGCGCGGCTCGAGCGCTTCCTCCAGCTCTGCGCCGAGGGCAACCTGCGCGTCGCGTATCCGAGCACGCCAGCGCAGTACTTCCACATCCTGCGGCGTCAGGCCTTCGCGCCCGACCGTCGGCCGCTGGTGCTCATGCAGCCCAAGTCGCTCCTGCGTCTCGCGCAGGCCGCGTCGCAGCTGCGCGACCTCGCGCACGCGAACTTCCAGCCGGTGATCGACGACCCGATGGGCGCCGAGAAGCGGTCGCTGGTCAAGCGCCTCGTCTTCTGCACCGGCAAGGTCTACTACGACTTGCTCGCCAAGGGCATCCCGGAGACGGTGGCCGTCGTGCGCGTGGAGGAGCTGTATCCCTGGCCGCACGAGCGCATCGCGCGGCTCGTGGACCAGTATCCGGCGATCGACGAGGTCGCGTGGGTGCAGGAGGAGCCGAAGAACCAAGGCGCGTGGAGCTTCGTCGCGCCGCGGCTCCGCGTCTCCACCGGCAACGCGCTCGTCATCCGCTACTATGGCCGGCCGGAGCGGGCGAGCCCCGCCGAAGGCTATCCGTCGGATCACGCCGAGGAGCAGGCGCGCATCGTGGGTGATGCGCTCCAGCCGTCGGTGCGCGCGTCGGGTGCGCGCCGGATGATCACGCCCGCGAAGACGACCTCCCTCTAGGACGGTATCGATGATCCGGACGCGCCTGCTTCCGGCCCTCGTCGCCCTGCTGAGTCTCGCCGCGCCGCGCGCCGCCTCCGGGCAGGCGCGCGGCGCGGTGGCGTTGGACCAGCTGGTGCGCGGGCTCACCACCACCTCGCGCGTGCTCGTGATCGGCGCGCACCCCGACGACGAGGACACGCAGCTCCTCGCCTGGCTCGCGCGCGGGCACCAGGTGCACGTGGCGTACCTCTCGCTCACGCGCGGCGACGGTGGGCAGAACCTCATCGGCAACGAGCTCGGCGAAGCGCTCGGCGCGATCCGCAGCGAGGAGCTGCTCGCGGCGCGCCGGCTCGATGGCGCGCAGCAGTTCTTCTCCCGGGCGTACGACTTCGGGTTCTCCAAGGATGCGACCGAGACCTTCGCGCAGTGGGATCGCGAAGCGCTCACGGCCGACGTGGTGCGGGTGATCCGGGCGTACCGTCCGCATCTGGTGATCGCGGTGTGGAGTGGCACCCGCGCCGATGGGCACGGCCACCACGAGGCGGCAGGGATCCTCGCGCGCGACGCCTTCGAGGCGGCGGGCGACACCGTGCGCTTCCCCGTCGCGGTGCATGGCCGCGCGTGGATGCCGCAGAAGTTCTATCGCGGCGCGTGGGCGCGCGCATTGCCGCCCACGCTCACGTTCGACGTGGGTGGGTACGATGCGGTGCTCGGTCGCAGTCCCGCCGAACTCGCGGCCGCGAGCCGGTCGATGCACCGCTCGCAGGGCCAGGGCGGACTCGAGCGTCGCGGGGCGGCGCCCTCGCGGCTCACGCGCGAGCTCACGCGCGTGAATGCGGCGACGCCGGCCACCGAGGAGCGGTCGATCTTCGACGGCCTCGACACCAGCGTCGCGCACCTCGCCGCGCTCGACTCCGCGGTGGGCCACTTCATCCGGTCGGCCGCGGCCAAAGCGGACTGGGCGCAGCGCACGCTCGACCTGCGCCGGCCCGCGCAGGTGGTGGACACGCTGGGGCAGCTGGTCGTGCAGCTGGAGGCCGCGCTCAACGAGGCGCATCGCTGCGGCACGATGCCGCCGCGGCGTCGTCCGCCCGAGGGAGCATCGGTGCGCGAGTGCCGCACGGCCGACCTCGAGCTCGAGACGTCGATCGAACGGATGCTCGCGCGGGCGCAGCGCGCGCTGCTCGAGGCGGCCGGCGTCGCCATCGAGGTGACCGCGGAGCGCGAGCTGCTGGCCTTCGCCGATTCCATGCAGGCGACGGTGACCGTGCACAATCGCGGGCGCCAGTCGATCTGGTTCCGCGGCCTGCGCATGACGGGAAACCCCAGCATCGGCGGGATGAGCATCGAGATCCCGCCCGATTCGTCGTACGCGATGACGCGACGCGTGCTCGGGCTCGTGGATCACCGGCCCTGGTGGCTCGGCGGGCGCGAGGGCGCGATGTTCGCCGACACGCGGTCGCCGGCGGATGGCGCGGCGCTCATCTCGTATGGCGTGGACGCGCCGCTGGTGCCGAGCGTCGCGCTGGCGGAGGATGTGCGGCGGATCAGCGATGTGCGCGTGACGCTCTCGGTCGGCCCCGCGGCGACGACGACCGTCGCGGCCGGCGAGATCATGTACCGGGTCGCGGACCCGGTGATGGGGGAGCAGTGGAAGCCGGCGGGCGGGGTGCCGCCGGTGACGCTCGAACTCGATCGCGGGCTCGAGTGGGTGCGAGCGAACGCGCTGATCGACCGGCGGGTGCGGCTCACGGTGCGTTCGCACACCGATCGCGAACGCCGGCTCGCGCTCCGCTTCCTCAAGCCGGCGGGCGTCACCGTCTCCGGCGCGCCGGACACGCTCGTGCTCGCCCCGCGCGAGGTGAAGGAGCTCTTCGTGCGGCTACGCGGCACGCTGGCGCCGGGACGGCACGAGTTCGGGGTGGGCGCGGCGTCGGAGGGGACGGTCTACTCCGACGGCTTCCGCGAGATCGCGTATGAGCACATCCGTCCCATCCGGCTCTACCGCAGCTCCGCGCTCTACCTGCAGGCGGTGCCGGTCACCGTGCCGCGCACGCTCACGGTCGCGTACGTGACGGGCGTCTCCGACGCGATCGCGCCGGCGCTGCGGGGCATCGAGATCCCGACGACGGTGCTCACGGTCGAGGAGCTGCCGCTGGTGGACCTCGCGCGCTACACGACGGTGGTGATCGGGCCGCGCGCGTACGACGCGAACCCGGAACTCGTCACGCAGAATCCGCGTTTGCTGGACTGGGTCCGGAACGGCGGCACGCTGGTGGTGCAGTACGGCCAGTTCGAGATGTCGCGGCCGGGGATGATGCCGTATCCGATCACGCACACGCGGCCGGCGGCGCGCGTGACGATCGAGGAGGCGCCGGTGCAGGTGCTCGACGCGACGAGCCGCCTCCTCACCTGGCCCAACCGGATCGGCGCCGACGACTGGCGCGAGTGGGTGCAGGAGCGCGCGCTGTACATGCCGAGCACGTTCGACGTGCGCTATCGCGCGCCGCTCGAACTGCACGACCCGGGCGAGCCGGAGAATCGCGGGGCGATCCTCGAGACGACGCTCGGGAAGGGGCGGTACATCTATACGACGCTCTCGCTGTTCCGGCAGGTGCCGGCGGGCGTCCCGGGGTCGATGCGGGTGCTGGTGAACCTTCTTTCGGCGGGCGTCGTCGCCCCGCCGCAGTGAGTCGCATGGCACGTACACGGGTGGTGATCATCGGCGGGGGATTCGGCGGCCTCAATGCGGCGCGCGCGCTGGCGCGCGCCGACGTGGAGGTGCTGCTCATCGACCGCACCAACCATCACCTGTTCCAGCCGCTGCTCTACCAGGTGGCGACGACCTCGCTCGCGCCCAGCGAGATCACCGCGCCCATCCGCTGGGTGCTGCGCGCGCAGAAGAACGTGACCACGCTGCTCGGCACGGTGGAGCAGGTCGATCGCCGCAATCGCGCGGTGCGCGTGAAGGGCGAGCCCGATCCCATCCACTACGACTACCTGATCCTCGCGACGGGGACCCGTCACGCCTACTTCGGCCATGACGAGTGGGAGAAGTGGGCCCCCGGGCTCAAGAACATCGAGGACGCCCGGCGCATCCGGAAGCGCTTCCTGCTCGCGTTCGAGCGGGCGGAGTGGGAGGAGGACCCCGGCGCGCGGCAGGCGCTGCTCACGTTCGTCGTCGTCGGCGGCGGGCCGACGGGCGTGGAACTCGCCGGCGTGCTGCCGGAGATGTGCCGCGTCGCCTTCCGTCCCGACTTCCGGCGCATCGACACCGCGAAGGTGCGGGTGATCCTCGTCGAGGGCGGGCCGCGGATCCTGCCGGCGTTCCCCGAGTCGCTCTCGGCGCGCGCCCAGCGCGACCTCGAGAAGCTCGGCGTGGAGGTGCGCACGAACACGCTCGTCACGCACATCGACGAGCAGGGGGTCGATGTCGGGAGCGAGCGGATCGCGTCGCAGTCGGTGTTCTGGGCGGCGGGCAATGCCGCCTCGCCGCTCGGGAAGACGCTCGACGTGCCGCTCGACCGCGTGGGGCGCGTGCTCGTGGAGCCCGACCTCTCGGTGCCGGGGGACCCGCGCGTCTTCGTGATCGGCGACCTCGCGGCGGCGAAGCTCCCCGACGGGACGTTCGTGCCGAGCGTGGCGCCGGCGGCGAACCAGATGGGGCAGCATGCGGCGCGGAACATCCGCGCGCTCATCGCCGGCGAGCCGTCGCGGCCGTTCACCTATCTCAACAAGGGTGACCTCGCGACGATCGGCCGCCACAAGGCGGTCGCGTCGTTCGGCGGCGGGCGGATCCGCATCGCCGGCTACTTCGCCTGGTTCACCTGGCTCTTCGTGCACATCGCGTACCTCGTCGGCTTCCGCAACCGCATCAGCGTGCTGCTCCAGTGGGCGTACAACTACGTCTTCTTCGAGCGCGGTGTGCGGCTGATCACGGAGACCGAGGATGCGAGCATGAGCCGGCACCCCGCGACGACGGGGCGCACGGGGGAGTTCGAGGCGGCGCGGAAGGCGCGCGGATGAGCGCGCCGGGCGCCCCGATGGACGGGATGCCCAGCATCGGCCATGTTCCCCGCGTAGCCCCAGCACGGACCGCACCGTCGTCCGCGACACCCCAGCCCGGCCTCCCATGTCGATCGTCCGCCTGCGTCATCTGCTCGGCGTCCTGCTCCTCGCGCTCGCCGGCACGCCGCTCCTCGCGCGCGCCCAGTCGCTCTCGTTCGACGAGATGCGCTGGCGCCAGATCGGGCCCACGCGCGCCGGCCGCGCACGCGCCGTCGCGGGCGTGCCGAGCCAGCCGAACACCTTCTATGCGGGCTTCGACAATGGCGGCGTCTGGCGCACCACCGACTACGGCGCCAACTGGGTGCCGATCTTCGACGACCAGCCCACCGGCTCCATCGGCGCGATCGGCGTCTCGGTGTCGAGCCCGAACGTGATCTACGTGGGGAGCGGTGCGGGGATCATCCGACCCGACCTCTCGATCGGCGACGGGATGTACAAGTCGGTCGATGCCGGACGGACCTGGGAGCACCTCGGGCTCCGCGAGACGCAGATGATCGCCGCGGTCGCGGTCGATCCGCGGAACCCCGACCGGCTCTTCGTCGCCGCGCTCGGGCACCCGTACGGTCCCAATCCGGAACGCGGCGTGTTCCGCTCCACCGACGGTGGCCGGACGTTCGAGAAGGTGCTCTACAAGGACGAGTACACGAGCGCGAACGAGGTGATGATCGACCCGCGCGACCCGAACACGATCTACGCGACGCTCTGGCAGCAGCAGCAGAGCTTCATCGAAGGGCAGGGGTTCGGCGGCAGCGGGATGGGCATCTTCAAGTCCACCGACGGCGGCACCAGCTGGGTGCAGCTCACCAACGGCCTGCCGTCGATCCTCCAGGCCAACATCGCGATCGCGCCGAGCGAGCCGAACACGCTCTACGCCGTGATCGCGCCGGGGCAGGGGGCGATCGGCTTCTACAAGTCCACGGACGGCGGCGCGCACTGGTTCCAGCCGGTGAAGGGCGTGAGCAACGAACGCCCCGAGGCGCGGCAGGACATGCGCCCGCTCTCGCGGATCGGCGGCGGTGACCTCCCGACGCTCGCGATCGACCCCAAGGATCCGAACGTCGTCTACTCGGCGTCGGTCGTGATGTGGCGCACCGAGGATGCCGGCCTCACCTGGAGCGCCGTGCGCGGCGCGCCGGGCGGCGACGACTACCAGCGGATCTGGATCAACCCGAACGACCCGCGGATCATCGTCGCCGTCGCCGACCAGGGTGCCGTCGTCTCGGCCAACCGCGGGCTCTCGTGGAGCAACTGGTACAACCAGAACACGGCCGCGATGTACCACGTCACGACCGACTTCTCGTTCCCGTACTTCGTCTGCTCCGGCCAGCAGGACTCCGGCTCGGCGTGCGTGAAGAGCCGCAGCGACGACGGGCGCATCACGTTCCACGACTGGCATCCGGTGAACATCCAGGAGTACGGGATGGCCGCACCGGACCCCAAGGACCCGAACATCGTGTACGGCAGCCAGCGCTCGGGCGTCTCGCGCTACGACCGGCGCACGGCGCAGACGCAGCAGGTCGGCCCTGACGTCTCGGGGACGCTCCCGGGCGGCGGCGCGATGAACCGCAACGTGCGCACCATGCCGCTGCACTTCTCGCCGTTGGACAACGCGACGATGTACTACGCGTCGAACGTCGTCTGGAAGAGCGTCGATCACGCGAACAGCTGGCGCCGCATCTCGCCCGACCTCACGCGGCAGACGTGGGAGGTGCCGGCGACCGCCGGGAAGTACGCGAGCGGCGTGCGGCCGGCGCCGGCGGGGAGCATCACCGCGCTCTCGCCCTCGCCGCGCTCGCTGAACGTGATCTGGGCGGG
Organism: Gemmatimonadota bacterium; assembly: GCA_016714015.1. Taxonomy (NCBI): domain Bacteria; kingdom Pseudomonadati; phylum Gemmatimonadota; species Gemmatimonadota bacterium. The sequence goes on from JADJNZ010000005.1 coordinate 139,788, forward strand.
CACCGACGACGGGCAGATCCAGACGACGAGCGACGGCGGCACGACCTGGCGCAACGTGACGCCGCCGGGGATGAAGGCGTGGACGCGAATCTTCAACATCGAGGCCGGGCACTTCGACACGCGCACGGCCTATGCCGCGGCCAACACGCTCCGCCTCGACGACATCAACCCGCACTTCTTCCGCACGCGCGACGGCGGCGCGAGCTGGACGGAGATCAACACCGGGATCGCCGGCGGCGCGGTGGCGAACAGCATCCGCGAGGACCCGCGGCAGAAGGGCCTCCTCTACGCCGCGACCGACCTGCAGGTGTGGGTGTCGTTCGACGACGGCGAGCACTGGCAGACGCTCAAGAACGGGATGGCGCCGGTCTCCGTGCGTGACCTCCAGGTGAAGGACGACTCCACCTGCCACTGCGCCGACCTCGTCGCGGCGACGCATGGGCGCGGCTTCTGGATCCTCGACGACGTGACGCCGCTGCGCCAGGCGGCGGCCGCGCGCGCCGCGCTCGCCAAGGGCGAGGCGTACCTCTTCAAGCCGCAGACCGCGGTGCGCGTGCGGTTCGCGACCAACGAGCCGACGCCGTGGCCGCCCGAGATCCCGGCGGGCGAGAACCCGCCGCCGGGCGGGCTCATCGACTACTACCTGCCGAGCGACGCGCGCGGGCCGGTGACGCTCGAGATCGTCGATGCGCGCGGCCGCACGGTGCGCAGCTACTCGAGCACCGAGCCGGTGTTCAATCCGGATCCCGGCAAGGACATGGCCGCCTACGACCAGGTCTGCCGGCGCGACCCGACCGCCGCGTACTGCGGGCTTCCGCTCTACTGGCCGGCGCCGCAGTACATCATCTCCACGCGCGCGGGGATGCACCGCTTCAGCTGGGACCTCAAGCTGGATCCGGTCTCGCCGCTCGACCTGATCCCCGCCGGGGACGAGGAGGCGCAGGGCGCCGTGCCGGGGCGCACGTATCCGCAGTACAACGTGCCGTGGGCGCCGCCGGGCGCGTACACCGTGCGCCTCACGGTGGATGGCAAGCGGCACACGCAGCCGCTCCGGCTGGTGCTGGATCCGCGGGTGCGCATCACGCCGGCGGCGCTCACGAAGCTGACGGCGCTCAGCATGGAGATGTACGACGGCGCCGTCGCGGCGCACCGGGCGTTCCTCGCGGCGAAGGAACTCGCGCAGCAGGTGGGTGGCCTCACCGGCGCCGCCGCCGATACACTCAAGGCCGACCTCGAGGAGCTCGCGCCGACGGGCGTGCAGCGGAACCTTCGCGCCTTCCGCCGTCGGGGCGGGCCGGCGACGGCTCCGTCGCTCGAGACGGTGAGCAACGCGCTGCAGGCGGCGGCGATGGCGATGCAGTCCGCCGAGTCCGCGCCGACGGCGATGCAGCAGGCGGCGTGCGATGCGGCGCGCGCGCAGTACGTCGCCGTGATGGCGCGGTGGCGGTCGGCGCAGGCGCGTGCCGCGACGCTCCGCGGGAGCGCGCGACCCTAGGTCGCGCGCCCCGTTCCCTCTCACCTCCTTTGGTGCCATCGCCCATGCGCCACGTCCGCCCGCGTCTCGTCCCGGCCGCGCGCCTCGCGCTCGGCGCGTCGCTCCTCGCCGTCCCCCTTGCGACGCTGGCGGCGCAGTCGCCGACCCAACGCGCGCTCGCGAGCTGGCAGCAGCTCGCCGCTCCCACGGGACACGAGGAGCGTGCGCTCGCCGCGCTCGCGACCGCGCTCCCCGGGTGGCAGCGCGACGGCATCGGCAACCTCGTACTCCGTCGCGGCAGCGGCTCGCCGCGCCGCGTGATCGCCTGCGGACTCGACCGCCCCGGCTACACCGTCAGCCAGATCACCGCCGACGGCCTGCTGCGCGTGCATCGCGTGGGGGGCGGCGGCCATGCGCTGTTCGACCAGGCGCACGAGGCGCAACAGGTGAACGTCCACACCGCGCGCGGCCTCGTGCCCGGTGTCGCGGCGGTCGCGAACGGCCACTTCGCGCCGCAGCATCGCGGCGACACCGCGATCGTCACCGCCGACGATCTCTGGATCGACGTCGGTGCCGCGTCGCGCGCCGAGGTCGCGGCGCTCGGGATCCGACTCCTCGATCCGCTCGATCGCCGTGTGCCCGCCTGGCCGTACGCGGGCGGCGTCGCCGGCGGCGGCGTGGGCGCGCGCGCGGGCTGCGCCGCCGTCGCCGCCGCCTCGCGCGGGACCGTGGCGCGCGGGGAGACCATCTTCCTGATGACCGCGCAGAGCGTCTTCGGCTGGCCCACGCTCGGCGCCTCGCTCGCGCGCCTCGGCGGCGTGGACGAGGTCACCGTCGTCGGCGTGGGTCGCGCCAACGCCGTCGTCGCCCGCATCGCGCGCGTCGATTCGGTGCGCACCATCGTCCCCGTCGTGCGCCACGCCGGCACGCTCGTCGAGACCATCGCCGAGCACGACGCCGAGGCGTTGCTCGCGCGGGTCGCGGAGGCGGGGGGCATCGACCGTGCGTCGCTTCCCGCGCAGCCGTGGATCGACGCGCCCGGTCCCGTGCTCGCGGATGCCCGCCGCACCGCCGACGCGCTCGACGCGACCGCGACGGCGCTGAAGCAGCTCGCCGACCTCGCCGGTGTTTCCGGCGACGAGTGGCGCGTCCGCGACGCCGTGCGGGCCGCGTTGCCGGCATGGGCGCGCGCGCGCGCCGAGGTCGATGCTGCCGGGAATCTCATCGTCGCGGCGGGACCGGAGCGCGATACGACGGTGGTCATCGCGCATCTCGACGAGGTGGGGTGGGACGTCGTCGCCATCGCCGGCGACGGCGTGACGACCCTCCGCGCGCGCGGCGGTCCGGTCGCGACCGCGTGGGAGGGGCAGCCCGCGTTGCTGCATCTCCCGCGCGCGGCCGACGGCGCCGCGCCCCCGTCGATCGCCGGCATCTTCGTGCCGCGCGCCGAGCCGCGGACCAAGCGGCCCGATCGGATGCTCGCCTGGTTCGGTCTCGACTCGGCGGCGCTCGTGGCGCGCGGCGTGCGCGTGGGCGCGACCGTGAGTGCGTACAAGGATGCCGTGCGCCTGGGCGCGACCCGCTTCACCGGCCGCGCGATGGACGATCGCGTCGGCTCGCTCGCGCTGCTTCGTGCGGTGGGGATGGTGGATCCCGCCACGCTCACGCGCCGCGTGCTGTTCGTCTGGTCCACCGAGGAGGAGGTCGGGCTCAACGGCGCCGCCGCGCTCGCCGCGCGCCTTGGCCCGACGGTGCAGCGGGTGCACAGCATCGACACGTTCGTGAGTTCGGAGTCGCCGCTCGAGTCCCCGCACTTCGCGTACGCGCGGCTTGGCGAGGGGCCGGTGCTGCGCGGGATCGAGTCGCAGAGCATGTGGCCGCCGGCCGCGCGCGCCGAGGTGGAGCGGATCGCGCGGGCGGCGGGGATCCCGTTGCAGGTGGGGATGACGCAGGGCGGCACCGACGGGACCGCGTTCGTGTTCTACGGGGCGCCGAACCTGCCGCTCTCGTGGCCGGGTCGGTACAGCCATGCGCCGGGCGAGGTGCTCGACCTGCGCGACCTCGAGAGGCTGGGGCAGCTCATCGCGGCGATCGTGCGCGCGCGCTGAGCGTCGCGGGGTCCCGCATGCGGTCACCTCCTTCCAGCGACCGGACACGCGGTGCGAGCGGGCTGACCGTGCCGACGAGCTCGTAGTGCGACGGCCGTCGGAGTCGATCACGCCCCTCCCGCTGACTGTCACGCGAGACTCGGAGACGATCCGCCACACGAGGCGCGGTCACCACTCGCCGCGGGGGCTGCCGAAGTCCCATCTGATCCTCCGGCGGTCGTCTCGGAGCTCAAGGGGCTCGGCTCGCAGCACGCTATTCCCGTCTCCGAGCTCGCTGGACTCATCTCGCAGACCGCTAGACCCGTCTCGTCGCTCACTGGACTTGTCTCGCAGCTCGCTGGACTCGTCTCGCAGCTCGCTGGATTCGTCTCGCAGCTCGCTGGATTCGTCTCGCAGCTCGCTGGACTCGTCTCGCAGCTCGCTGGACTCGTCTCGCAGCTCGCTGGACTCGTCTCGCAGCTCGCCGGACTCGTCTCGCAGCTCGCCGGACTCGTCTCGCAGCTCGCCGGACTCGTCTCGCAGCTCTGAAGACTCGTCTCGCAGCTCTGAAGACTCGTCTCGCAGCTCGCTGGACTCGTCTCGCAGCTCGCTGGACTCGTCTCGCAGCTCGCTGGACTCGTCTCGCAGCTCGCTGAATTCGTCTCGCAGCTCGCTGGTTCCGTCTCGCAGCTCGCTGGTTCCGTCTCGCAGCTCGCTCGACTCGTCTCGCAGGTCGCTGAACTCGCCCGGGAGCGCACTGATCCGTTTCGGCGCCGTAGCGGATTTCGCGCGCGCTCGGCCTAACGGCGGTTGGTGACCGATGGCCGGGCTAGTGAAGCAGGTGGGCGGCCGAGCTCTTTTGTACCTTTCGGTATCGTACGGTCGCTCACCTGCAGTTCTATGGAAGCGGCCGCAGTACAACCAAACGTAAGGCGGAACGATGCGCAGCACACGGAGTCTCTTGGATGGTCTTGGGCGAGGCCAACTCGTTCTGCTCGGCATCCTGCTGCTCGGCCGCCCCGCCGCCGCAGGCGCGCAGGGAGCGGTGCCCAGCCCGCGCGACACCACGCCGACCGCGGTGGTCCGTGAGTACGTGGCGGCGTTCAATGCCAAGGATCTGGACGCCATGATGAGGATGGTCGCGAGCGAGATGGTGTGGATGACCGTGACGGGCGACTCGCTGACCGATGTCGGGCGCGGCATCGATGCGTTTCGGAGGATGATCGCGGGGTACTTCCGCGCCGTGCCATCGGCGCGCTCGGAGCTGCGCAAGGTCGACGCGACAGGGCCGTGGGTGACGACGCATGAACGAACGCGCTGGGAAGCCTCGCCGTCCGGCGTCGGTGGACAGTCCAGCCTCGTCGTCTACGAGGTCCGCGACGGACTGATCAGGCATGCGTGGTTCTATCCGTCGCTTCCCTTGCCCGGGCCCGGCTGATGGCGGTCGGTGACCGACGGCCCGCTTGGGCAGCAGGTGGGCGGCCACTCAATGAGGCGACCACCGCACGACCTAACGGAAGGACGACGAGAATCCCGTGAGACTACCCGCGATCATGCTCCTGCTGGCCGCCGCGGCGTGTGCGCCCCGTGACGCGCGTGACACTGCGGAGGTCGGTGACGTCAGACGGATGCACCGGAGACCAAGGAGGAGATAGCATGGCAGACGCCGAGCGTAGCGTCGACGCACCGCGCGAGGCGACGCGTGCGATGGATCGGTGCGTGCTCGACTATCTGCATGGCGGGCGCTCGCTCGAGGATGCCGTCAATGCATGCGTGGCGGTCCTCGGGCCTCGGCCTTCGCTCTCCGTGTCCGTTCGAGACGCGGATCCGCAGATGCAGGCGCGCCTGCATGCATTCCAGGCGGCGCTGGGACGGCCGCGCGAGGCATGACCGGATCCCATCCACCAGGCCACTCCATGACGCCGGAACCCAACGTCGAGGGCGAGTACGCGCGGCGCATCGACCGCGTCATCGATCACCTGCGCGAACATCTCGATCGCCCCGTGCGATTGGAGGAGCTGGCCGAGGTGGCTTGCTTCTCCAAGTTCCATTTCCATCGGATCTTCACCGCGGTCGCGGGCGAGACCGTGCATGCGTGCGCGAACCGCCTCCGCCTCGAGAAGGCCGCGCGGTTCCTGCGCTTCTCCGACCGGAGCCTGACGGAGATCGCCCTCGACTGCGGCTTCTCGTCGTCGGCGACGTTCTCCCGCGCCTTCCGGGACGCCTACGGGACGACGCCGAGCCGCTTCCGCAAGACCGGGGAGATCGAGAACAGCAAGATCCGCAAAGCGCTGTCCCCTGGGCAGGAGTACGTTCTCCCCATGACGGCGGAGGAGAAGCGACTGGCCTTCCCGGTACGCCTCGTCGATCTCCCCGAACGGCAGGTGGCCTACATCCGGGTGACCAACGCGTTCGATACCGACCGGGTGGTCGCGGCCGTCGCGACGATGGTCGAGTGGGCGAAGGGCCAGGGCATCCATGACGGGGGCACGCTCTTCGGCATGACGCTCGATGATCCCGACGTCACCCCGGCGCATCTGTTCCGGTACGAGGTCTGCTTCGCGTCCACCGCGCCATTCGCGTGCGCGGACGGGATGTCACGGCTGACGCTGCCGCCCATGCGGTACGCGGTGACGTCGGTCCAGGGTGATCTGCGCATGGTGGCGACGGCGTGGGACTATCTGGTGCGTGAGTGGCTCGTCAGCAGTCCGTACGAACCCGAGCACGCGCCGGCGCTGGAGGTCTTTCGCGACAAGCATGCCGCGACCGATTGGTCGACCTTCGACCTCGACGGGTGCTTCCCCATCAAGGCGCTGGCGCACACGGGCCGGTAGCCGAACGCACGGGACAGGAGCGACACGCGATGCACATGCTGTTGTGGGCCCTGCAGGCACTCGGCGCGCTGGTCTTCGCCGCATCGGGCGTCATGAAGGTGTTCATGTTCGACAAGGTCAGCGCCGATGTCGCGTCCTTCGGTGCGTTGCCGAAGCCCGTGTGGACCGCGCTCGGGGTCATCGAACTCGCGTGCACGATCGGGCTGATCGTCCCGGCCGCGCTTCACTGGAAGCCGTGGCTCACCGGGGCGGCCGCGACCGTGCTTGCGCTCGAGACGCTCCTGTTCATCTGGGTGCACGTGCAGTACCGCGAGGTGCCGCCCATCATCATGAGCGCGGTGCTCGGGCTGCTCATGGCGTTCCTCGCGTACGGTCGGATGTTCCTCCACCCGATCGTCTGAGGATCCACCCTCCGCCCTGTCGCACCACCCACGGTGCCGTCGCCGATCGGGCCTCGCGCTTGCACCTTTTGGTGCAAGCGCGTAGCTTCCGCTCGTCGGCGCACCAGACAACCGATGGACCCGCGCATTCCCCCCGGAATCGATCCCGCAGCTGCAGTCCTCTTCCGAGTGGAGCACGCCCATCATGGACCAGTCCGACCGCTACGCCGATCTCGGCCTCGACGAGGCGACCCTGATCCGGGACGGGCGCCACATCCTCGCCGCCTACAAGATGCGGCCCAAGGCCGGCCACGCGTACCTCGAGGCCGCCGCGCACTTCGCCGCCGAGTCCTCCACCGGCACGAACGTCGCCGTCTCCACCACCGACGACTTCACGCGCGGCGTGGACGCCCTCGTCTACCACATCGACGCGGCGACCGACGAGATGCGCATCGCGTATCCGCTCGAGCTCTTCGACCGCAACATGACCGACGGTCGGATGATGATGGTCTCGTTCCTCACCCTGGCGATGGGCAACAACCAGGGGATGGGCGACATCGAACACGCGAAGCTCTACGACTTCTGGGTCCCCGACCGCGCGCTGCAGCTCTTCGACGGCCCGGCGAAGGACATCTCCGACCTCTGGCGCATCCTCGGCCGGTCGGTGACCGACGGCGGCTACATCTCGGGCACCATCATCAAGCCCAAGCTCGGGTTGCGCCCGGAGCCGTTCGCGACCGCTGCGTACCAGTTCTGGCTCGGCGGCGACTTCATCAAGAACGACGAGCCGCAGGGGAACCAGGTCTTCGCGCCCATGAAGCAGGTGATCCCGCTCGTCGCCGACGCGATGCGCCGCGCGATGGACGAGACGGGCCAGGCGAAGCTCTTCTCGGCGAACATCACCGCCGACGACCACTACGAGATGTGCGCGCGCGCCGACTTCATCCTCGAGACCTTCGGCGCCGACGCGGACAAGGTCGCGTTCCTGGTGGACGGCTTCGTCGGCGGGCCGGGGATGGTGACCACCGCGCGCCGGCAGTACGCGAACCAGTACCTGCACTACCATCGCGCGGGGCACGGCATGGTGACGTCGCCGAGCGCCAAGCGCGGCTACACCGCCTACGTGCTCGCGAAGATGGCGCGCCTGCAGGGCGCCTCGGGCATCCATGTGGGCACGATGGGCTACGGCAAGATGGAAGGCGAGCACGACGATCGCGCCATCGCGTACATCATCGAGCGGGACGAGTACCAGGGGCCGGCGTACTTCCAGCACTGGCACGGGATGAAGCCCACGACGCCCATCATTTCGGGTGGGATGAATGCCCTCCGGTTGCCCGGCTTCTTCCAGAACCTGGGGCACGGTAACGTCATCAACACGGCGGGGGGCGGTTCATACGGTCATATCGACTCGCCGGCCGCCGGCGCGATCTCGCTGCGGCAGGCCTACGAGTGCTGGAAGGCGGGGGCGGACCCGGTGGAGTGGGCGACGACGCATCGCGAGTTCGCGCGCGCGTTCGAGTCGTTCCCCGGTGATGCCGATGCGTTGTATCCGGGGTGGCGCGCGCGGCTCGGCGTCGCGGCCCGCTAGGTCGAGGAGACCACGATGCCGACAGGCGGACGATCGACGCTCACGCAGTTCCTCATCGAGGAGCGGCGGCGCGCCCCCGGGGCGACGGGCGAGCTGAATGCGCTCATCACGGACGTGTCGCTCGCCTGCAAGGCGATCGCCAAGCGCGTCGCCTACGGGGCGCTCAGCGACTCGGTCGGGTCGGCGGGCACGCGCAACGTGCAAGGCGAGGAGCAGCAGCAGCTCGACGTGACGAGCAACCGGCTCTTCATCCGGGCCACCGAGTGGGGCGGTCATGTCGCGGGCATGGTCTCGGAGGAGCTCGATGAGCCGTACCGTCTGCCGGACCAGTATCCGCGCGGCAAGTACCTGCTGCTCTTCGATCCGCTCGACGGCTCGTCGAACATCGACGTGAACGTGTCGGTGGGGAGCATCTTCTCGGTGCTCCGCGCGCCGACGCCGGGACAGGACCCGGCACCCGAGGACTTCCTCCAGCCGGGCACCAGGCAGGTCTGCGGCGGCTACGCGATCTACGGGCCCTGCACCATGCTCGTGCTCACGCTCGGCAACGGCACGCACGCCTTCACGCTCGACCCACAGCTGGGCGAGTGGGTGTTGAGCCATCAGCACATCCGGATCCCGGAGCGGACGCGGGAGTTCGCGATCAACGCGTCGAACAGCCGGCACTGGGAGCCGGCGGTGAAGCGCTACGTGGACGAGTGCCTCGCCGGCTCCACCGGACCCCGCGGCGAGGACTTCAACATGCGCTGGATCGCATCGCTCGTCGCGGAGACGCACCGGATCCTCATGCGTGGCGGCGTCTTCATGTACCCGCGCGACACGCGCGAGAAGACCAAGCCGGGACGACTGCGGTTGCTGTACGAGGTGAATCCCATCTCGTTCCTCGTGGAGCAGGCGGGGGGGCTCGCGAGCGACGGGCACCAGCGCGTGATGGACGTGACCCCCACGGCACCGCACCAGCGCATCGGCTACATCTTCGGCTCGAGCGAGGAGGTGGCGCGGATCGAGCGCTATCACCTCGAGGCGCCGCTCGACGACAGTTCCCCCTCGCCGCTCTTCGGACGGCGCGGGCTCTTCTCCACTCCCGACTGACCATGTCCGCCAAACATCCCATCATCGCGATCACCGGGTCGTCGGGCGCGGGCACCACCTCGGTGACGAAGACCTTCGAGAACATCTTCCGCCGCGAGGGCGTGCGGCCGGCGGTGGTCGAGGGCGACAGCTTCCACCGCTACGACCGCGCCGAGATGAAGAAGCAGATGGCGGCGGCCGAGGCGGCGGGGAACACGAAGTACAGCCACTTCGGCGAGGACGCGAACCTCTTCGTCGAGCTGGAGGCGCTCTTCCGCGACTACGCCGAGTCGGGGCAGGGGACGGCGCGGAAGTACCTCCACAACGACGAGGAGGCGGCCCCGTACCAGCAGCCGCCCGGCACCTTCACCGCCTGGGAGCCGCTCCCGGAGAGCGAGCTGCTCTTCTATGAAGGGCTGCATGGCGCGGTGGTCACCCCCACCGCGAACGTGGCGCAGCACCCCGACCTGCTCATCGGCGTGGTGCCGGTCATCAACCTCGAGTGGATCCAGAAGATCCACCGCGACCGCAACACGCGCGGCTACTCCACCGAGGCGGTCACGGACGTGATCCTCCGGCGCATGCCGGACTACGTGCACTACATCGTGCCGCAGTTCCAGCGGACCCACGTGAACTTCCAGCGTGTGCCGGTGGTGGACACCTCCAACCCGTTCATCGCGCGGACCATCCCGACGGCCGACGAGAGCCTGGTGGTCATCCGCTTCGCCAACCCGCGGGGCATCGACTTCCCATATCTTCTGAGCATGATCGACGGCTCGTGGATGTCGCGCGCCAACACGATCGTCTGTCCGGGCGGGAAGATGGAACTGTCGATGCAGCTCATCTTCACGCCGATGATCATGCGCCTGGTGGACCGGCGGAAGAAGATCCTCGGCTGACCGCCCGCGCCGCCCTCACCTCCCTCCCGAGTTCCCGATGCCCTTGGTCTCGATGCGCCAGTTGCTGGACCATGCCGCGGAGCATGGCTACGGCCTCCCGGCGTTCAACGTCAACAACCTCGAGCAGATCCAGGCGATCATGGAGGCGGCCGCCGAGTGCGACAGCCCGGTGATCATGCAGGGCTCGGCCGGCGCGCGGAAGTACGCGGGCGAGGCCTACCTGCGGCACCTCATCGAGGCGGCGATCGAGTCGCATCCCGATATCCCGATCGTGATGCACCAGGACCATGGCGCGAGCCCGTCGGTCTGCATCCAGTCGATGCGGTCGGGCTTCTCCAGCGTGATGATGGACGGCTCGCTGCTCGAGGACGCGAAGACCCCGTCGGACTTCGCCTACAACGCGCGGGTCACCCGCCACGTGGTCGAGATCGCGCACGCGATCGGGGTGTCGGTCGAAGGTGAGCTCGGCTGCCTCGGCTCGCTCGAGACGGGCATGGGCGAGGCGGAGGACGGCCATGGCGCCGAGGGGGCGCTCTCGCACGACCAGCTGCTGACCGACCCGCAGGAGGCCGCGGAGTTCGTGAAGGCGACCAACGTCGACGCGCTCGCGATCGCGATCGGGACGTCGCACGGGGCCTACAAGTTCAGGCGGCCGCCGACGGGGGCGGTGCTGCGCATCGACCGGATCAAGGAGATCCACGCGCGCATCCCCAACACGCACCTCGTGATGCACGGCTCGTCGTCGGTCCCGCAGGAGTGGCTCAAGGTGATCGACGAATTCGGCGGCCAGATGGGCGAGACCTACGGCGTGCCGGTGGAGGAGATCGTCGAGGGGATCAAGCACGGCGTGCGGAAGGTGAACATCGACACCGACCTGCGGATGTCGAGTACGGGCGCGATCCGGCAGTTCCTCGGCAAGAACCCGAAGGAGTTCGACCCGCGGAAGTACCTCGCGGCGGCGCGGACGGCGATGAAGGCGCTGTGCAAGGCGCGCTACGAGGCGTTCGGGAGCGCGGGGAAGGCCAGCAAGATCAAGGCGATGCCGCTCGAGTCGATGGCGGCGCGGTACAAGAAGGGGGAGCTGGACCCGGTGGTGAAGTAAGCCGCGACGCGGCGCCCGCGGTCGGCCGGGCTCAGGCCGCGGACTTCGCCGCCTCGTGCGGCGGGATGTGGTGCTCGATCCCCACGCCGAGCAGGATCGTGCCCGCGGCCAGCGCGGCACCGGTGAAGAAGGGCACACCCTTCCCGAGATAGTCGAACGCGAAGCCGGCCCAGATGGGCCCGATCACGCGCGCCATCCCGCCGAACGTCTGTTGCACGCCCATGTAGAGCCCGCGCTCATGGTTCGGGATCACCTGCGAGAGCATGCCGGTCACGCACGGGAAGGTGAAGGCCGTGCCGAGCGGGATGAGCAGGATCGCGAGCGAGAGCGAGAGATAGTTCGTCGTGAAGGGCAGCGCGAGGAGTCCGAGCGCGAGGAGCCCTTGGCCGTACCGCGAGAGCTTGGGTTCGCGGTACTTGTCCACCGCGGGGCCGAGCACGAGGGCGCGCGCGACGACCGACAGCACGCCGATGTAAGCGAAGACCCAGCCGATCCGCGTCTCGTCGATCCCGTGACGGTCGAGCAGGAAGAGCGCGAGGATGGCGGTCATCCCCTGGAAGGCGCCCATCCCGACGGCGTACATGTAGATGAGGCGTGAGGCGGGATCGCCCGGGTGGGTGAGCACGCGCTTGAGCGCGACGCTCGACTTCCGCACCGCCGGATGCTCGCCGGTCTTGGAGCCCACGCGCTCGTTGCTCTCGACGAGGTACTTGAACGCGAAGGCCATGGTGACGAGCGTGAGCAGCGCCGCGAGCACGCCGGGTGCGGCATGGCCCATGCGCGCGGCCGAGGAGCCGATGACCGGTCCGATGGCGACGCCGGCATTGGTCGCCGCGGAGAGCCAGCCGAGCGTCTTCGCGCGGTCCTTCGGTGCGGTCGCGTCGGCGATGTAGGCCTGGATCACGCCGACGGTGCCGCCGCCGGCGCCCTGCACGAGCCGCGAGAAGAAGAGCAGCTCGAGCGAGTTGGAGAAGGCAAAGATGAGGTAGGCGACGCCGCTCGCGGCCATGCCGACCAGCAGCGCCGGCCGCCGGCCGAGGCGGTCGGAGACGCGCCCCCACATGGGCGCGCTGACGAGCTGGGCCACCGCGAAGCTCGAGACCATGAGCGCGATCACCGTGCCCTCGCCACCCATGCCGATCGCGTCGAGCGCGGTCCAGAGCGGTCCGTGCCCGACGAACCGCTTGGCATAGAACGGGAGCAGGGGGAGCACCATGAGGAGCCCCACCATGTCCATGAACGCGGTGACCATCAACACGACGAGCTTGCCCAACAGCGTCTCCGGCGAGTGGGACCCAACGGCGCCGGGAAAGATAACCCGTGCAGGAGTCCGCACTTGGCTCTCCCCCCGGGGTCACCCGACCTCGGCGTGAGGCGAACCCTCTAGGGCGGGGGCAGGGCGGGCCGTATGTTGGACAGGTGATCGAGACCATCGGGCGGGTGTTCCGCGAGGCGCTGGAGTCGTTCGGCGAGGCCGGGAAACTGACGGCCGAGGCGGTCCGCTCGGCGCGCGACGTCCGGACCTGGGGGCCCAACTTCACCCAGCAGGCCCGCCAGCTCGGCGTGGACTCGCTCCCGATCGGCATCCTGATCGCGCTGTTCACGGGGGTCGTGCTCGCGCTGCTCGCGAGCTACAGCTTCACCGGGGCCGTGCCGCGGTATCTCGTCGGCACGCTGGTGCAGAAGACGGTGATGATGGAGCTCGCGCCGGTGCTGACGGGCCTCGCGCTCGCCGGTCGTGTGGGCGCGAACATCGCGGCCGAGCTGGGGACGATGCGGGTGACCGAGCAGGTGGATGCGCTGGAGACGCTGTCGTTCGACCCGATCGCGTACCTCGTGGTGCCGCGGGTGCTCGCCGGGATCATCATGTTCCCGGTGGTGGTGGGTGTGGCGATGTTCGTGGGACTCGGGGCGGGGTGGGTGGCCTCGATGACGCTGCTCGACCTCTCGTCGATGGAGTTCATGAAGGGCGCGCGATTGTTCTTCGACACGTTCGACGTGCGGTACGGTCTGGTGAAGTCGGCGAGCTTCGGGTTCGCCGTGTCGGTGCTCGGCTGCACCAACGGCCTGCGCGCGCGCGGTGGCGCGCAGGGCGTCGGGGCCGCGGCGACGAGCGCGGTGGTGCAGTCGGCGGTGATGATCCTCGTGCTCGACGCCTTCTGGGCGATGGTCTGGCTCCTCGGGAGGGCCCGGTGAAGAAGTCCCGTTCGAATGACTGGTTCGTGGGTCTCGCGATCCTGCTGACGATGGTCGGCGTGGTCGCGGCGACGCTCTTCCTGCAGCAGGCCGACCTCGGCGAGAAGCGCACGGGGATCAGTGCACGCTTCCGCGACGTGGGGAACATGCAGGTGGGCAACGCGGTGGTGATCCGCGGCGTGCGCGCCGGCAAGGTGCGGCAGATCGCGCTGGCCGGGCATGGGTGGGTCGTGGTGGACATGGACCTCGACGAGGGGATCACGCTCCCGAACGACCCGGTGGTGCTCATCCAGTCGGCCTCGCTCTTCGGCGAGTGGCAGGCGCTGGTGACGGCGCGCGCGGGCGCGCCCGACATCCGGGACGTGGACGCCCAGCTCGCCGACACGGCCGGCGCGCCGCCGCAGGCGCTGGCCGGCGCGGTCCTCCCCGACATCGCCCAGCTCACGACGGTGGCGGGCGGCATCGCGGGGAACGTCGCGAGCGTGGCCGAACGGGTGCGCACGGCGTTCGACGACAGCGCGGCGAAGGAGCTGCGCTCGAGCATCCGCAACTTCTCGACGCTCAGCCGCGACCTCGCGCAGGCGGTGCGGGTGCAGTCGCGCAACCTCGATTCGATCGCGGTGCACGTGCGCTCGAGCGTCGCCGACCTGTCGAAGACGGCCGAGGCGATCCGCAACACCACGGGTCGCGTGGACTCGGCCACGGCGACGGGGGCGGTGGCGAACATCGTGCGGGAGACCGAGCTCGCGACGGCGAACCTGCGGGCCGCGAGCGCGCGGATCAACGACCTGACGATCGCGCTCCAGCAGAGCGAGTCGAACCTCCGCGGCGTCATCGCCAAGTCGGACTCGGTGATGGGGAAGGTCAATCGCGGCGAGGGCACGCTCGGGCTGCTGCTCAACGACCAGTCGCTGTACCGGAACTCCGATTCGCTGCTGATCGACCTGCGGTCGTTGATCCAGGACTTCCGGAAGGATCCGAAGCGGTACTTCGCGCTGAGGGTGTTCTGATTCGGGATGAAGGCTGAAGGATGGAGGATGAAAGTGGGTGATGCGGAATGCGGGGTCAGGTGCGATGTTCTCTCCCGGCCCGGGCCGTTCGCCTTCCTCCTTCCTCCTTCAGCCTTCCTCCCATGTCCGACCGCCGCACCTTCCTGACGTCCGCCGCGACCCTCGGCGCTGCCGTCGCCCTCGGGGCGACCAGTTCCGGCGCCCAGGATGACCATGATGCCCCGCAGCAGGGCGGTGAGATGCCGCCGGCGATCCGCGCGCTGCGGCCCATGCGGGATGGCGTGGTGCCCATCTCCGTGGCCGAGCGGCAGGGGCGGCTGGAGAAGGCCAAGCGCCTGATGCGCGAGCAGGGCATCGATGCGCTGATGCTCACCGGTGGCACCTCGATGGTGTACTTCACCGGCATCGGGTGGGGGCTGAGCGAGCGGCTGCTCGCGGCGTTCATCCCCGTCAACGGCCGGCCGTTCCTCGTCACGCCGAAGTTCGAGGAGGAGCGCGCGATGGAGCAGGTGGCGCTCGGGCCGATGGCGGGCGGCGCCGATGTGTATCCGTGGGAGGAGAGCGAGGACCCGTACGAGCGCATCGCGAACGGGCTCCGCTCGCGCGGCCTCGCGACCGCGACGATCGCGGTGGAGGAGACCGTCCGCTGGCAGTTCAGCAACGGGGTGTCGAAGATCCCCGCCGTGCGACTGACCGACGGCACGCCGGTCACGGCCGGCTGCCGCATGGTGAAGGACGCGCACGAGCTCGCCCTCATGCGCCATGCGAGCGCGGTCACGCTCAAGGCGTACGAGGCGGCCTACAAGTCGCTCAAGGAAGGGATGACGCAGGGCGACTTCGCGCGACTCGTCTCGCTCGCGCACACGCAGCTCGGGTTCTCCGGGGCCGCAGGAGTGCAGGTGGGCAAGTACTCGGCGCTCCCGCACGGGTCGGCGACGCCGCAGGTCGTGCGCGAGGGCAGCATCCTGCTGATCGACGGCGGCTGC
Source organism: Gemmatimonadota bacterium (assembly GCA_016714015.1). Taxonomy (NCBI): domain Bacteria; kingdom Pseudomonadati; phylum Gemmatimonadota; species Gemmatimonadota bacterium. The sequence continues at coordinate 155,415 of JADJNZ010000005.1, forward strand.
AAGGTCGAAGGCTACAGCTCGGACATCTCGCGCACCTTCGTGCTCGGCAAGGCGACGCAGCGCATGAAGGACGTGTTCGAGATCGAGCATCGCGCGCAGAGCGCCGCGCTGGCGGCGGCGAAGCCGGGACTCGCCTGCGAAGCGGTCGATGCGGCCGCGCGGAAGGTGATCGTCGATGCCGGCTTCGGCCCCGACTACACCTACTTCTCGCACCGCGTCGGGCACGGCATGGGGATGGACGGGCACGAGTGGCCGTACCTCGTGCGCGGCAACAAGCTCCCGCTCGCGCCGGGGATGGTGTTCTCCGACGAGCCGGGGATCTACATCCCGGGCGAGTTCGGCATCCGGCTCGAGGACGACATGGTGATCACCGAGAGCGGCGCGGAGTTGTTCACGCCGCAGTCGGAGTCGCTGGAGAAGCCGTTCTGAGACGCTGATGAAGGCTGAAGGTCGAAGGGGGCGAGGCCGTACGGCCTCGCCCCCTTCACCATTCAGCCTTCAGCAGCAGGGTCACCGGCATGTGAGGGACGGGAGAGGAGACGGGGCCGCTACGCCAGCATCCCCGCGATCGACGCCGAGATGAACGCCGCGAGATTACCGGCGATCATCGCGCGAAGTCCGAGCCCCGCGATGTCCTTCCGCCGCTCGGGGGCGAGGCCGCCGATGCCGCCGATCTGGATGGCGATCGACGAGAAGTTCGCGAAGCCGAGCAGGGCGTAGGTGAGGATCACGGCGCTGCGCGGGTCGAGCACCTGCGCACCGGCGAGATCGCTCCCGAACTGCGCGTAGGCGACGAACTCGTTGAGCGACACCTTCATGCCGATGAGGCCGCCGACGTAGGCGGTGTCCTGCCACGGCACGCCCATCACCCAGGCGAGCGGGCGGAGGAGGAAGCCGAGGATCGTCTGCAGGCTGAGGCCGTCGAACCCGACGAGGGCGCCGCCCCAACCGAGCATGGCGTTGAGCATCGCGACGAGGGCGACGAAGGCCATGAGCATCGCGGCGACGTTGATCGCGAGCTGCACGCCCTGGCCCGCGCCGTTGGCCGCGGCCTCGATCACGCTGTTGTCCGCCGAGTCGGAGGTCAGGAGGCGCTTCCGCCAGCCGCCTTCGTTGGGAGCGTGATCGACCACCGCGTCGGCCGACTTCACGCCGGCCGCGGTCACCGGCACCTCGGTCTCGGGAAGGAGGATCTTGGAGATCGCGAGGCCAGCGGGGGCGTTCATCACGCTGGCGGCGAGCAGGTGCGCCGCGATGCCGGGGAAGACGCCGGCGAGCATGCCGACGTACGCGGCGAGCACGCCGCCGGCGACGGTCGCGAAGCCGCCGATCATCACGGTGTTGAGTTCGGACTTGGTCATCGTGCCGACGAAGGGCTTGATGAGCAGCGGCGCCTCGGTCTGGCCAAGGAAGATGTTGCCCGACGCGGAGAGCGTCTCGGCGCCCGAGGTGCCGAGCGTCCGCTGCATGAGCGACGCGAGGCCCTTCACGATGAGCTGCATGATGCCGAGGTAGTACAGCACCGACATGAGCGCCGAGAAGAAGATGATCGTCGGCAGCACGTTGAACGCGAAGAAGGCGCCGGTCTGGGCGACCATCGTCGCGGTGGAACCCTCGCCGGTGACCGGCACTGACGACTGTACGAGGTTCCCGAAGACGAACCGCGCGCCCTGCTCCTGGAAGCCGAGGAGGTTGGTGATGAGGTCGCCGATCCGCTGGAAGACCAGGCGACCGATGTCGGTCTTTAGCACCACGAGTCCGAAGACCGCCTGCAGGCCGAAGCCGGAGGCGACGAGCTTCCAGTTGATGCGCTTGCGGTCGTACGACATCAGCCAGGCGATGAGGATCATCACGCCGATGCCGACGAACCCGAAGAGGCGCTCGCCCATCGGGATGTCGAGGCCGCTGCGGGCGGCCGCGAGCCGCTCGGCGGCGGTCTGGGTCTGGAGGAGGAGCTGCGCTGCGATCATCAGGGGGGCCGGTACTGGGGGACCCTGCGGCGCCGGGGGGCGCGGGGACGGTGGGAAGCTACGTGCGTCCGACGGGGGTCCGCCACTCGCGGCGGCCGCGCGCCTTCCATTGATTGCAGGCATGCCTGAACGCCTTCGCGCTCGCGTCCTCGTGATCGGCTCGGGGATCGCCGGGCTCCAGACCGCCTGGCGCGCTTCGGACCACGGCGAGGTCGCCGTGCTCACCAAGCGCACCCTCAAGGATTCCGCCACCGCCTATGCCCAGGGCGGCATCGCGGCGGCGCTCGGTGCCGGTGACTCGCCCGAGCTCCACAAGACCGACACGCTCGCGGCCGGGGCGGCACTCTGCGATGCGGCGGCGGTCGAGGTCCTCGTCGCTGAGGGCCCGGCGCGGGTGCGCGAACTCGCCTCCGCGGGGGCGCAGTTCGACACCGACGACTCGGGCCGCTTCACCCTCGGTCGCGAGGCGGCGCACTCGCGCAAGCGCATCGTGCACGCGAAGGGCGACCAGACGGGGGCCGAGGTGGCGCGCGCGCTCATCGCGCGTGTGCAGGAGCGGGCGAACATCCAGGTGCTCGAGACGGCGCGCGCGCTCGACCTCATCGTGGAGCAGGGGCGCTGCTGCGGCGTGCGCGCGAACGTCGGCGGGCGGGCGATCGAGATCATCGCCGATGCGACGGTGCTCGCGACCGGCGGCTGCGGCCAGCTCTACCGCCACACGACCAATCCGCAGGTCGCGACGGGTGACGGCTACGCGATCGCGCACCGCGCCGGCGCGACGCTCGCCGACATGGAGTTCGTGCAGTTCCATCCCACCGCGCTCGAGACGAGCGAGAACCCGCTCGCGCTGATCTCCGAGGCGGTGCGCGGCGAAGGGGCGACGCTCCTGAACGACCGCGGCACGCGGTTCATGCCCAAGCGCCACAAGCTCGCCGAGCTCGCCCCGCGCGACATCGTCGCGCGCGAGATCTTCCGCGAGCAGCAGACGGGGAGCCGCGTCTGGCTCGACGCGCGCAAGATGGGGCGCGCCTTCGGGCGCCGCTTCCCCGGCATCCTGCAGCTCTGCCTCAATCGCGGCATCGATCCGCGGAAGGAGCTGATCCCCGTCACGCCCGCCGCGCACTACATGATGGGCGGCATCATCACCGACCTCGCGGGACGGTCGTCGCTCGAGCGGCTCTATGCTTGCGGCGAGGTCTCGCGCACGGGGGTGCATGGGGCGAACCGGCTCGCGAGCAACTCGCTGCTCGAAGGGCTGGTGTTCGCCGAGCGCGTCGCGCGCGACGCGGTGAACCAACCGAAGCTCCCGCGTGTCCCGCGGCGCGGGGACTGGGAGGTGGAGACGCTGCGCGATCGCGGCGCGGCGCAGGTCGCGGCCGAGGAGATCCGGCGCGTGATGTGGGAGCACGTCGGCATCTCGCGCGATGCGAAGGGGCTGACCGCGGCGCGCAAGTCGCTCGAGGCGCTCCGTTCGCGCCTCACCGGCGACATGACCGAAGAGCTGAACATGGTCGACACCGCGCGATTGATCGTCGCGTCGGCGCTCAAGCGGAAGGAGTCACGCGGCGGGCACTTCCGGCGGGATTTCCCGAAGCCGCGGAATGCGTGGCGCGGGAAGCACATTGAATGGTGAAGGTGGAAGGTGGAAGGAGGAAGGTGAACACGTTCCTCCTTCATCCTTCAGCCTTCATCGCTATTCGATTCCCGTCGTCGTCAGGGCGCCGGTGATCGCGAGGACCGCGAGGGCGAGCCAGAGTTCCTGCTTCATGCGTTCGCGCAATGCGGCGCGGTCGCCGCTCGCGACCTGTGCTTCCGATCCCTTCCAGTTCCGGTAGCCGAGTGCGGCGACGCCGGCGAGGACGGCGAGCTTGGCGAGCAGGAAGCGGCCCCACCAGGTCATCCACAGGTTCGAGAGCGGACCGACGATCTGCCAGGCGAGTGATGTCCCGCTGAAGGCGACCATCGCCGCGGCGCCGAGGGCGATGGGGTGGAATGCGACGAGCAGTGCGCGCAACGTCGCGTCGGAGGCCTTCCGCGCGATGCGCCACAGATGGAAGAGCGTGCCGATCCAGGCGCCGGCGCCAAGGACGTGCACGACCGCGGCGACCTGCGCGGGGAGCGTCGGGACGGCCGCGGCGGCGTGACCGAGCAATGCCGGACCGAGTGCGAGGATGAAGGTGGCGATCGCCGCCGCGCTCCAGCCGCGCTGACGGCCGAATCGCGCGACGGAGAAGGCCATGACCGCGGCCGCGCTCCAGATCGCCTGCAACTGGAGCGCGCGCCCGACGTCGCTGTTCATCACGACGCTCCGCACCAGCGGCAGCAGCGGGTCGCCGGGGAAGGCGAGGCCCTGGGCCTGCACGACGGCGCGGAGGGGAGCGGCGAGGAGCACCGCCGCAACGCCGACGAGGCCGTACTTGGCGGCGTCGCGCAGCGCGGGGGCCCGCTCCGAGACGGCGAGCCCGCTCCGCGTCATGAGCAGGTAGCGGACGGTGACCGCACCCACCGCGATGGTGAGCCCGGCGTAGTGCAGGAAGTTGACGAGGGCAGCGAACATGTCGCGCAGGGGGACGGGGGGAATGCAGCGGGCGCGGGACCGCGCGTGGAATCTACGCGGCCCCGCGCCCGTTGCCCGTCAGGCGGAACGCTACGGCTTCTTGACCGTGAAGGTGAAGCTGCCCTTCACGGGATGGCCGTCGCCCGAGGCGGCGGACCAGTTCACCGTCTGGACGCCATCGACGACGGGGCCGGTGATGCGCACGACCACCGGCGCGTCGGTCGCGGCGTCGTCACGGGTGAGGGCGGCGGTGGTCACGGCGGTGCCGCCGGGGCCCACCAACTGCACGCGGCTCGCGGCGAGGTCGATCTTCTCGCTGAACCAGAGTTCGAGCGCGGCCGGCGCGGTCGCGACCACGGCGTCCTTGGCCGGGTTGCTCTTCACGAGGCGCGTGTGGAAGCGCTCGGCGGGCGTCGCCGCCGCGGCGAGCACGGCGATGGCGAGGGCGGCGAGCGGCAGGCGGAACGAACGGAGCGAGCGGGTCATGTGAGGTCCTGGAGTGGATGGGCGTCGTGCCCGTGGAAGGAAGATGGCGACTGGCGGGTCAATCGGGACGGCGGGCCCGGCCCCGGGCGCGGAGCGTGTCGGGCCATGGATCGGCGAAGCGGGGGTCAGTGACGAAGGTCGAATCGGTGAGGCTGTGCAGGAAGGCGAGCAGGTCCTGCCGCTCGCCGGCGGTGAGTTCGAACCCGTTGATGAACTCGCTCTTGTTGGGGTTCGTGCTGCCGTCGCCAGCGTGCGGGCCGCTGGCGATGGTCCGCCCGCCGGCCGCGTAGTGGTCGAGCACGCCGTCGAGCGTCGCGATGCTGCCGTCGTGCATGTACGGCGCGGTGAGCGCGATGTTGCGCAGCGTCGGCGCCTTGAACTTCCCCTCGTCCTCCTTCCGCTGGGTGAAGTCCATGAGGCCGGGATTCTCGCGCGGGAAGCCGCCGCGGCCGCCGATGTTGTAGAGCCCCGTGTTGTGGAACTCGACCTCGGGGAAGGCCTTCCCCATGTCGTTCACGGTGCCGGTGAAGGCGTAGCCGCCATGGCAGTGGAAGCACTCCAGCCGCTCGCTGAAGAAGAGCTGCTCACCCCGTTGGGCCGCGGCCGACATCGCCGCGCGTTCACCGTGCTGCGCGCGATCGTACGGTGACCGCCCCGAGATGAGCACGCGCTCGAAGCTCGCGATCGCGCGTGTGACGTTCACGAGCGTCAGCGGCGCGGGCTCGCCGGGAAAGGCGTCGGCGAACATCCGGCGGTAGCGCGCATCCTTGCCGAGGCGCGCGAGCATCTCGGTCTCCTTGCCCGCGAGGCCGAGCTCCACCGGGTCCTCGCCGAACATCGGCACGAGCGCCTGCGCCTCGAGGGTCCGCATGTTCGGATTGCCCCACGTGAGCGCCGACGCGAACGCGACGTTCGCGAGCGACATCGCGCCGCGCGGGTGGACCTCGCCCGTCGAGCCAACGCCGCGCGGCAGCGGGTCGGCGAACGCGCGCGACTGGAGATGGCAGTTCGCGCACGAGAACGTGCCGTTCCCCGACAGCCGCACGTCATAGAAGAGATGCCGGCCGAGCAGGACCTTCGCTTCGCTCATCGGATTGTCGGCCGGCACGCGTGGCGCCGGGAACCCGGGCGGCAGGTCCCAGCGCCACTCGGCGCGCGGGGTCGCCGCGCCGAGGAGCGAGAAGGCGAGGGCGATGACGGCCGCGCCGCCGATGCCCGCCGCGAACCGGCCAGGGAACGCGCTCACGGCACCTGCGCCGTGCGCGCCGCGCCGGCCTTCACCGTGAAGAAGCGCTGCGAGCCCGCCGGCGCATCGCCGAACGGCAGCCCCAGCGCCGCGAAGACCGGACCGCAGTCGGAATCGGTCGGACCCGCCATGCAGCCGGCCGCCGTGCGCGGCTGGTTGTTCTCGAGGTCGCTCCCGGCGTAGAGCGCGGCCACGTCGGCGACGATCGCATCGGCGTCGATGTCGAAGCGATCCATCGTCACGGTCACGCGGTTGGCATGCGCGCACTGCGTGGGCGAGGCCGTCGCGACCTCGTTCGGGGTGCAACCCGCGCTGCCCAGGTGGAGCACCCAGTTCTTGCCGGTCTCGGTCTTGGCGTCGAGGCGGATGAACTTGTGCCCCGAGTTCCACGCCCAGAACATGCGCGTCACGGAGAGCGGCGCCGGCTGCTGCGCGAGGTCGCCGTGGTTGCGCTCGAACGGCACGCCGACGACGAAGCGCACGCCCGTGTAGCGCCCTTCCGGTGCGGTGCCGGTGATCGTCGTGCGGAGTTCGGGCGTGCCGTTGCCGCAGGGGCCGCTCCCGTCCTCGAAGTCGAGCATGGCGAGTCCTTCCGACTGCCACCGGCCATCCTGCTCGAGGGCGAGCGGCACCGCCTTGCCGTCGGCGGTGAGGAGTTCGACGCCGTGCACGAACATCCGGAACTCGGAAGGCGTGATCGTGGACTTGGCTGTGCCGATCCCCGCGTAGCTGCGGCCGCAGGCGAAGGGCTCGGCGCCGACCACGGCGGCGAAGCGAAGCGTGATGGGTCGGCGCTCGGCCGGCGGGGTGGTGTCGGAGGGAGTGGAGCTGCGCGCGGCCGCGAGAAGCGGCACGAGGGCGAGCGCACCGGCGACGAGCCGGCGCGCGAATGGAGCGCGATGCATCGGAGGATCCTCGAACGATTGGTCGGACGGACCACCGGACGGCGGCCCGCGCCCGCGATGAGCGGGCAGCGCAGTGCAGTGCACGGGGGCGCGCCCGCGGGCGCGCGACTCAGCCGTGCTGCGCGGGGGGACCGTTCGAGAAGGGAAGCCGCAGCGCGAGCGCGCGCGGCGGGGCCGGCTCCGACGTCGCCCACCAGCCGGCGTGGCTCGGCGTGATGATCTCGCGCAACCGCATGGGCGCGCGGATCGCGAACGCCAACGGCGCCGAGGCGCAGCAGCAGTCGAGGCACTGGCACGACTCGGCCGGCGCCTCGGTCGGCACGTTGGTCGCGGCGGCCTCGTGCATCGCGTGCGCGCCGTGGCCGCCGTTGTGGCTCGGCGCGGCGGCGGCCACGTGCCCGCTCGCATCCCCGCTCGCATGCCCGCTGGCATGCCCGCTGCGGTGCATCCCGCACGCCGGCAGCAACGACGGTGCGCCGAGGACCGTGAGGGTCCAAAGCGCGCCCAGCGTTCCGAGGGTGCGGACGAGGCGGCGGAGCATCGCGAAATCATACCCCGCGCGGGACCTGACGGCCAGCACGGAGGTCGTCCGGGGGGCGCGAAGGGCCGCTAGATTCCCCGCATGGTCACTCCCGCCGCGACCCCACGCGAGGTCGAAGAGCTGCAGCGCCGCATCCGTGCCCTCGCGGCCGAGCGCCGCGCCGTGATCCTCGCGCACAACTACGAACGCCCCGAGGTCCAGGACGTCGCCGACTACGTCGGCGACTCGCTGGGGCTCTCCCGCGAGGCCGCCCGCACCGACGCCGACGTCATCGTCTTCTGCGGCGTGCACTTCATGGCCGAGACCGCGGCGATCCTCTCGCCGACCAAGACGGTCCTCCTCCCCGACCTCGCGGCGGGCTGCTCGCTCGCCTCGACCATCGACGCCGACCAGCTCCGCGCCTGGAAGGCCGAGCATCCGGGCGCCGTCGTCGTCGCCTACGTGAACACGACGGCCGAGGTGAAGGCCGAGAGCGATTACTGCTGCACCTCGGGGAACGCGGTCGAGGTCGTCAACGCGATCCCGGCGGACCAGGAGATCCTCTTCCTGCCCGACATGTTCCTCGGCGCGCACGTGCGCCGCGTGACGGGGCGCGCGAACATCCATGTGTGGATGGGCGAATGCCATGTGCATGCGGGGATCGACCCGGAGAACATCCGCCTGCAGCGCTCGCTGCATCCCGAGGCGGAGTTCCTCATCCATCCCGAGTGCGGCTGCGCGACGAGCGTGGTCGAGGCGGTGAGCGCGGGTGACGTGGACCCCGCGGGCGTGCACATCCTCTCCACCGAGGGGATGATCAAGCGGCCTGGCGTCTCCGACGCCTCGACGTTCATCGTGGCGACCGAGGTCGGGATCCTGCATCGCCTGCAGAAGGCGTATCCGGGCAAGGTGTTCCACGCGGCGAACGAGCGAGCGTCGTGCGCGTACATGAAGGTGACGACGCTGCCGAAGGTGCTGGCGTCCCTCGAGACGCTGCAACATCGGATCACGGTGCCCGCCGAGGTGGCGCAGCGCGCGCTGCGGTCGATCGAACGGATGGTCGCGATCGGTGGCGGCGCACCGGTGCCGGCCTCGCCGGGCGTCGATCCGGGCGAGTGATGACCTCGCGCGAGCCGGTGCCCCCGCGGCGCATCACGCCGCTCGCGACCCCCACCTACGTGGCGGCCGGCTCGGGCTTCCCGTTCGGCGACGGCCCGCTCGTCGCGCTCGTGAAGGCGGCGCTCGACGAGGACCGCGCCTTCGACGACGTGACGACGATCTCGACGGTCATCTCGACGCGGCGCGCGCGGGCCTCGCTGGTGGCGCGCACACCGGGCACGATCGCGGGCGTGCCGCTCGCGCTCGCGGCCTTCCGGCTCGTGGAGCCGAACGTCGAGATCCGCATCGACGCCGAGGACGGCACGCGCGTGGCGCGCAGCGACTCGGTGCTGCACCTGAGCGGGCCGGCGCGCGGTCTGCTCAGCGCCGAGCGCGTGGCGCTGAACTTCCTGCAGCGCCTCTCCGGCGTCGCCTCGCTCACGGCGCGGTTCGTCGAGGCGGTGCAGGGCACCAAGGTGCACATCGTCGACACGCGGAAGACGACGCCCGGCTGGCGCGACCTCGAGAAGTACGCGGTGCGCTGCGGCGGCGGGCGCAACCATCGGCGCGACCTCTCCGATGCCGTGCTCATCAAGGACAACCACATCGCCGCGTGCGAAGGGGATGTCTCGGTCGCCGTCGCGCGGGCGCGGGCCCATGTGCCGGCGGGGATCCTCATCCAGGTGGAGTGCGACACGGTGGTGCAGGTGCGCGCCGCGATCGCGGCGGGTGTCGATGCACTGCTGCTCGACAACATGCCGCTCCCGCTCATGCGGGAGAGCGTCCAGCTCGCCAAGGGGCACTGCTGGACCGAGGCCTCCGGGGGCGTGACGTTGGAGACGGTGCGCGGCATCGCCGAGACGGGCGTGGACCGGATCTCGATCGGCGCGCTCACGCACTCGGCGCCGGCGCTGGATCTCGCGCTCGATTTCGAATGAGCGACCTCCTCGCCGCCCGCAGCCAGATGGCGATGTCGCTCGCGTTCCACATCATCTTCGCGGTGATGGGGATCGGGATGCCGCTGCTGATGGTGCTCGCCGAGCGGCAGTGGATCCGGACGCGCGACCCGGTCTGGCTCGACCTCGCGAAGCGCTGGAGCAAGGGGACGGCGATCCTGTTCGCCGTCGGTGCGGTGAGCGGCACGGTGCTGTCGTTCGAGCTCGGACTCCTCTGGCCGGCGTTCATGGAGTACGCGGGCGCGATCATCGGCATGCCCTTCTCGCTCGAGGGCTTCGCGTTCTTCACCGAGGCGATCTTCCTCGGCATCTATCTGTACGGTTGGACGCGGCTCACCGCGCGCGCACACTGGTGGGCCGGCGTCGCCGTCGCGGTGAGCGGCACCGTGAGCGGCATCTTCGTGGTGTTCGCCAACGCGTGGATGAACTCGCCGACCGGCTTCACGCTGGTCGATGGCAAGCCGACCGACATCGACCCGATCGCGGCGATGCTCGGACCGGCGTCGTTCCCGCAGGCGCTGCACATGACCATCGCCGCCTTCGCGACGACGGGGATCGCGGTGGCGGGGATCCATGCGTGGATGCTGCGTCGCGACCGCGAGTCGACGTTCCACCGCGCCGCGCTCAAGCTCGCGCTGCTCGTCGCGGTGCCGGCATCGCTCCTCCAGCTCGTCAGCGGCGACCTCTCGGCGAAGTTCGTCGCCAAGTGGCAGCCGGCCAAGCTCGCGGCGATGGAAGGGCACTTCGTCACGCAGCGCTCGGCGCCGCTCCGCATCGGCGGGATCCCCGACGAACGGACGCGCGAGACGCGCTACGCGATCGACGTCCCCGGCGGGCTCTCGTTCCTGGCGTTCGGCGACTTCGACGCCGAGGTGAAGGGGCTCGACGCGTTCCCCGAGAGCGACTGGCCGCCGGTGGCGATCACGCACGTCGCGTTCCAGGTGATGGTGGGCCTGGGGACGCTCATGGCGTTCGCGTCGCTGTGGGTGATCGTCTGCTGGGTGCGGAAGCGCGAGGTGGCCGACTCGCGCGCGCTGCTCGGACTGCTCGCGCTGCTCACGCCGGCCGGGTTCATCGCCGTGGAGGCGGGTTGGGTGGTGACCGAGGTCGGGCGCCAGCCGTGGATCGTGCAGGGCGTGATGCGCACCGCGGACGCGCTGACGCCGATGCCCGGGCTCGTGGTGCCGTTCGCGGCCTTCACGCTGCTCTACGTGTTCCTCGGGGTCATCGTCGCCTGGCTGCTCTGGGCGCAGATCATCAAGACGCAACCCGATCCGGCCCACCCCATCCGGCGGGACGTCTGACATGTTCGGGCTGACCCTCGCCGACCTCATCGCGGGCGTGACGATGCTCGCGCTCAACGCGTACGTCGTGCTCGGCGGCGCCGACTTCGGCGCCGGCGTCTGGGATCTCGTGGCCGCCGGCCGCCGCGCGCATCGCCAGCGCGCGGTGATCGCCGACGGCATCGGACCCATCTGGGAGGCGAATCACGTCTGGCTGATCCTCGTGATCGTGCTGCTGTTCAGCTGCTTCCCGCCGGTGTACGCCTCGCTCAGCGTCACGCTGCACATCCCGCTCGTGCTCATGCTCATCGGGGTGGTGCTGCGCGGGTCGGCCTTCACCTTCCGCGCGTACGACTCGACCGGCTCCGCGGTGCAGCGCTACTGGGGGAGCATCTTCTCCATCGCGAGCACCATCACGCCGATCCTCCTCGGGATGTGCGTCGGCGCGCTCGCGTCGGGGGCGCTCGCGGTCCCCGCCGATGCCGATTTCCATGCGCGCTTCGTGGCGCCGTGGACCTCGGGCTTCGCCATCCTGACCGGGTTCTTCACGCTCGCCATCTTCGCCTTCCTCGCCGCGGTCTACCTCACGGTGGAGGCGAAGGACGAGGACCTGCAGGAGGACTTCCGCGAGCTCGCGATCGTCGCCGCGCTCGCGGTGGCCGCGCTCGCGGTCGCGCTGCTGATCCTCGGCCACCGGATCGAGGGGTCGATCACCCCCGGTCTCGTCTCGCGTCCCTGGTCGCTGGTGCTGCAGGTGCTCATCGGTCTCGCGGCGACGACGGCGTTCGTGGCGCTCGTGCGGGGCGCGTTCCGCACGGCGCGCGTGGCCGCGGTCGCGCAGGTGAGCCTGATCGTCTGGGGCTGGGCGTACGCGCAGTATCCGGCGTTGATCCCCGGGGTGCACACGATCGAGTCGGCGGCGGCGCCGGCGGTCACGCTGCGGCTGGTCGCCTGGGGGCTCGCGGGTGGCGCCGTCGTACTGGTCCCGTCGCTCTGGTACCTCTTCACGATCTTCAAGAGCGACGAGGCGAGCGCGTTCCAGCGCGTGGACACCGCCGAGTACAAGGCGCCCGAGTGAGTGCGCGCGGCGGTGAGGAGCGTCCGGCGAGCGCATCGGCCGGCGCGGGCCCGCGCGACGATGCGGTGCCGGCCGATGGTCCTGCCGCCGGCGAGACCTGCGACTACTGCGGGTCCGATGCGCTCTGGTGGCGCAAGTGCAAGTTGATCTGCGGGAACTGCTCGCAGATCAACAAGTCGTGCGCGGATCTCTGAGCGGAAGGCGGAAGGCGGAAGGAAGAAGGAAGAAGGCAGAGCGGCTATCGTGACCGGGATAGCCGGGTGCGCAGCGCGGCGGGGTCGCTGATCGGGAGTTCGCAGGCGTAGCGTTCGCAGACGAATGCGAGAGCGCTGCCCTCGGGCGCGACGCGGCCCTCGAGGAGTGGCAGGCCGGTCACCGCGGCGCCGGTGCCACCAGCAAGGACGAGCGACGGCGCATACGTCGTGGCGGCGGCCTGGGCGAGGGCGCTGAATGCAGGGGCCTGCGCGTCGCCGGCGAGTGCGAGTTCGGTCGCGCCATGCACGGCGAGGTCGGCGACGCCGAGCAGGTGTCCGAAGGCGAGCGGGGCGCGTCGCAGCGGTTCGGTCATCGTCGCGAGCACGTACTCCGCGCGGCGACGCATCGCCTGATCGCCGGTGTACTCGGCGGCGATGAGCTGCAGCTCCACCGCGAGTGAGGTGCCCGACGGGATCGCGTTGTCGGTGACGTCGCGCGGGCGCGTGACGAGGCGCTCGGCGTCGCGCGCGGTGTCGAAGAAGGCGCCCACGTCGTCGTCCCAGAACCACTCGACGGTGCTGCGCGCGAGCGTGAGGGCGAGGTCGAGCCAGGCGCGGTCGAAGGTCAGTTGGTACACCGCGACGAAGCCGAGTCCGAGGGCGGCGTGATCCTCGAGGAAGCCCGGGATCCGCGCCTCGCCGCGGCTCCATGAGCGCAGCACCCGGCCGTCGCGGATCATCGCGTCGCGGAGGAATGCGCCGGCGCGGACGGCGTCGGCGCGGAGCGTCGCGTCGTCGAATGCGCGCGCGCCCTCGGCGACGGCGCGGAGCATGAGGCCGTTCCATCCGGCGAGGACCTTCTCGTCGCGCCCGGGCCGTTCGCGCGGCGCGCGCGCGGCGAAGAGCGTCGCCTTGGCGCGCGCGATCGCCTCGGCGGCCGCTGCGTGCGACATCGCGCACTGCGCCGCCGCCTCGTCGAGCGGGAGCGCCACGTGCAGGATGTTCGTGCCTTCGAAGTTCCCGCCCGACGAGATGCCCCAGTGCGCCTCGGCGATGGCAGCGTCGGCGCCGAGAAGGCGGCGGATCTCGTCGAGCGACCAGACGTAGAACTTCCCCTCGTGCCCTTCGCTGTCGGCGTCGAGCGACGAGTACCAGCCACCGGCCGGGTCGGTCATCTCCCGCCGGAGCCAAGCGAAGGTCTCCTCGGCGACGCGGCGCGCCTCGGCATCGCCCGTCGCCTGCCAGAGGTGCACGGCGAGCCGCGCGAGGAGGGCGTTGTCGTAGAGCATCTTCTCGAAGTGCGGCACGAGCCAGATCGCATCGACCGTGTAGCGATGGAAGCCGCCGCCGAGCTGGTCGTAGAGTCCGCCACCGGCCATCTTCGCCATGGCGTGGCGCACGAGGCGGAGGAACTCGATGTCGCCGGTGCGCGCCCAGTGCCGGAGCAGCGCGTCGAGGACCATCGCCTGCGGGAACTTCGGCGCGGCGCCGAACCCGCCGTGCTTGAGGTCGTACCAGTTCCGGGTCGCGCGCACCGTCTCGGCGAGCGTCGTCGCCGAGAGCGCGTGGCCGGCGGCGGTCGGTCCCTCCGACGCGGCGTAGATCCCGCGCAGTGACTCGGCGCCCTTGAGCACATCGGCGCGCTTGTGCTTCCAGGCCTCGGAGACCGAGACGAGCACGCGACGGAAGGACGGCATCCCCATGCGGTCGTCGGGGGGATAGTAGGTCCCGCCGTAGAAGGGCACGCCGTCGGGGGTGAGGAACATCGTCATGGGCCAGCCGCCGTGGCCGCTGATCGCCTGCACCGCCTGCATGTAGATCGAGTCGACGTCGGGGCGCTCCTCGCGGTCGACCTTCACGTTCACGAAGAGGTCGTTCATGATCCGCGCGGTCGTCTCGTCCTCGAACGACTCGTGCGCCATCACGTGGCACCAGTGGCAGGCGGCGTACCCGATGCTGAGCAGCACGGGGCGGTCGGTGCGGCGCGCGAGCGCGAAGGCCTCCTCGCCCCACGGATGCCAGTCCACCGGGTTGTCGGCGTGCTGGAGGAGGTACGGGCTCGATTCGGCCGCGAGACGGTTCGGCATGATACATTCAGTCTACTGAACGACACGACCGCCGCCCATCCTATCGGACTCGCCGCCGTGCTCGACCGGACGACCCCCCACGAAGACCCGACGGCCTGGCGACAGGCCCTGCTGATCCTCGCGGCGGCCGCACTCCTGCGGCTCGCGCTCGCCGCGGTCGTCCCGCTCTTCCCGGACGAGGCCTACTACTGGGAGTGGTCGCGCCGCCTCGCCGGCGGCTACTTCGACCATCCGCCGGGCATCGCCTGGCTCGTGCGCGCGGGCACGGCGCTCCTCGGTCCGTCGCCGTTCGCGGTCCGTCTGGCGCCGATCCTCGTCGCGAGCTCGGGCGGCCTCGCGATCGCCCTCGCGGCGCGCACGCTCGCCGGGGACCGCGCGGCGCGCTACGCCGCCTTGATCTTCTCGGTGATGCCGCTCGCGGCGGCGGGGCTCGTGATCGCGACGCCGGATGCGCCGCTCCTCGCGGCGCTGGCGTGGACGCTCTACGCGGTGGTGCGCGCGCTCGGTGCGGCGCCCCGGAGCACCGCCGCGACGCGCTGGTGGCTCGTCGCCGGGCTCGCGATCGGGTGCGCCATGTCGTCCAAGTTCACCGGCGTCTTCGCGCCCATCGCGCTGCTCATCGCATTCGCGGTGGATCCGTCGTTGCGCGCGCGCTTCCGCGAGCCGGGCCCCTGGCTCGCGGTGCTGCTCGCCTCCGCGGTCATGATCCCGGTCCTCCAGTGGAACGCGAGCCACGACTGGATCGCCTTCCGCTTCCAGCTCGGGCACGGACTCGGCGGCAACGCGCGCGAGAACCTCTTCCAGCGCGAGCTCAACCTCGTCGGCTCGCAGTTCCTGCTCGTCACGCCCATCCTCTTCGTGCTCGTGATCGGCGCGATCCGGCGCAACCTGCGCGCGCCGCGGCACGAGGCGCGATTCGCGCTCGCCGCCATCTCGGCGTTCTGCGTCCTCTTCTTCGTCTACAGCGCGACGCGGCGGAACCAGGAGGCGAACTGGCCGGCCATCGCCTGGATCCCGGCGCTCATCCTCGTCGCGGCGGCGCGCGATGGCGCGCGCAGCGCGTGGGAACGGCGCGCCGCCTGGCTCGCCGGCGGACTGAGCGCGATCCTGCTGCTGCACGCGGTGTTCCGCATCATCCCGCTGCCCGCGCGCCGCGACCAGGTCTCGCTCGCGCACGGCTGGGACCGGCTCGCGCTCGCCGTCGATTCGGCGCGCTTGTCACTCGCGGGTCCCGACGGCACCACGCCGCCGGTCGCGGCCAACCGGTACCAGGACGCGGCACTGCTCTCGTACCACATGCCGGGCCGTCCCTACGTCACCGCGCTCAACCTCGGCGGTCGCCGCAACCAGTACGACCTGTGGACGCGCTACACCGATCTCGAGGCGCCGGGTGCCGACCTGCTCCTCGTGCTCGAGATGCCGCGCGAGGGGCTCCCCGGCCCCATCCGGCGCCTGATCATGCACTACACGAGCGTCACGCCGGGGCCGGTCATCCCGCTCCTGCGCGACGGTGAGACCGTCGGCCGCCGCCAGCTCTGGACGCTCCGCGGGTGGGACGGCAGTTGGCCCGCCGACTCGACCGATCCCCGCGCCGCTCGTCGTTGAGCTTCCATCCTTCATCCTTCAGCCTTCATCCGGATGTCGCTCGCCCCTGCTCTCGAGACCTGGCTCTCCGAACACGACCAGCGTCTGCACTCCGACCTCTTCGAGTTCCTCCGCATCCCGAGCGTCAGCGCGCGGAGCGAGCACAAGGGCGACGTCGCGCGCGCCGCGCAGTGGGTGCACGGCCATCTCGCGCGCCTCGGCTTCACCACCGAGACCATCGCCACGCCGGGCCACCCCGTGGTCCTGGGCGAGTGGCGGAAGGCGCCGCCGGGCGCGCCGACGGTGCTCGTGTACGGGCACTACGACGTGCAGCCGCCCGAGCCGCTCGAACTCTGGACCTCGCCGGCGTTCACGCCCACGCTGCGCAACGGCAAGATCTATGCGCGCGGATCGGTGGACGACAAGGGGCAGCTCTGGCTCCACATCGCCGCCCTCGAGGCGCATCTCGCCGCGCGGGGCACGCTGCCGGTGAACGTGATCGTCCTCGCCGAAGGGGAGGAGGAGGTGGGCTCGGAGAACCTGGCGCCGTTCATCGAGCGCCACCGCGAGCGACTCCACTGCGACGCGGTCGTGATCTCCGACTCGACGATGTTCGCGCCGGGGATCCCGAGCATCCTGAGTTCGCTGCGCGGCCTCGCGTACTTCGAGATCGACGTCGTCGGGCCCAACAGCGACCTGCACTCGGGGATGTACGGCGGGGCGGTGGTGAATCCGGCGACGGCGCTCGCCCGGATCATCGCGAGCTTCCATGACGCCGACGGGCGGATCGCGATCCCCGGGTTCTACGACCGGGTGAAGCCGTTCCCCGAGGGGGTGCGCGCGGGGATGAAGCAGCTGCCGTTCGACGAGAGCGAGTTCATGCGCCACCTCGACGTCGCGGCGCTGGGCGGCGAAGCGGGATACACCACGCTCGAGAAGCTCTGGACGCGTCCCACCTGCGAGGTGAACGGATTGCTCTCCGGCTACACCGGCGAAGGGGCGAAGACGGTGCTGCCCGGCAAGTCGATGGCGAAGGTCAGCTGCCGTCTCGTGCCCGACCAGGATCCGGCGACGATCCACGCGCTGCTCGACGCGCATGTGCAGCGCGTGAAGCCCGACGGCGTGACGGTGACGGTCACGGCGCTCCACGGCGGGAACCCGTGGCGCGCCGATCTCTCCGGCCCGATCTACGATGCCGCCGCGCGCGCGCTCGAGGCGGCATTCGGCCGGCGCCCGGTGATCACCGGCGAAGGCGGCTCGATCCCCGTCGTCGGCGACTTCGAGCGCCTGCTGCAGGCGCCGGTGCTGCTCGTCGGCTTCGGGCTCCCGGGCGAGAACGCGCACGCGCCCGACGAGTGGATCAGCCAGGACAACTTCCGTCGCGGCATGCGGGCCATCGCGGCGCTCTGGGACGAGCTGGCGCGCGGGTGAGTCTCTACGACCGCCTCGCCGCGCTCGGGCGCGCCACGCCGAACTTCCGCGGCAAGGGCACCCTCGCGCGCGCGCTGCACACGCGGCTGCGCGCAGCCGCCCTCGCGCGTGACCCGATGCGCGAGGTCACGATGCGCGACGGGAGTCGCGCCCGCTGGGACCTGCGCGATGA
The DNA here is from genome assembly GCA_016714015.1 of Gemmatimonadota bacterium. Lineage (NCBI taxonomy): Bacteria > Pseudomonadati > Gemmatimonadota > Gemmatimonadota bacterium. The sequence continues at coordinate 172,982 of JADJNZ010000005.1, forward strand.
CGCCGAGGCGATGGCCTGCTGGCTCGGCGAGGCGGATGACGACGTGCGCGACGCCTTGCTGGCGCGCGTGAAGCCCGACGCGACGGTCTTCGACGTCGGCGCGAACGTGGGGTGGTGGACCGTTCCGCTCGCGCGCCGGCTCGCGCGCGGCGGCGGACGCGTGGTCGCCTTCGAGCCGGTGCCGGCGAACCGCGCGCGCCTGGAGTGGGCGATCGCCGCCAACGCCGTGGGCGCGCAGGTGCAGGTGGCCGCGGTCGCGCTCGGCGACGCCCCCGGCGAGCTCGGCATGTGGCTCAAGAGCGAGGAGACGGGAGCGGGCAGCGGCACGGCCGCGCTCGTCACGGGCGATGGGCCGAGTCATCTGCGGGTGCCGGTGGTGACCCTCGACGCCTGGACGGCGGAGCAGGGGCTCACGCGCTGCGACCTGATGAAGCTCGACATCGAAGGGGCGGAGCTGATGATGCTGCGCGGCGCCGAGCGGTTCATCGCGGCGACGCGGCCGCTGATCTTCGGGGAGTTCGAGGCGTACTGGCTCTCGACGTTCGGGGCGACGTTCGTGGATGTGGCGGAGTGGGCGGGGCGGAACCGGTATGCGATGCGGCGGTGGGATGCGCGCGCGGCGCGGTTCGTGGCGCTCGAGGAGGTCAGAGAGGGCGTGCAGGACGTGTTGCTCGAGCCGGCGGGATGAAGGCTGAAGGATGGAGGGTGAAAGTGTGTGATGCGGAATGCGGGGACCGGGAGATCGCACCCGGTCCCCGCATCGCCGTTCGACTTTCACCCTTCATCCTTCATCCTTCAGCCTTCAGCCTTCATCCGCCGTTCAGAGCCCCGCCAGCAGCGCATCGTTCGACGTCGTGCTCGCGATCCGCTTGATGAGCCACTCCATCCCCGCCTGCGGCGGCATCTGCTGCAACCCGCGCCGCAGGGTGTAGATCGCGTCGATCTGCTCCGCCTTGTAGAGCTTCTCCTCGCGCCGCGTCCCGGAGGTCGCGATGTCGAAGGCGGGGAAGATCCGCTTCTCGGCCAGCGAGCGGTCGAGCTTGATCTCGCAGTTGCCGGTGCCCTTGAACTCCTCGAAGATCACGTCGTCCATGCGCGAGCCGGTCTCGACGAGCGCCGTGGCGATGATCGTGAGGGAGCCGCCGCCGTGCTGCGGCAGGATGTTGCGGGCGGAGCCGAAGAAGGCCTTGGGCTTGGCCATCGCCGAGGTGTCGAGGCCGCCGGAGAGCGTGCGGCCCGTGCCGCGCTCGGCGGTGTTGAAGGCGCGCGCCATGCGGGTGAGCGAGTCGAGGACGATGATCACGTCCTTCCCCTGCTCGACGAGCCGCCGCGAGCGCTCGATCACCATCTCCACCACTTCGACGTGGCGCTTGGCCGGCTGGTCGAAGCTCGAGGCGATGACCTCGCCGACGCCCCACGAGATCGCCTCGCTCACTTCCTCGGGACGCTCGTCCACGAGAAGGATGAGCAGCGTCGCCGTCGGGTGGTTGATCGCGATGCCTTCGGTGATCGCCTGCATGAGCATCGTCTTGCCGGCGCGGGCCGGGGCGACGATGAGCGCGCGCTGGCCGAAGCCGATGGGCGCGATGAGGTCGATCGCGCGACGCGTGAGTTCCGGGCCGCCCTTGGCCGACCGACCCGTCTCGAGCGTCAGGCGACGCTCGGGATAGCTCGCGGTGAGCGTCTGGAAGTCGGCGCGGCGCGCGCCCTCGACCGGGTCGGCGCCGTTGAGCGAGACGATCTCCGCCACGGAGATGCGGCCGCGATGGTCGCGGCCGGTGCGGGCGACGATCGCGTCGCCGCGGCGCAGGCCGTAGAGCCGCACGAGGTGCGGCGAGACCCAGGTATCACCGGGTTCGTTCAGGTAGCTGTACTCGGCGCGGCGGACGAAGCCCGCGTCGCGCGCGGGATCGAACCAGCCGTTCGTCTCGCCATCGATGACGAGGATCTGCGGCGGACCGGAATCCCGTTCGCCGCGATCGACGTTCCCGCCGTCGGGGCGATGCGGACGATCGGGACGCTCCGGGCGATCGGGCCGCGGACCGCGGGCCTCGTTCTCCCGGTCCCCGCCGCGCCGACGGCCGCGCTGGCGGCGGCCGCGACGGCCACGACCGTTCCGGTCGCCGCGATCCGGGCGCTCGCCACGGTCCTGCCAGGGTCGCTGGCCATCCGCTGATTGGGCATTCCCGTTGCTCGAGGCATCGGGTGCGCTCGCCGAGGGGGCGGCGCCGTCGCCGCTCTCGGATGGCGCGGGCGGCGGGGTGTAGGCGGGGGCCGGGGGCGGCGCCTCGGCGACCGGCGCCGCCACGGGCGCACTCGCATCGAGGTACGGATCGGCGTCATTCTGGCCTTCCAGCGCGGCCTCGCCCTTGGCCTTCTTCGGGCGCGCGCTGCGCCCACGGCGGGGCGGACGGCGGCTTTCAGTCATGCAATTGGGTGTAGGACCACGAGGGTCGTTGCGGAGCGAACCGCAGAGCCAGCGATGTGCTGCGAGCGTCCAGACGAATCCGGCCAGGTCCCGGTCAGTCTGCCGGGGAGGCGCCGCGCTCAAGGGCGGGGCGGGGGAGCGTCGGGGAGCGCGATCGTCCGGTGGGCAAGGCCGCGCCGTGACGAGCGTGAATGAGTATCACCTGTCCCGGGACGGGACGCAACCCTTTCCCCGCACCCCGGGCTGGAACCGGGTCAGACCCGGTCGGGCGGGACCTGTTCCCGGACGATCCGCACCAGTCGACGGCACAGCTCGATCGCCCGCTCCACCGACGCCCGATGCTCCACCGGCAGCTCCTCCATCTCGAGGAGTTGCAGCTCGGCCAGGAGCGCGGCCAGCGGGTTGTTCAACGTGTGTTGCAGTCCCTTCGGACGGTCCGGCGTGGTCAACAGGTCTCCGGTGCCAAGCGTGATCGCATACGCATAACTTTCCCCAATGGTCCGCCAAGCGCCAGATGCGCGCGCCGCCGTCGCGGCCGCCGTTCGTGACTACAAATCCGAAGCCGACATCCCCCAGCTCCTCGCCCGCCTCGACGCCATCTGCGCCGACACGGCCGACACCGCCGCGCTCGTCGCGGCGGTGGAGCCCTTCCGCGAGATGCACGAGGTCGCCGGCCCCGTCTACGAACGCGTCGTCGAGCGCGAGCCCGAGAACGCCACGGCGCTCGTCGCCCTCGCCAACGCCTACTGGCTCACGGGCCGCGGTCCCGACGTCGTGGGGGCGATCGCGTCGCGCGCGCTCGCGGTCGATCCGTCCAATCGTGCGGCCTGGCACCTCTGGGCGCTCACCGAGCCGTCGCCCCGCGGCCGCATGAACCGCTGGCATCAGGTCACCCAGCGCTTCCCCGAGGACAAGCTCGCCCACGCCGCCCTGGCCGACAACGCGGCCGGGGTGGCGAGCGCCGAGAACGATTCGGTCGCGCTCAAGCTCGCGGTGGGGACCTACGAGATGCTCCTCGCCACCGCCACCGCACCCAACGAGCGCACCGCGCTCACCGATGCGCTGACGACCCTGAAGAAGTGGTCGTTCTGACCGCCGTCGGGACCAACCGCTCCATCAGCCGGTCGATCAGCTCCGCGGGCGCGACCCGTTCGCGCGCCCGCGCCGTGGTCATGCCGGTGGCCCATCGCATCGTCTTCGTGAGATGATGCGCGCTCGAGAAGCGTAGCGCCTCCGCCACCGCCTCGATCGCCTCGTCCGACTCGCGGAGCAGCGCATATGCGCGGAGTGCGCGCGCTGCGGCGATCACCTCGCGCGGCGAGGCGAACTCCGCGCGCTCGAACTCGCGATAGACCGTGCGGCGCGACACGGCGGCCGCGGCCGCGAGGTCGGGCACGCCACGGAACGCCGCCGGCGTGCGGATCACCCGCTCGACCGCGCGCGCGACCTCCGCGGGCAGCCGGCCGAGCGGCGCCTCGAGGCGCGCGAGCAGCGCCGCGCCGAGCGCGACGCCCGGCTGCGACGCGAGGACCGCCTCGAGCTGCCAGCGTTCGTCGTCGTGGTCATGGAGCACGAGCTGCGCGAATCCCGCCCGCCCGAGCGCGGCCAGCGCGCCGGCCGTCGGGGCCCCGAGGGCGGCGTAGATGACGAAGGGCATCGACTTGAAGCGCGCGCGCAGCGCGACGATCGGCGCCGCGTCGGTGCGCCCGCCGCCGAACGCGGGATCGGCGATCACGACGTCCACCGCGCAGCGGCGCACGATGCTCTCCGCGTGCTCCCAGTCCGCCGCCACCTGGACGCGGTGCGGTGCATCGAGCGCCGCGCGGAGGCGGTCGAGGCGCGCGGGGGGCAGGCAGGCGAGGACGATCATGGGGACGGCTCCGGCGCGAGTCCCGCGCCGCGCAGCGCGTCGGCGATGGCGCGCGCGACCTCGATCGCCGTCGCGCGATCCGATTCCGCGCGCCGCGGTGACGGCCGCGTTCCGGCGAGGCGGATCGCCTCGAGCGCGCCGCGGGTCACGCGCGCCGCATCGATCGCGCCCATCACCTCGAGCCACCCGGCGAGGGAGACGAGGATCTCGTCGCGCTCGATGACGCCCGGCGCGAGGTCGAAGGCGCGGAACGCCTGTCGGGCCGCGGCCCCGCGGTCACCGCGCGCCCAGCTCAGCTGCGCGCGTTCGTAGAGCAGCATCGACGTCACCACCGCCGACTGCGCGTCCTCCGCATCGGCGATGAGCTCGTCGATCATCGCGTCCGCGGCGGCATGGTCGCCGCGATCCCAGAGGACCTTCGCCCGACCGAGCCGCGCGAGGAGCTGTCGCAGGCGATCGCGGTCCCGCGCCGCGAGGGCGGCCGCCTGCGCGTAGCACTGGTCGGCCCATCCCAGCTCGCCCGCGCGTCGCAGGCAGCGGCCGGCGCGCATCTGGCTCTCGAACGCGAGGTCCAGCTGCGTCACCGGATCCGCGTGCCGGGCGATCGTCGCGTAGACGTCGCCCGCCTCGGCCTGGTGGCCGCGCGACTCGAGCAGCACGGCCAGCCCGTGCAGGCGCGGCAGCAGCGGGTGCGGCTCCGCCGCCGGCAGCGCGACCAGCGTCTCGGTGATCGCCGCGAGGATGCCGCGCAGCTCGGCGTCGACCTCCAGTCGCGCGATGTCGTCGCGCGTGGTCGCGAGTGTGCGCGACGACTCCGATGTCATCACGGAGCCGAACGCCACCCAGTGGTCGAAGAGCCGGAGGGTGAGGAACGCGGCCTGCGCCGCCCGGAATCGCGGATCCTCGGGCGCGACCGTCGCCATCGTCTCGAGCAGCGAGACGTGGCGGAGGGCGGGGTGCGGGGTGCGGGGGCGGCGGATCGGCATCGCTCCTCGAAGCTACGGCCGATGTCGCACGATCCTCCCGCCGGGTGTCACAGATTGACGCTATCGGGCACGAACGGAGGGTTCCGGGGCCGGTCCCGCCACGTACCGCCCGCGCCGCTCGATCACCCCGAGCCACATCTCCAGCTCCTCGGCGAACACCTGTATCCGCGGGATCCGCAGCGGATCGAACGCGCTGTCGTACGGGCTCCGCGCCGGGCCGCCCGAGACCATGAGGATCGCGTCGATCGTGTAGCGCGTCGTCCGCTTCGAGCGCGGATCGGTCCACGCGCCCGCGCGCAGCAGCCCGCGGTCCTTCGGCCAGATCCCGAGCGGTAGCGCGAGCGTGCGCATCTGCACGGTCGTCCCCGCCGAGTCGAGCGCGATCTGCGCGCGCGCCACCTGCTCCTGCACGCCCTCCGCGCTCATGCGCGCGAGGTTCGCATGCCACAGGGTGTGGTTGCACAGCTCGTACCCGCCGCGCGCGAGGTACTGCACCTTCTTCATGCGCCACTCGGTGCGCTGCCCCTGGATCCCCTTGTCGCCGAAGAAGGCGTGTCCTTCGGTCGCACTCGGGAGCACGCAGAAGACGGCGCGGCCCTTCCATTCGGGATGCCGGGCCGCGAACGCCTCCCACACGCCGAGCGCGGAGGTGGGATCGACGACGAGGGAGTCGCCGCGCTGGACGAACCGGAACTGCCCGGGCGACGCATCGTCGAAGGTGATCACCACCGGCGAGAGACCGGGCCCGACGTCGATGCGGCGCTCGACGAGTTGGCGCACGGTGATGGGGCGATAGCCGCGCGCATGGAGGAGATCGAGGTCCTTGGCGAAGCGCTGCCAATTCCGCGACCAGCGGCTCTCGCGGTCGCCGATCAGGTGGTACTCGATGACAGGGATCGCACCGAGGCGGTTCGGTGCGCGGGACGCCGTGGCAGGCGTGGCGGGCTGGGCAGCGAGCGAGGTCGCGAACGACACCAACGCGAGCAGCGAACGGGGGGACTTCAGCATGCGCGCAACTTAACGGGTGCGCTTCACCTCGCGGTCCGCGTCGCCCTCGCAGGGTGCGCGCACCGTGCGCCCTGCCGGCGTCGTCCTTGCGCGATCAGCCGAGCACCCCGACGCGCGCCGGCCCGTCGAAGCCGGGGAAGAGCGTGTCGAGCCGCGTGGTGCCGAGATGCCCGGTCACGGCCTCGCTGAAGACGGTCCGGAAGTCGGTGGTGAGGGCGAGGTCGCGTCCCTCGTGCAGCTGCTCCCGCGCGAGTCCCGGCCAGCGTCCATGGACGCGGCCGCCCTTCACGCCGCCGCCGATGGCGAACATCGCGCCCGCATGCCCGTGGTCGGTGCCGCCGTTCCCGTTCTGCCGCGCCATCCGCCCGAACTCGCTCATCGTGAGGATCAGCACGTCATCCATGCGGTCGTCGAGGTCGGTCACGAAGGCGGCGATGCTCGCGCCGAAGTCGGTGAGGCGATTGGCGAGCTGGCCGGTCGCGGCCCCCTGGTTCACGTGCGTGTCCCACCCGCCCATGTCGGCGAAGGCGACCTCGAGCCCGACGTTCGCCTTGATGAGTTGCGCGACCTGCTTGAGGCGCTGGCCGAACTCGCTCCGCGGATACTCGGCGCCGCGCGCGGGGGCGTAGCGGGACGGGTCCGCCTCGCGGAGGCGCTTCACCGCGTCGAAGGTCTCGGCGCCGGTGGCATGGATGAGATCGGCGGAGCCGGTGCGATAGAGGGCCTCGAGGCGCTCGGTCATCCCGCCGGTGCTGCGCACGGTGAAGGCGTCGATGCTGGTCATCGCGACGGCGGGGGCAGGGCCCTGGAGGATGCGGGGGGTCTGCTGGGTCATCGCGACGGCGCGGAAGGGTTCGGGGCGGCCGGCCTCGCAGGTGTCGCAGGTGGCGAGGTAGCGGTTGAGCCAGCCGTCCTTGGTGCCTTTGCGGTCAGGGGTGCCGGACTCCATGTAGTCCTGCGCGTCGAAGTGGCTGCGCGTGGCGCTCGGGCTGCCGACGGCGTGGATGGGGGCGAGGAGGCCGCGCTGGTAGAGCGGATGGAGGGCGTTGAGTGCGGGATGGAGACCGAAGAAGCCGTCGAGGTCGATGGCGGTGGACGGGGCGGCGATGCGGGAGGGGCGGGGGATGCCGATGGTGGGGCGGAGCTTGTAGTAGTCGGGGTCGGCGTGAGGGACGAGCATGTTCAGCGCGTCGGCTGCGCCGCGCTGGAAGAGGCAGATGAGGACCTTGCCCTTCGCGGATGGCGGGAGGGTGAAGGCGGTGCGGCGGAGGAAGGACGGGGAGAGGCCCATCGTCATCAGGGCCATGGCGCCGTGCTTCATGAAGATCCGTCTGTGCATGGGATGCGGGATGCGGGGGGAACGGCGATGCGGGGCGTACGGGCGGTACGGGGTACGGGACTGGGACGGGATGCGGGGAACTGCGACTTGGCGGCGTTCGCGCTGGGATCCTTGATGCGGGATGCGGGGGGCGGGGTCAACTGCTTCTCACTTTCACCCTTCATCCTTCAGCCTTCATCGTCTCTGGAACTCCGGAGCTCCCAGCGCCAGTCCGACCAACTGCGCCAGTCCCTGTGCCGAGCGGATCGGGCCTTCATCATCCGTTGCGGGGGTGCGTTGGAGCGGGTTGGAGCCGCTGATGAGGATCTCGCGGGTCTCGGGGCTCACGCGGCCGCCCAGGAACGTCTGGATCACGGCGTCCACCTGCTCGGTGCGGGATGCGGAGAGCGATGCGGAGGCGCCTGGCCATGCGAGCGGGCGGGCGCCGGGAAGTCGGCCAGCGCCGGCGGCGATGCCGAAGTTGATGCGGTTGAGGATCGCGCCGGTGCCCATCCACTCGCTCGCGACGTCCGGCCAGCCGTCCGGGGTCTGGCGGCCGTAGATCGGTTGGCCGAGCTGTTCGACGATCCGTGCGGTGCGCGGGGTCGCGTCGGGTTGGGCGTCGAGCGCGCGGAGGGCGCTCACCACCACCTCGAACGGCGTCTTCACCTTCGCGCGGAAGGCGGATCGCGAGAAGAACTCGGGGCTGGTCACGATGGCCCGGACCACCTCGCGGATGTCGCCGTCGGTGCTGGTGAACACCTCGGCGGCCCGGTCGACGAGTTCCTCCGGCGGGTCGTCGCTCACGAAGCGGCGGACGAGCTTGGTCGCGAGGTGGCGCGCGGTCGCGGGGTGCCGCGCGACGAGGTCGAGGACCTCCTCGCCGTCGGCGAGGCCGCGGCCGGCGCGAAGGCGGGTGCCGAGGACGAACTTCTCGCCCGCGTCGTGCACCTGCGGGTTGAAATAGAAGACACCGGGTTCGGGGAGGCGCTGCGCGATCGCGCGCTGGACCCGTTGCGGGTTCACGCGCCCGGTGCCCGGCCGCGCGCCGGGACGACGCGCACCCTCGGCCATCTGCCGCAGCTCCTGCTCCCTCGGCTTCTGTGGCAGGAACGTCCACCCCGTGAGCGCGCGTGCGACCTGGATCACATCCTGCTGGGTGTAGCCGCCGTCCACGCCGAGCGTGTGGAGCTCGAGGAGTTCGCGGCCGAAGTTCTCGTTGAGGCCGCGGTTCCGCGCCTGCGCGAGGCGCGGGCTATCGAGGCGCGGGCGCCCCGAGTCGGCCGCGCTCTGCCAGTTGTCGAGGTAGTAGAGCATCGCCGGGCTCTTGGCGACCGCGCCGAGGAGATCGCGGAACTTCCCCAGTGCGCGCGGACGGATGGTGCGATTCTCGTACTCCGGGATCGCGTAGCGCATGAGCGCGTTCTTGCCGCCGAACACCGAGAAGTGATTGAGCCAGAAATCGGTCATCACTTCGTTCAATTGCTGGTCAGTGAGGAGCGCCCGCCCGATGCGCGCCGTCTGCACCTCGGCGCCCGCGCGACGGAATCCCTCGACCACCCGCCGGGCGGCTGAGTCGCTCTGGCTCAACGAGTTACGGTTCGCCGCCCCCAGTGCCTGGAGCGCCTCGTTGGGCCTCGGGTACGCCTCTTGCAAATCAGCGTAGGTCAGGTCGAGGGTCTCGAACTGCTTGAGCCACTCCTCGAGGCGCTGGTCCGGGATCCGGTCGGGACGGAGCTGCTGCGCGATGAACGCATCGACTCCCATCGCACGGACCCGGGCGACGTCCCCGGGGCGCGCACCGAAGGTGAGGCGGCTCAGCACGTGCTGGACCTGTTCGTCGGCGGTCTGCTCGCGATCCGCCGATGGACCGGAGGTGCCGATACTCGACAGCAAGTGGGGGGTCGTCGTCGCAGGGCGTGGCGCCGTGGGGGCGCAGGCGGCGGCGACCAGGGTGAGCAGGATGCTGGCGACGAAGGCGCGGAACGATGGGCGCATGTCCATCCGACGTGTCGAGGTCGCAGAAGGTTAAGCCGCCGCGACCCGGGTGTGGGGCTCGGGCCCTCCGGCGGCTGCAGGTCGAGAACGACTCATGGTGAGGGCGGGCGATCCGGGACGTGGGCTGCATCATCGGCTTCGATGAAACGATCTCGTATCGCTCGCCGCTCGCCGCCACTTTGCAGGGCTCCGCAGTGACGCGCGCGTGTATCATCGGGTAGAACTCGCAAGACGACTCGCGGATCAATTCCGTGAGCTAGTCGAGGCTCCACCAACGGCAACGAGGCGAACGCGCAGATGCTGGACGTGATGGTGCAGTGGGACCAGGAGGAGGGGAAGGCGCCGGCGATCGCGCGGGTGCGGTCGGTCGCGTCCCCCGAGACCGCGGAGTCGCCGTCGCGCGACGTCGTGACGCTCTACGGTCAGCCGACCGCCGAGTCGCTCGCGCTCGCCCTCGCCGCCGCGGTGGAGGCCCGGAAACAGGGCGTCCTCGCCACGCGCGAGTTCGACGTGAGCGAGCACGACGGCGCGGTCGGTGACTCCACCCTCCAGGACCGCTCCACCGGCGAACTCATCCGTCGCGACCTCAACATCCGGTGACCATCCTGCGCGAGACCGCGCAGGAACTCCTCACCGAGGGCGGTCAGGCGATCCGCCGGCTCCTCGCCGGATTGCTCATGGCCGACTGGCCCGAGGGGACCCGGCGCGCGCTCTCGTTCCAGCTGGCCGGTGCCGGCGCGCCCAGCCGCACGAGCGACATGCTCGCCGCGGTCCGCGAGGCCGACGGGGCCGACTTCGACGAGGCCGCATAGCGCCACCATATAGACGCGGGAGCACGCCAGGAGCGTGTGATCGCGGAGTCGCGCTTCGGGCGCGACCCGAGGAGGGGGAAGACCGCACACATGTTGCGGCTTCCCCCTTCTTGCATCCGGCAACTCCCGGACGCACCCTCACGGGTACCTAGAACACGCCCGCCTGGAGGCGGGAGGAGGGTGTCCCGATGCGGGAGTACAAGAGCGCGGAGATCCGCAACATCGCGGTAGTGGGCCATGGAGCGAGCGGGAAGACCACACTGGTCGACGCGCTCGCTTTCGTTTCCGGGGCGTCTCGACGCCATGGCTCCATAAAGGACGGGACCACGCTCACCGACACCTCGCCCGAAGAGATCGCCCACGGCTATTCCATCTCCCTCGGCTGCGCCTACGCCGAATGGAAGGACACCAAGATCAACCTGCTGGACACCCCCGGGTACGCCGACTTCGCCGGGGATGCGATCGCCGGGCTCGTCGCCGCGGATGGCGCACTCGTGACCGTCGGGGCGACCGGCGGCGTGGAGGTGGGGACCGAGCGGATGTTCCGCGAGGCGGTGAAGCGCGCGGACCCGGTCCTCTTCGTCGTCGCGATGATGGACAAGGAGAACGCCGACTTCGACCGGGCGTACGAGTCCATCAAGTCGCGCCTGACCGCCAAGGTCGTCCCCGTCGAGATCCCCATCGGCTCCGGGTCCGGCTTCACCGGGATCATCAACCTCTTCACCAAGAAGGCGCACCTCTTCAAGCCGAACACCAAGGCCGGCGAGTACGAGGAGGCGGCGATCCCCGCATCGGAGATGGCGCGCTTCGAGCGGTACCACGCCGAGATGGTCGAGGCCGTCGCCGCGACCGACGACGCGCTGCTCGAGAGGTTCTTCAACGGCGAGGAGATCCCGGGCGACGTGGAGATGCAGGCGATGAAGGAGGCGATGAAGCGCGCCGAGCTCTTCCCGCTCCTCTGCTGCTCGAGCCAGCTCACCTGGGGCGTGCGGACGGTGCTCGACTTCCTCGTCCAGCTCATGCCCAACGCGTACGAGATGGAGGAGATCCACGCGCTCAAGGGCGCCGAGGGCTCGCGGACGGTGGAGATCCACCCGAAGGACGGCGACCCGTTCACCGCGCTCGTGTTCAAGACGACGAGCGAGAACCATGTGGGCGAGGTGAGCTACTTCCGGACCTTCAGCGGGCTCGTGGCGAGCGGCGCCGAGGTGTGGAACGCGACGCGCGGGATGCCGGAGAAGCTGATGCACCTCGCCGTGCCGCAGGGGAAGGAGCGGCTCGAGGTGTCGAAGCTGTATCCGGGCGACATCGGCTGCGTGGCGAAGCTGAAGAGCACGCACACGAACGACTCGCTGAGCACCAAGGAGCATCCCGTCCGGCTGCCGGACATCCCGTTCCCCGACGCGCTGGTCTCGTTCGCGATCGAGGCGACGCAGCGCGCCGACGAGGAGAAGCTGCAGCTCGGCCTGCATCGGCTGCACGACGAGGACCCGACGATCCAGACCCACTTCGAGCCCGAGACGCACGAGACGATCATCGAGGGGCTCGGCGAGCGCCACCTGGACATCGCGCTGCAGCGGCTCAAGCGGCAGTTCGGCGTGGAGGCGAAGTTGAGGGCGCCCGCCATTCCGTATCGGGAGACGCTCCTCGGCCAGGCCGAAGGGCAGGGGCGGCACAAGAAGCAAACGGGCGGGAAGGGGCAGTTCGGCGACTGCTGGATCCGGATCCGTCCGGCGCCGCGCGGTGCGGGCTACGAGTTCGTGGACAAGATCTCGGGCGGCGTGATCCCGCGGCAGTACATCCCGGCGGTGGACCGCGGGGTGCAGGAGGCGGCCGAACGCGGTGTTCTCGCGGGGTATCCGGTGGTGGACTTCGCGGTCGAGGTGTTCGACGGGTCGTACCACTCGGTCGATTCGAACGAGGCCTCGTTCAAGATGGCGGGGATCCTCGCGTTCAAGACGATCGCGCCGAAGTGCCGGCCGGCGTTGCTGGAGCCGCTGATGTCGGTGGAGGTATCGACGCCCGATGCGTACCTTGGGGATGTGATGGGGGACCTGTCGGGGCGGCGGGGGCACATCGCGGGGACGGAGCCGCTGTCAGATGGGCTCGGTACCGTGGTGAAGGCGGTGGTGCCTCAGGCGGAGTTGCATCTCTATGCGACCAAGCTGCAGAGTCTGACGCACGGTCATGGGAGTGTGCGGTATCGGTTCCAAGGGTTCGAGATGATGCCGCACGAGGCGGCGGCGAAGGTGCCGTCGCGGGGGAAGGAGAAAGAACAGGAGTGACATGACCGGTCGTCTTCGCCGCGCGGTCCTGAGCGCGGTCGTCCTCGTGACGGCCGCGCTCGCCTGTCGTGGCGACGGCCCCACCGGCCCCACCTTCCAGATCACCGACACCACCCTCCGCCCCGGCGTCGTCGGCCAACCCTACGCCGACACCCTCGACGCCACCGGCGGCGCCCGCGCCAAGTCCTGGACCCTCGTCCGCGGCACCCTCCCGCCCGGTCTCGCCCTCCTCACCAACGGCGTGCTCTCCGGGACCCCGAGCGCCACCGGCAGCTCCACCGTGGACATCCGCGTCACGTCCAAGGGCAAGAAGCGCACGCGCAGCTTCACCATCCTGATCCTCCCGCCGCTCGCCATCGCGACCAACACGCTGCCGAGCGCGAGCCAGTCGCAGGCGTACAGCACGGTCCTGAGCGCCACCGGCGGCACCGGCGTCTACGCGTGGGCCGTCACCACGGGCATGCTCCCGGCCGGCCTCGCGCTCAGCGCCGCGGGCGAGATCGCCGGCACGCCGACGGGGTTCGGCACCGATACCGTCACCCTCGGCGTCACCAGCGGGCTGCAGAGCATCACCAAGGTCTTCGCGATCACCGTCACGCCCTCGCTCACCGTCACCACCACCGCGCTCGCCGACGGCACGGTCGGTGAGCCGTACGCCGATACGCTCGAGGCGCTCGGCGCCGGCCCCGCGGCCAACTGGGGCGTCGCGAGCGGCGCACTTCCGGCCGGACTCACGCTCCTCTCGAGCGGCATCCTCTCCGGCACGCCCACCACCGCCGGCACGAGCGACTTCACCGTGCAGGTGAACAGCGGCTCGCAGGTCGCCACCCGCGCGCTCTCGGTGAGCGTCGTCGCCGCGCTCGTGCTCAACACCGCGACGCTCCCCAACGGCACCGCCGGCGCCGCCTACGCGCAGACGCTCTCGGCGAGCGGCGGCAACGGCACCTATGCGTGGTCCGTCGTCGCCGGCGCGCTCCCTGCCGGGCTCTCGCTCTCCGCGGCGGGCCTGCTGGACGGCACCCCCACCACGCCGTCCAACAACAGCTTCACCCTCCGCGTGACGAGCGGTGCGCAGCAGCGCGAGCGCGCCTTCACCATGCAGATCTCCTCCGCCGATGCGGCGAGCGTCGAGATCGCGCCCACCTCGGCCTCCATCGAACTCGGCGACTCGCTGCTCCTCGGCGCCGTCGCCAAGGACGCGGGCGGCGTCGTGCTCCCCGGACGCCCCATCGCGTGGAGCACGCTCAACGCGGCCGTCGCGACGGTGAACGGCACCGGGATGGTGCGCGCGCAGGCGATCGGCAGTGTCGGCATCGTCGCGAGCGCGACGGGTGCCGGCGGCGCGACGATCAGCGACACCGCGATCATGACGGTCACGCCGCGCCCGGTCGATTCGGTCGAGGTGCTCCCGGACCGCGCGAGCCTGCTCATCGGCGAGCAGCAGGCGCTCACTGCGACCATGCGTGACCGCTTCGGCAACGTGCTCAGCGGGCGCACGGTCACCTGGACCTCCTCTGACGCAGGGGTCGCGGCCGTCGACCTCAACACCGGGATCGTCAGTTCGGGCGCACAGGGCGAGGCGACGATCACCGCGCTCAGCGAGGGCATCACCGGCACGGGGACGGTCGTCGTGTCGCGCGGGCTCATCCTGCAGGCGGTGCAGGGCGGTGAACGGCATTCGTGCGGACTCTCCGAGGCGAACCTCGTCTTCTGCTGGGGTCGCAACGGCGAGGGTGAGCTCGGCGACAGCAGCTTCATCGACCGACTCAACCCCGTGCGCGTGCGCGGCTCGACGCCCTTCGTCACGCTGCGGGTGGGTTCGCGGCACAACTGCGCGCTCACCGCTGCCGGCACGGCCTGGTGCTGGGGCAGCAACGCCGGTGGTCGCCTCGGCATGGGGGACACGCTCTCGCGCACCGTGCCGGAGCCGGTCTCGGGCGGGCTCACCTTCGCGCAGCTCAGTGCGGGCGGCACGCACACCTGCGGGCTCACCACCGGCGGTGCGGCGTACTGCTGGGGGCTCGGGCTCTCCGGGCAGATCGGCGACAACAACGTGAACAATCGCAACGCTCCGACGCTCGTCGCCGGCGGCAACACCTTCACCTCGCTCAGCGTGGGCGGCAACCACACCTGCGGCCTCACCGCCGCCGGTGCTGCCTACTGCTGGGGACTCAACTCCTTCGGCCAGCTCGGCGACAGCACCTTCGGCGCGATCAATAATCGCATCGTCCCCACGCCGGTGCGCGGTGGACACGTGTTCGTGAAGCTGAGCGCGGGCAACTCGCACACCTGCGGCATCACCGACGGTGGCGAGACCTACTGCTGGGGCTCGAACGGCTCCATCGCCGCCAATGCCGGCCGGCTCGGGGATGGCACCTCCATCGCCCAGCGCGTCGTCCCGACGCTCGTCGCGGGTGGCCTCACCTTCACCGACATCGTCGCCGCGGGCGTCCTCACCTGCGCGCGCACTGCCATCGGCACGGTGTACTGCTGGGGGCAGAACGACACCGGTCAGCTCGGGGACGGCACCTTCACCGCGCGGACGTCCCCCACGCCCATCGCCGGCGGCTTCACCTGGGACGCCTTCGGCGCCGGCAACTTCCATGGCTGCGCCATCCGCGACGCGGGGCGCACCTTCTGCTGGGGCACCAACAGCCAAGGGGCCATCGGCGACGGCACGGTGGCCAATCGCAACACGCCCGTCCCCGTGCGGCCGTAGTCAGCGGTAGTCCAGCACCTCGATCGACACCGCCGGGCGCCGGATCGCCACCGCCGCCTCGTACCCGCTCGGCACCTCGACCTCGGCGAGCGTCCACGCGCGCGCCTCCTCGCGGCTCCCATCCATCTGCACGAACCGCGCATCGCCCTTCGCGTACGTCACCGCGAACCGATGCAGCCCATGCGCGAGACCGTCGCCCACCGCCTTGATGTACGCCTCCTTCCGCGCCCAGACGCGATGGAACGCGCCATGCCGTTCGGCCGCGGGCAACGAGAGGATCGCCGCGCGCTCCTCCACCGAGAAGAAGCGTTCGGTGATGCGCTCGAGCTCGGGGAGGCGGCGCATCGCCTCGACATCCGCGCCCACCGCGCCAACGGTCGAGACGGCGAGGAGGCCGAGCTCACCCGAGTCGCTGTAGTTGTACTCGAGGCCCGACCCGCCCGGTGCGACGAGGAAGGGCTTCCCGCTCGCGCCCTCGCCGTACGTGATCACCGCCGGCGCGACGCCAAGCGCCTCGGCGAGGATGCGGCGCGTCGCGACGTGGCCGTGCAGCCAGCGGGAGCGGAGGTCGTCGGAGTAGAACTGCTCGGCCCGCGCGCGTTCGCGCGGGGAGAGCTCGGCGAGCGCTTCGGCGTCGGGCGCGCGCGCCGGGTCGAGCGCGATGCGCCAGACGCGGACGTCCGGCGCGGCGCTCACACCTTGTGGTACGAGATCCGTGCCGCTTCGGCGCGGTCGGCGGCGGTGTAGATCTCGAAGTCCGAGAAGAAGGCCGGGGCCTCCTGCTGCATCACGCGGAGCACGGCGCACGCCATGCGCCGGATCTCGAACTCGGCCCCTTCGCCGGCGCGCAACTCGAGCATCGTGCGCCAGCCGCGCGCGTTGGCGGTGACGACGATCTTCGTCTCGGTCGAGTTGGGGAGCACGCCGCGCGCGGCCTCGCGGGCCATCTTCCGGCGGTGGACCTTGTCGTCCACCCACTTGTAGCGCTCCATGAGCGAGTCGACGAGCGCGATGTAGGTCGCCTGCGCGCTCTCGATCTGCGCCTGCCAGGCTGCGGTGAGCGCCACGTCGCCGATGATCGCCGGCGGGACGACGAACGCCGCATCGCTCTCGTCCACGTAGCGCTGCGAGAGCTGCGAGTACGCGAACCCCGCGCGGTGGCGCACGAGCTCATGCGTGAGAGAGCGGCTCACCCCCTCGAGGAGCAGCGAGTACGTCGCGTGCTCGAGCACCGACCCGTGTCCCTGCTTCTTGATGTTCTCGAGGTAATCCCGCGTCGTCCGATTCGCCGGGTTCTTCTGGCTCATGTAGCAGAGCCGGCCCGCGAACTCGGCGAGGCGCTCGCCGTCGGTGCTGTCGCCCATCCACTGCACCGGGAGATGGCTCGGCTCGACGAACGACGGCCGAGCGAGGACGGAGACCTTGGGTTCGGTGTAGAAGTGCGGCATGCGCGAAGATGATGAAGGCGGAAGGATGAAGGGCGAAAGATAGCGCAATCCTATCCGAGCAGGTCGAGCCGGTGCCGCGCCCATCCCCGCTCCCGCACGACCAGATCGAGCGCCGACCGCGCGGCCGCGGGCAGCGGCGCCAGCGCCGGGTCGTACTTGATGTCGCCGAGCGGGACCGCGCCCGGTGCCGCGACCTTCACCCCGGGGTTCAGGATCCCGAGCGGATCGAACGCCGTCTTCACCGCCGCGAAGAGCGCGAGCGCCTCGGGCGGCCAGTGCCGCGACATCAGTGGCGTGCGGAGACGCCCGTCGCCATGCTCGCCCGAGAGTGTCCCGCCGAGGCGCGCCACGAGCGCCGTCACCTCGTCGAGGAGCTGCTCGCAGCGCGCGCGCCAATCCGGGGCGGTGACGTCCACGAGCGCGTTCACGTGCGCATGGGCGTCGCCGGCGTGGCCGAAGATCACGCCCTGGAACCCCGCGCGGGCGAGGGCCGCGCGCACGCCGCGCACGTACTCGGGGAAGCGCGCGCTCGGCACGCACCCGTCCTCCACCAGCTGCATGCTCAGCAGGCGCGGCGCGAGCTCGCTGAGGATCGGACTCGCCGCGTGGCGCAGCTTCCAGAGCCGGATCTCCTCGTCGGTCGACATCGCGGTCTCCACGTGGATCGCCCCGCCGGCGTAGCACCAGCCGGCCAGCTCCTCCACGAGCTGGCGCGCATCCTCCTCGGCGTGCCGCTCCGCTTCCACGAGCAGCACCGCCTCGAGGTCGCGCGGCAGCGGCAGCTCGCGGCCGCTGCCGCGCACGATGTCGAGGAAGCTCCGGTCGAGCAGCTCCACCGCGCTCACGCCGCGCTCGCCGAGGCGCGTGGCCGTCGCGACGGCCCCCTCGAGGTCGCGGAACCCCGCGAGCAGGCTCGCCGTCGCCGCCGGGAAGGGCGTGAGCCGCACCTCCACCGCGGTGATGATCGCGAGCGTCCCTTCGCTGCCGATGAGCAGGTCGAGGACCTCGCCGCCGGTCGCGAACGCCTCGAGCGCGTAGCCGCTCGATTCCTTGCGCACGCCCTCATGCCGTCGCGCCGCCGGCGCGGCATCGAGCACGCGCGGCGCCACCGACGAGAGGAACTCGCGCACCGCGGGGACCGCGGGCGGATGCGCGCCGCGCCGCACCCAGGCGCGGGTGCCGTCGGCGAAGACGCACTCCACGCCGAGGATCCAGTCGCGCAGCGGGCCGTACTTCACCGTGCGCGAGCCGGCGGCGTGCGTGGCGACCATGCCGCCGATCGTCGCGAACGCCCCGCTCGACGGGTCCACGGGGAACTGCATGCCGACCTTGAGCGCCGCGGACTGCACGTTGTCGCGCAGCACCGCCGCGCCGACGACCATCGAGTGGCCACCCGGCGTGGGCGGCTGCGAGCCGACGAGCCGACCGAGGTCGACGATCACCCCGTCGCCGACGGCGCCGTTGGCCATCGAACTCCCCGATCCGCGCGGCACGAGCGCCACGCGGTGCTCCGCGGCCCAGCGCACGAGCGTCGCGACATCCTCCGCGTCGGCGGGCACCGCGACGGCACGCGGGAGGATCCGCGCCACGCCTGCCGCCTCACTGTAGACGGCGCGCGCGGCGTCGTCATCGCGGAGGATGCCGCGGAATCCCGCGGCCGTGATCAGGGAGGCGAACATGCGGACCGGGCCTCGGCGCCCGTCAGCCCGCGACCGGCGCGAGCGTGAACGGCTTCGCCTTCACGCGCTTCACGAGCCAACGCAGCGCGGTGTTGCTCACCAGCGAGGCCACGCCGACGACCATCAGCGCCTTCACCTCGCGACGCGAGATCTTCACCTGGCCGCCCACCTGCAGCATCGCGCGCGAGCCGCTCAGGTCGCGCAGCGTCGCGTAGGCGAAGAGCAGCGGCAGCACGCAGAAGGCGCGGATGCGGAAGGCGCGGCGCGGGATCAGCAGCGTGTACTCGAGCGCATCGTCGAGATCGTGGCGCGCCATCTCGATGAAGTGCACCACCGCCTTGTGGTTGTGCTCGAGATGCGACGGCGAGAGCAGCGTGCTGTGCCCGCTCCCGTGCCGCGCGAGGTCGCGCTCGGGGATGTAGATCGAGTTCTCGTGCTGCGCGTCCCAGGCGATGTCCTTCAGGATGTTCACCGTCTGCAACGCCTCGCCGAACGCCTGGCACTTCACCCAGAGCCGTTCGAACTCGCGCTTCCCCACCGCGCTCGCGTGCTCGTGCCAGAGCTCGGTGAGCATGCAGCCCACCGTCCCCGCCACGTAGTAGCAGTACTCCTTATACTCGGCGAGCGTCTGGATGCGGATCCCCGCCGGGTAGCTGCGCACGAACTTCGCCATCCCGAGCCCCATCTCCCGCACCCAGTGCGCCACGCGATCGCGTGTGCGGGGCGGAAGCGTGCGGAACAGCACGAGCACGAGGTCGGTGTGCTGCACGAGCTTGAGGTGCGCCGCGTCGCCCTTGAGCCCGGCCGCGAGCGCCGGGAACGCATCCGCCGCCTCGCGGTCGGACAGCGTCCTGAGGAACTGCTCCAGCAGCTCGGCCCGCTTGGCCGGCGGCGTGCTGTTGTCGTCCTCGATCGTGTCGGCGATCCGGCAGAGCAGGTAGGCGACGTTCACCGCGACGCCGAGCGTGCCGGGCAGGAAGCGGATGCTGATCGCGAAGGTGCGCGAGACCTCCGGCAGGACGTCCACCGAGAAGCGCGACGCCGCGCGGATCCGCTCGGGCGGGTCGGCGGCGGGGACGTACGGCGCGACGGTGGATGGCATCGCGGGAAAGCTAGGGCGCATGGGCACCAGCGACCAGTCGCGGGCGCGCCTCCACCGCGTCACGCCATCGCGTCAGCGATCGCCGATCAGCAGCTGGTCGATCAGCCCGCGCTTCTTCGGCTCGCCGAACTCGAGGCGGTCGAGCGTCTGCTCGAGCGCCAGTTGCGCGCCGCTCGCCGCGCTCCGGTACATGGCCCGCGCGATGATCCCCGGCAGGAACCCGAGGAGCCCGCCGACCCCGATCGCCACGGCAGGCCAGACGTTGAGCGCGAGCAGGATCGCGCCCACCGCACCGCCGCCGAGGAGTCCGCCAAGGCCGATCCGCATCGCCCACCGACGGCGCGGCACGAGCGTCGCCTCGATCCGCACATGCACCTTCCCCGGCTCCACCTGCACCACCGACGCGCTCACCTCGTTGGTCTTCGCCAGCGCGAGCGGCCGACCGGTGAACGTGGCGGCGATGTCGTGCGCCGCGCCCGCCAGTCCGCCCATCGGCCCCCAGACGATCCGATCCGGGAAGCGGCGTCGTTCGGCGAGGTTCTCCTCGATCCGGAAGGTCCGTTCGATGCGTTCGAGTACCTCGCGCGCGTTCCCGTTCACCACGCGCGACGCCGCGAACTGCGCCGGCCCGACGAGTTGCGCCGGCACGCCCCGCTCTTCGGGCAGCGTCACGCGCATCCGCTCCTCGGCCAGTGCCTGGCGCACCGCCACCGGCGAGATCCCCACTTCCTTCGCGAGCGCGAGGAGGTCCGCCTCGCTCATCGTCTCGGGAACGTCCGAGTGGGCCGAGTGCAGCTCGGCGGCGCGCAACAGCACGCGCTCGAGCGCCGCGCGCGGGAGGATCGGTGCCGGCGAGTCGGCCACGTCAGATCCCGGTGAAGGCGAGGTCGATCTGCCGCTTCATCGAGGCGACCATCTCCTCGGGCATCGGGAAGGCCGCGGCGAGCGCCGCCATCGCGCCTGACGCCGGCACCGGCTTCCCTGCCTGCGCGAGGTAGAACCGCGCGTACGCCTCGGCGAGCGCCGGGTCGATCTTCTCGACGATGAGCGCCCCGCCGCGCACGAGTCCCGTCGCCGCGAGCTTCGCGCCGGTCCCCTCGCGCTGCTGCGCCGGCGTGAGATGGTCGTTCACCGCGACGGTCGCCACCGGACTCGCCGCCTCGTGCGCGAACGTGAAGAGCATCACCGCCGCGGAATCGACGGTGGCCGGCCACGCGACCGCGTACTGGCTCAGGTTCTTCCCGGCCGGCACCGCGCGCCCCTCGCCCGCGAGCGAGAGCGAGACGATGAGGTCGCCGTTCCCCTGCTGCGTGTGGTTGAGGAACGGCTGCATCGCCGGACGCCACCGCGATTGCCAGAGCGTGTCGGACGCCGCGAGCGCCGCCGTCCGCGCCCGCTGCTGCTCGAGCCACCAGGCGTGGTAGAAGTCGCTCGACTCGTCGCCGAGCGCATGCACGAGTCGGAGGGCGAACTCGCGATCCTCCTTGCGCGGGAACTGCTGCGCGAGGAACGCGATGATCCCCTGCACCTCGCGATTGGTCGCGTTGCGCGGGTCCCCCTCGGCCTTCCGGAAGTACTCGAACGCCTGCTGCATCTCCGGCCAGGAGGCGAAGTAGAGCGCGAGGAACTGCGCCCCCTCGAGCGCCGGGCGCGTGCGCACCGTCGCCTGGAGCGACACGCGGATGGAGTCGAATTCCGTGTAGACCCGCCGCTGGTTCTTCTCGATCGTGATGTGGTCGGCGTAGCCGCGCGCGAAGAGCGGCACCGTCGCCGTGTCGGTGGTGAGCAGCGCGAAGCCGTGCAGCCAGAGGTCCACGTGCTCGCGCGTCTTCACCGGCCACTGCGGGCCGCGGACGACGGGGCGGAGCGGGGCAGCGGTGGCCTGCGTGCCGGCACAGCCGCCGGCGAGCATGAGGGTCGTGACGACGAGGAACAGGACGCCGAGCGCACGGGGGCGCGGACGGCGGTGGGGGCGGCTCAGGCCTTCCGCCCGCAGGTGACGCAGAACTTCCATCCGGATTCGATCTCCGCGCTGCAGCCGGGGCAGCGCCTCACAAGGAGATTCTGCCCGCAGGACGGGCAGAACTTGGTCGTGCGCCCCTTGGGGAGCGCCTGAGCGCAATACGGGCATTCGGGCTCGGCGGTGACACCGCTCGGGCCGGCGGCCTGGGCGGCCGCGAGCCCTTCGGCGGCGGCCGCCGAGAGACTGCTCGCGTAAGCCGCGAATGCCTCTGGTATCGCGCCCGACGGCCGAAGTTCCGTGATCGGCTCGACGATCGGTGCCGTCGACGGCCGGGACCCCGCCGGCGTGGGCGTCGCCGAGTGCCCGCCCGACGGCGGCGCGACGCGCGCGCCGGAGACCCGGGGCGACCCGATCGGCGTGGGGGGGCGCAGGTCGATCGTCGTGTCACCCGCGAGGATGTCCGATACGCCGGCCGTCGAGATCCGGAGCTTGGTGTGCGCATAGGTGCGCAACACCGTGAGGTCCGGGTTGGGCGTCGCGAGCTCGGCCTTCAGGTCGTCCTGCATGAGGTCGTCGCCGAAGAACCGGTCGCGTTCGCCCGAGACGAGCCGCATCAGCGTGTGGAGGTAGTCGTCGTGGGTGTCGAGCGCCCCGTCGCGCCGCGCCGCGCCGTAGGGCGCGAACGAGTCGAGCAGGTCGCCCACGGTGAGCGGTTGCTCGAGCGCGCCGGAGGCGTGCGCGGCGAGGACGATGCGGCGGAAGAGGAGGTCGAGGGCGTCCATGGCGGCCTGGGGTTCGGTCACGACACGCGAGGCAAAGATGGGGCCGCCTTGAACCGCTCGCCATCGGGGAAGGCTGCGACCGCGGCGCGCGCGCCGCCCTTCGCCCGCCGCGCCTCGAGCCAGGCGTCGAATCCCGAGTCGATGAAGCCGCCCGACGCCGAGAGCTCGGTGGCCGCCTTCACCGCGAGGTCGTTGGCGTACTCGTTCTGCGGATGCCCGGCGTGCCCCTTCACCCACTGCCACGACACCTCGTGGCCGTCCACCGCGCCGATCGCGTCGTGCCAGAGCGCGAGGTTCTCGATCGGCCCCGTCTTCCGCTTCCAGCCGTTGCGCGCCCAGCCGAAGACCCACGAGGTGAGCCCGTCCACGATGTAGCGCGAATCGGTCGTGAACTGCACGCTGAATCGCCCGTTCTTCGCGCCAAGGCCGTCGAAGGCCTCGATCACCGAGCGGAGCGCCATCTGGTTGTTCGTCGTCGCGCGCGCCGAGATCCAGAGGTCGCGCCGCGAGATGCGGCCGTCGGCGTGGCGCCACTCGGCGAGCACGCCCGCGCCGCCGGGATTGTCCCCTTCCTTGCCGTTGCCGAGGCACGACTCGTCGGCGTAGATCGCGACGAGCGGGAAGCGCGCGCTCACTTCACCACCTCCATCCGGTCCACCTCGTCGAGCCGCAGCGTGAGGCGCGCGCCGGTGGTCGGGTGCCGCGCGACGATCACCTCGGCGCCGTCCTGCATGATCAGGCGCTCGGGGATCACGAGATACTCGGTGCCACGCCGCAGGATCGCGACGCGCGTGGCGTCGACGATCGCCCGCTCGAGCGCATCGTACTGCTTGACCGTCAACTGCCCCACGCGACCCCCTTCGGTCCGCACCACTCGGTGATGAAGCGCGTGAGCACGTTCGTCGCGCGCGCGATCTCGTCCACCGGCACGTACTCCTCCGCCGCGTGCGCGAGCGCGATGTCGCCCGGGCCGAAGCAGACGGCCGGGATCCCCGCGGCGGTGAAGAGCGCCGCATCGGTCCAGCAGGAGAGCCCTTCGATCGGCGCGGCCTCGCCCGCGGCCGCGCAGGCGGTGCGCAACGCCACCACGTGCGGCTCCTCGTGCGAGACGTCGTTGGGCGCCTGTCCCACGCCGAGCACGTACTCGGCCTGGAAATCCGGCACCCGCGCGCGCACCCGCGCGATCGCCGCGTCGAGTTCGCGGCCGAGGTCGGCTCCTTGCTCGCCGGGGAGCGTCCGCCGCTCGACGGTGAACGTGCACCGGTCCGGATAGGTCGAGGGGCCGATGCCGCCCTGGATGGTGCCCGCATGCAGCGACGCGCGCCCGAGGAGCGGATGCGTGCGCGTGGTGAGCACCTCCTGCTCGTAGGCGTGCAGCTCGGCGAGGAGCAGGCCCGCATGCGTGATGGCGTCCACGCCGACGTCGTACCGCGATCCGTGCGCCGCGCGTCCCGCGACGGTGATGTCCGCCCAGGCGAAGCCGCGGTGCGCCGGGCAGAGCGCGAGGCGCGTGGGTTCGGTGACGACCGCGGCGTGCGCGGTGATGCCCATCGCCAGCAGCGCGCGTGTACCGGCGCTCGCGTACTCCTCGTCGGCGACCGCGGCGATGATCACCTCGCCGCCGAGGTCGATCGCCGCGGCGGCGTGCGCGGCGGCGGCGCACATCGCGGCGATGCCGGCCTTCATGTCGCAGGCGCCGCGACCGTAGAGGCGGCCGTCGCGGATGAGGGGATCGTGCGGCGCGTGCGTCATGCCCTCCACGCCCACCGTGTCGAGGTGGCCGTTGAGCAGCAGCGAGCGCCCGCCATGTCCGCCGCCGATGCGCGCGAGGAGATTGGGGCGGCCCGGGAGCGCCTCGAGCAGGTCCACCGCGAATCCCCACTCGCGCAGTACGCGCGCCAGCAACTCGGCCACCGCCCCCTCGCCCGGTCCGTCGGGCGCGAGTGAGGGATTGCGGGAGTCGACGGCGACGAGCGAGCGCGTCAGGGCGAGGGCGTCGCCGCGGGGGATCAGGGACACGTCGGGTCGGAGGGTCGCGATGGCGGGAGGAGCGGGCGGAGCGTGCGCAGGGCGGAAACGCAGAGAGCGCACCCGAAAGGTGCGCTCTCGCGGGGTCGAGCGGGACCGCCGAGCGCTACTTGTGCGGCGTCGGCTTCTTGGCGACGACCTTCTTGGCGGCCGGCGCGGGCTTCTTGGCCGCGGGCTTGACCGCAGCCTTCGCCGGGGCGGCGGCCGGCTTGGCGACAGGCTTGGCGGCCGGCTTAGCCGGGGCGGCCTTGGCGGGCGCGGCCGCGGGCTTCGCGACGATCGCGGGCTTCGGCGGCGACGAGACGACCAAGGGCTTGGCGACCGGGGCCGGGACAGCGACCTTGGGGAGCGTCTTGCCCTTGTTCTTCTTGAGCCACGCCTCCTCGGCGTCGCGCACGAGCTTGTCGGCCTCATCCTGCGTCATCTGGCCGCGACGGACCATGTACTGCACGAGGTCGCGGGCGGATTCGATGGAGAAGGCCACGAGTCCGGCGGCCGCGCCGACGACGTCCTTCATGGCGGCGGCCATCTTGCTGCCGGCCTCCAGCGAGATCTCGTGGGCCTTCGCGGCCATCTCGGCCACGGTGTCGCGGACGTCCTGGCCGCGGTGGCCGGGGTGGCGCTTGGGCGGGACGACAGGAGCGGCGGCCGCTTCGGCCGGCTTCTCGGTATCAGGCATGTTGGCTTCCGTTGCGAGGTGCTGCGCGATATGAACGCGCGCAAGTATATGATTTTTCAGCTTGTACGCAAGTAGTACAAGTGGTGAATTTCGAGCATTTTCGTCGCGTCTGTTACATCGCCCGTACTGTCGTTAACAAGTCATCACCACGACATCATAATGCATCTTCCGCTCGATGGCATCAGAATACTCGACCTTTCCCGCGTACTCGCCGGGCCGCTCGCCGGCATGATCCTCGGCGATCTCGGGGCCGATGTCATCAAGATCGAGCGGCCCGGCACCGGTGACGAGACCCGCGGCTGGGGGCCGCCGTTCGACGAACGCGGCGAAAGCGCCTACTACCTGTCCGCCAATCGCAACAAGCTCAGCGTCGCCGCCGACCTCGCCCTGCCGGCCGATCGGGCCCTTCTCGAGCGCCTCATCGCCGGCACGGACGTCGTGCTCGAGAACTTCCGGCCCGGCACCCTCGAGCGTCGCGGCCTCGGGGCCGACGAGATGCTCCGGCGGCACCCGCAGCTCATCTGGTGCACCATCACCGGCTTCGGGCTCGACAGTCCTCGTCCCGGTTACGACTTCGTCGTCCAGGCCGAATCGGGCTGGATGGCGATCACCGGCGAGGCGGAGGGAGGGCCGATGAAGGTCGGGGTGGCGCTCGCCGACGTGCTCGCGGGAAAGGACGCGGCCCTTGCGATCCTCGGGGCGCTGGTCGGGCGCGCTCGGACGGGCGCGGGCCATCGCGCCGCGCACACGAGTGCGGACCGGCGCCTGACGGTCTCGCTCGCGCACAGCGCGACGGCGGCGCTGGTGAACGTGGCGCAGAACGCGCTTGTCTCCGGCGACGAGGCGCGGCGCTGGGGGAACGCGCACCCCAACCTGGTGCCGTACGAGCTCTTCGAGGCGGCGGACCGCCCGCTCGTCATCGCGGTGGGGAGCGACGCGCAGTTCGTCTCGTGCGCGCAGGCGCTCGGGCTCGACACGCTCGCGCACGACGCGTCGCTCGCGACCAACGCGGGCCGCCTCGCCGCGCGCGCCCGGGTGGTGGGCGCGATCGCCGCACGCGTGCGCTCGGCCCCGGCCGCGCACTGGATCGCGCGGCTCGAGGACGCCGGCGTCCCCTGCGGGGTCGTGAAGCCGGTGCTTGAGGCGCTCAAGGCGGTGGAGGCCTCCGCCCTGACGGGCGTCGCCCCCCAAGCCCCCGGGCGCGTCCGCCGCCCACCGCCGCGGCTCGACGAACAGGGCGCCGCCGTCAGGGCGACCGGTTGGGGCGCGTTCAGCGGATGAGCCTCGGGGTCCGCGTCCCCCTTCGCCCTTCTCCCTTCTGCCTTCTGAAGCTGTGACCTCCCTCACGATTGCTCGTCCCTGCTATGCGACGAACCGGGTTCGCACGGTCCGTCGGTAGCGGAGGCCCTGTCCGCGGCGCGGTGTTGGGATTACACTAGCACCGTGCCACAGACCAGCACCGAGCCTACTGCTCCCGACGAATCGTTCGACGCCGATCAAGCGGTCATCGACCGCGTGCTCGCCGGTGACCGCAATGCCTTCGGCATCCTGATCGAGCGCTACAGCGATCCGCTGTATCGCCACGCCTACGGGATGACGGGCAGCGCGGACGTGGCGGAGGACATCCTGCAGGTCTCGTTCATCAAGGCGTTCCATCACCTGGGTGAGGTCCGAGGCCGGTTCGATGCCTGGGTGTTCCGGATCGTGGCGAACGGGTGCAAGGACTGGCTCAAGAACATCCGGCGCACGCACCTCAGTTACGAAGAGGACGATCAACCGTCTGGATTGGAGACCCCCGAGGAAGAGTTGGACCGGGGGGAGATGCGCCGGGATCTCGACGGCGCGTTGCAGGCCCTCCCGTCCTCACTGCGGGAAGCGTTCGTGATGAAGCACGTCGAAGGTCGGTCGTACGAAGAGATGGCCGAGCTGCTCGACGCGACGGTCGGTGCCCTGAAGATGCGTGTCCATCGCGCCCGTGAGGCGCTGCAGAAGCTCCTGGAGGATCGATACTCGTGATGCAAGATTCGCTCGACCCCCGTGATGTGGTCCGCCAGCCGGCGACCGACGCTGCTCGTCCTGCCCAGCAGGCCGAGCCCACCGCTGCCGACCGCGAGGTCACGCCGCCGGGGACGGAACTCCCGTCCGCGGTGCACGCCTACCTCGACGGCGACAAGGTGAACGAGACCGCGCTCAGCGCCGCCCAGCGCGAGATCGAGCTCTGGAAGCGCATCAGCGCGGAGACGGGTCGCCGTCGCCGCATGGTGACGCCCTCGTACCTGCCCTCCCAGATCCTGGCGAAGCTCGCGGACGATTGAGTTCGTCCCGGCTCCGCTCTCTCGAAAGGCTGCCCGCGAGGGCAGCCTTTCTTGTTCCCGCGTCGGTGCCGGACGCCGCGCGCCGGTGCCGCCGCGCTAGATTCTGCCCCTCACCGCCTCGACAGGAGCCCCAGTGACCTCGCATCGCGCACAGCGCCCCTCCCCGGACGAGTACCCGTCGTTCTATGCCGGATACGTCTCGCAGGTCCCGGACGGCGACGTCGTCGAGGCGCTCATCGGCGGCGCCGAGATCGCCGCGGCGCTCCTGCACGACCTCGACGAGGAGCGCGGCGACCACGCCTACGCGCCGGGGAAGTGGACGCTCAAGGAGGTCCTCCTCCACTGCGCCGACGCCGAGCGGATCTTCGTGTACCGCGCGCTCCGCATCGCGCGCGGCGACCAGACGCCGCTCCCGGGCTGGGACGAGAACACCTACGCCCCGATGAGCGGCGCGGGCGCGAGGTCGATGGACTCGATCATGGACGAGCTCGAGTCAGTGCGCGAGGCCTCGGTCACGCTCTTTCATGGCCTCCCCGAGGAGGCGTGGACGCGCGCAGGCACCGCCAACGGCAAGCCGATCACGGTGCGCGCGATCGCCTGGATCACGGCGGGGCATCTGTTGCACCACCTGGGGGTCGTGCAGGAGCGATATCTAGGATGAAGGCTGAAGGATGAAGGGGGAAGTGATCGGTGTTGCTCTCCACCTTCATCCTTCATCATTCAGCCTTCATCTCAGACGTGCAACGCCCTTCCCAGCGCCCCCAGCGCCGCTTCCTTCACGACCTCGCTGAGCGTCGGGTGCGAGTGCACCGTCCCGCCGATGTCGTCCGCCGTGCCGCGGTACTCCATCGCCAGCACGACCTCGCTCAACAGGTCGCTCACGTTGGGGCCGATCATGTGGCAGCCGAGGATCTCGTCGGTCGCGGCGTCGGTGACGAACTTCACGAAGCCGTCGGTGTTGCCCATGGTGCGCGCACGGCCGTTCGCCGAGAACGGGAACTTCCCCACCTTGTACGCGCGTCCGCTCGCCTTCACCTCGGCCTCGGTCTGGCCGCAGGTCGCGATCTCGGGCCAGGTGTAGACCACGCCCGGCATGTTGTGGTAGTGCATGTGCACCCGCTTGCCGGCGATCACCTCGGCGGCGATCACACCCTCGTCCTCGGCCTTGTGCGCGAGCAGCTTGCCGCCGACCGCGTCGCCGATGGCGAAGACGTTCGGCAGGTTGGTCCGCAGCTGGTCATCCACGACGATCTCGCCGCGCGCGCCGAGCCGCAGGCCGAGGGCGACGGCGTCGATCCCGGAGAGTGACGGGCGGCGGCCGATCGACACGAGCACATGGTCGGCCTCGAACGTCTGCGCCGCGCCATCCCTCTCGGTGGTGATCACCACGCGCGCACCATCGCGGTGGCCGCCGGTCACCTTGGTGCCGGTGTGGAGCGTGAGCCCCTGCTTGGTGAAGATCCGCGTCGCGTCCTTGATGACGTCGGCGTCGTTGCCGGGGAGGATGGTCGGCGCGTACTCGATCACGGTGACCTGCGCGCCGAGGCGGCGCCAGACGGAGCCGAGCTCGAGGCCGATCACTCCGCCGCCGATCACGATGAGGTGCTTGGGCACCTCGGGGATCCTCAGCGCTCCGACGTTCGAGTGGATCCGCTCTTCGTCGAACTTGAGGAAGGGGAGCTCCATCGGCACGGAGCCGGTGGCGATGATGACGTGCTTCGCGGCGTAGCTGGTCACGGCGCCGTCGGCGGCGCGCACCTCGACGGCGTTGCCGGCCTTGAGCGTCCCGAAGCCCTTGGCCCAGGTGACCTTGTTCTTCTTGAAGAGGAACTCGACCCCCTTGGTGTTCTGCGCGACGACGTCGTCCTTGCGCTTCATCATGCGCGCGAGGTCGAACGAGACGCCGGTGAAGTCGATCCCGTGCTCGGCGGCGTGGTGCCGGGCGAAGTCGTAGTGCTCCGACGAGCCGAGGAGGGCCTTGGACGGGATGCAGCCGACGTTGACGCAGGTGCCGCCGAGGGTCTTGTCGGCTTCGACGCAGACCACCGAGAGGCCGAGCTGCGCGGCGCGGATCGAGGCGACGTAGCCGCCGGGGCCGCCGCCGATGACGACGACGTCGGGGGAGAGGATCGGGTCGGGCATGGGCTCGGGGTTGGTGACGCCCGCAATCTAACGATGCGGGGTGCGGGGTCGGGGTCCCGGGATGCAAGGGGAACGGCGTATCACCACAGAGGACACAGAGGGCACAGAGAACGGCGGAGGGTGGTGATGCGCGATCAGGTCAGTCATGCGGTGATCGGGGCGGCGATCGCGGTGCACAGGGAGCTCGGGCCAGGCTTGCTGGAATCGGTATACTCTGCCTGCCTCTGCCACGAACTGCGAAGGCGCGGCGTGCCGTTCGCACGGCAGGTCAGGGTCCCGGTGCGGTACGCCGGCGAGCTCGTGGACGCCTCCTTTCGCTTGGACTTGCTGGTGAACGGCCAACTCATCGTGGAGCTCAAGTCAGTCGATCTCCTGCTCGAGGTGCACCGTGCGCAGTTGATCACCTATCTCAAACTGACTGGCATCCGTCGTGGCCTCCTCATCAACTTCAACGTCCTGAGATTGACGGAGGGCATCAGCCGCCTGGTCGTCTGACTCCGCCGTTCTCTGTGTCCTCTGTGCCCTCTGTGGTGACCGCCGTTGCAGTAACTTGCGAACACGATGCCGACGATCTCGCTCCTGACCTGCACCCGCAACCCGGACCCTGACACCCTCCGCCGGGTGCTGGTCGGCATCGAGGCACTCAAGGTCCCGGCCGGCTGGACGCGCGAGTTCGTGCTCGTCGACTCGGCCAGCGCGCATCCCCTCGCCGAGCGGGCGGAGGAGCGGCTCTTCGTCGAGCGTGAGCCCTGGGCGCGCATCGTGCGCTGCGAGGAGCCCGGCCTCTCGGTCGCGCGGCGCGCGGGGATCGCCGCGACGACCGGCGAGGTGCTCGTCTGGTTCGACGACGACAACGTCCCCGAGCCCGACTATCTCGTCCAAGTCGCGTCCGCGGCCGCCGCGCACCCAGAGGTCTCCGTCTGGGGCGCCGGCACCATCGTCGTCGAGTACACGGGGCCTGTCGCGCACTGGATCGAACGCGACATGCGCCCCTTCTTCCAGGAGCGCGCGCACGGGCACGACGAATTCGGCCGCGCGATGACCTGGGCACCGTACTTCCCCGTCGGGTCGGGACTCGTCACGCGCCGCGCCGCGGCGGAGCGGTGGGCGACGGCTACGACGAGCGGCCGCTACACCCTCACCGGTCGCCGCGGCGAGGCGCTCTCGGCGGGCGACGACGCGCAGATCATCTTCGGCGCGGTGGCCGCGGGCGAGCAGGTGGGCGTGGTCGCGCGGCAGGCGCTGCGGCACCTCATCCCGCCGTCGCGCTGCACCGGCGATTACCTCGCGCGGATGGAGTTCGGGATCTCGGCCTCGCTGCGCATCGCGCGCGCCGAGTGCTTCCCGGGCGAGGCGAGCCTGCGCGGCGAGGCCGACCTCTCGCTCGTCGATGCGGCGCGCGCGGCCCTCGCGGCGTTGCCGGCGCATGGCGTGATCGACGGGCCGCGCCATGCGCGTCTCGAGCTCGCGCGCCGACTCGGTGCCATCGCTGGGGCCTGCCAAGCGGACGGCCGCCCGGAGCCGGAGTGGCTGCGGGCGGCCGTGGCGATGCTCGGGCTGCGCTGACCGGACGCGGACGGCGCGTCGGGCGCGTCGCCCCGACTCAGTCGTCGATCAGCATCGCGGCGGGGTCCTCCATCAGCTCCTTCACGCGGACGAGGAAGAGCACGGCCTGCTGCCCGTCGATGATCCGGTGGTCGTAGCTGAGGGCGACGTACATCATCGGGCGGACGACGACCTGGCCGTTCACGACCATCGCGCGGTCCTGCGTCTTGTGGAGCCCGAGGATCGCGACCTGCGGGAAGTTGATGATCGGCGTGGAGATGAGCGAGCCGAACACGCCGCCGTTCGTGATCGTGAACGTGCCGCCGGTGAGGTCGTCCATCGTCAGCTTGCCGTCGCGCGCGCGCTTGGCGACGGCATTCATCGCCTTGGAGAAGCCGATCATCCCCATCCGGTCGGCGTCCTTCACGTTCGGCACGACGAGGCCCGCGTCGCTGGCGACGGCGATGCCGAGGTTCACGTAGTGCTTGTAGATGACGGAGTCGCCGTCGATCTGCGCGTTGACCACCGGGAAGGCCTTGAGCGCCATGCATGCGGCCTTGGCGAAGAACGGCATGAAGCTGAGCTTCACGCCATGTTCCTTCTCGACGCGCTCCTTCATCCGCTCGCGGAAGGTCGACACGGCGGACATGTCGATCTCGTTGAACGTCGTGAGGTGCGCGGTGGAGTGCTGGGCGTTGAGGAGATTGTCGGCGATGCGCTTGCGGCGCGTCGTCATCTTCTCGCGGGTCTCGCGGAGGCCGGGTGCGGGAACGGCAACGGCCTTCACCACAGAGGGCACAGAGGGCACAGAGGACGGCGGAGCCGAGGGCTTCGGGGCGTCCATCGCGGCGATCACGTCGGGCTTGCTGATCACGCCGCCGCGGCCGGTGCCTTGGACGGTCCGGAGGTCCACGCCCTGTTCCGCGGCGAGGCGCTGGGCGCTCGGGGCGGTGCGGAGGTCGGGGGCGGGGGATGCGGGAGCCGGCACGGTAACAGCCTGAACCACAGGGGGCACAGGGGACACAGTGGGCTTCGCGGGCGCTTCAGCGGGGGCGGCGGCGGAGGCCGTCGCGGTCTCGTCGAGTTCGGCGAGCAGTTCCGCCAGCTGCACCACGTCGCCTTCCTGCTTCAGGCGCTTCACGAGGACGCCGGCATTGAGCGCCGGCACCTCGACGGTGATCTTATCCGTCTCCAGTTCGACCAGCGTCTCGCCGATCGCGACCGCATCGCCCTCCTTCTTGTTCCAGCGGGAGATGGTCGCTTCAGTGATGCTCTCGCCGAGCGGCGGGACCTTGATGGGGATCATCGCGGCAGGTTCGTCGGGGGTGGATCAGTCGCGCGTCCGCGTGACCGGTCGTCCTCGAATATAACGGGGGTACGCAGGCGTGCGGGCACTCACCATCGACGCCCATGGCGGATTGGACCAGCTCCGCTACCGCGATGACCTCGCCGCGCCGGTGCTGCCGGAGGCGGGGCATGTGCGCGTGCGTCTCCGCGCGGCGGCCCTCAATCGCCTCGACCTCTGGACGCTCGGCGGACTGCCGGGCGTGACGATCACGCCACCCTGGATCCTCGGCGGCGACGGGATGGGCGTCGTCGCCGAGGTCTCGCCGGACGTGACCGAGGTCGCGGTCGGGACGCGCGTGATGATCAATCCGGGGCTCTCCTGCCGCGCCTGCGACTTCTGCCGCCGCGGCGAGCACTCGCTCTGCATCCGCTTCCAGCTCCTCGGCGAGCATGCGCCGGGCACCCTCGCCGAGGAGATCGTGCTCCCCGCGACGAACGTGCAGCCCGTGCCGGACGGTGTGAGCGACGAGGTCGCGGCGGCCTTCACGCTCGCGACGCTCACCGCCTGGCGGATGTGCGTCACGCGCGCGCAGGTGCAGCCAGGCGAGACGGTGCTCATCTGGGGGATCGGCGGCGGCGTGGCGCTCGCGGCGCTCCAGATCTGCAAGGCGCGCGGCGCGCACGTCATCGTGACCTCGGGGAGCGAGGCGAAGCTCGCGCGGGCCCGCGCGCTCGGGGCCGACGACGGCCTCGACCATCACATGAAGGACCTCGGGCTCGAGGTGCGGAAGCGCACGGGCCGCAGGGGCGCGGACGTGATCATCGACTCCACCGGGCAGCGCACCTGGGACCAGTCGCTCCTCGCGCTCGGGCGTGGCGGGCGGCTCGTCACCTGCGGCGGCACCACGGGGCCCACGCTCGCGATGGACGTGCGTCGCCTCTTCTGGCACCAGTGGACGATCATGGGCTCGACGATGGGGAACGCGGCCGAGTTCGCGGCGATCGGCGCGGAGCTCGCGGCGGGGCGGCTCGTGCCGCCGATCGACTCGGTGCATCCGCTCGCCGACGCGCGCGCGGCCTTCGCGCGCCTCGAGAGCGGGGCGCAGTTCGGGAAGGTCGTCGTGCGGATCGCACCATGACCGAGCGCGCGCAGTTCGACGCGGCGGAGGAGAAGTCCGTGCGCGAGGCCTATGGTCGCGACGGACACGCCGACTGCCCACGCTGCGCGGTGCGGATGCGTCCCCGCTCGATCGGCGGCGGGAGCTTCGGACTCGGGTACGCGCGGCAGCGCGAGTGGCTCCTCTGTCCGCAGTGCCATCGCAGCGTGCTCTTCGACCTCAAGCGCGGGACGCGCAACTAGCGCCCGGTCGCCACGCTACATTTCCTGCGATGCGACCCCTCCATCGCGCGCTCGTCGCGCTGGCGTTCCTCTCGACCGTCGTCGGCGCGCAGCAGGAGCCGCCGCGCCGGATCGAGTTCGTCCAAGGCTCCACCGCCGCCGATACGCTCGGGCCCCGCTGGGGTTCGAGTCGCGAGTTGCGCGCCCGCTTCGTGCGCGACCAGACGGTCCTCGGCCTCACGGTCTACGCGCCCGCGTTCGCGACGATGGTCGGGCGTGACGGCCTCACCGGGAGCGCGGGCTATCTCGTGATGGCGGGCGGGACCTTCTTCGCCGCGGCGGAGATGACGCGTCACGTGCGCATCACCGAGGCGCGCGCGCTCATGTCGCCCGCGATGGCGCTCCGCGGCGCCGGCGGCGCGCTGCTCATCGTCACGCAGGGCGAGACCGAGATGCGCACCGGCGCGGCCGCGGTGCTGCTCGGCGGACTCGTCGGCGCGGGCTCGGGTCTGTACTTCGGCGGTGGACTCACCGGCGGCGAGGCCGCCGCGACGGTGATGGGGCACGACCTCGCGATGGGCACCGCGGTGGCGCTCACCTTCGCGGGCGATGCCGATCCCTTCGATTCGGCCGGTGTCGATCGCGCCAGCTCGGCGCTCCTCTGGACGGCCGCCGGGCTCGGCGGCTACTTCGCCGGGCGCTGGTACGCCGGCGTCGCGCCGCACAACCTCACCGTCGGCGACCTGCAGACGCTGTGGACCGGCGCGACGATCGGCGCGATGGCCGCGGGGACCGCGATCGCGAGCAGCTCGCCCAACAGCGAGACCGTCGCGACGTCGCTCCTCGCCGGCGGCTGGCTCGGCATCCTCCTCACCGAGCGCACGCTCGTGCGCCGCTACGACCATACGCGCAGCGAGGCGAACCTCGTCGCGCTCGGCGGTGTCGCCGGTGCGCTCATGGGCATGGGCGTGGGCATCCTCGCCGCGGGCGAGGCCGATCGCGGCGAGTCGCTCACGCTCGGCTTCGCGACGCTCGGCGCCGTGGCCGGCGTGGCGATGGCCGAGCGCTACATCCAGCCCGATCGCGATGCGGGACGCCTCGCCTGGCTCGAGCGCGTGCGCGTCACGCCGACCGGACTCGCCGTGGCCGCGCTGGGTGCGCCCGGCAAGCACTCCCTCCTGAGCTTCACCTTCTAGCGCCCATCGGTGATCCCGTGACGTTCTACGATCGGCTCCTCGAGAGCCTCCAGCGCATCTGGCAGTTCATCCCGTCGATGTTCGCGGCGGGCGTGGTGCTCGCGATCGGGTTCTTCATCGCGAAGCTCGCGCAGCGGGGCGTGGGGAGCATCCTGCGGCGGATCCACCTGAACGACGTGCTCAAGCGCGGCGGCATCCCCGCGCGCGACCATACGGGCGCGCCGGTGAACCCCACGCGTGTCGTGGCGAACCTCGTCTTCTGGTTCGTGCTCTTCACCGCGATGCTCGTCGCCGCCGACGCGCTGGGGATCGACTACCTCGGGCAGGTGTTCAGCGAGCTCGTGAGCTACATCCCGAGCGTGATCGCGGCGATCGTGATCGTGATCCTCGGCATCGTGCTCGGTGATTTCGTGGGGGCGCTCATCCTCGCGAGCACGCCGCGGCTGGACGGCGGCCCGATGCTCGCGCGCGCGGGGAAGGGCGGGGTGATCCTGCTCGCGGTGTTCATGTCGCTGCAGGAACTGGGCGTGGCGACGGACATCGTCACGACGGCGTTCGCGATCATCTTCGGCGCGATCGCGCTGGCGCTGGCGCTCTCGTTCGGGCTGGGGAACCGCGACCTCGCGGGCGAGGTGACGCGGGCCTGGTACGAGCGGTGGCGCGCCGAGCGGGACGCGATCGCGGCGGAGAACGAGCGGGACGACTTCGATGCGGGGAGCGGGACGCGGGGCTGAGTCCTCCTGCAACGGCGGTCACCACAGAGGGCACAGAGGGCACAGAGAACCGCGGAGGACTGCTGCGGCGCTGTCGTCCGCGGCGATCCGCCCTTCCCCAACGCCCCTCTCCGCCGTTCTCGGTGTCCTCTGTGCCCTCTGTGGTGAGGCCGTTCAAGTCCCCGAGAATCCCGCGAAATTCGATTGAAATCAGCTCTCCCGCGGAGTAAATTCGGGGGTCGCACGAGAACGCCCCACGGACTCCTCGTTCCCCTCTGCAAATGACCGCTCCGAACAACCGCGAACGGATCCTCCCGCGTCTCATCCAGGACGAGGTCAGGGAGTCGTTCATCAACTACTCGATGAGCGTCATCGTGAGCCGCGCGCTGCCGGACGTGCGCGACGGGCTCAAGCCGGTGCACCGGCGCGTGCTGTACGCGATGAACGAGCTCGGGCTGGTGCCGGGGCGTCCGTACAAGAAGTCCGCGACCGTCGTCGGCGACGTGCTCGGCAAGTACCACCCGCACGGCGACCAGTCGGTGTACGACGCGCTCGTGCGCATGGTGCAGGACTTCTCGCTGCGCTATCCGCTGGTGGACGGCCAGGGCAACTTCGGCTCCGTCGACGGCGACCCCGCGGCGGCCTACCGCTACACCGAGTCGCGCCTCACGCGGATCGCGGTGGAGATGCTCACCGACATCGACAAGAACACCGTCGATTTCGCGCCGAACTTCGACGACCGCCTCGAGGAGCCGACCGTCCTGCCGTCGGCGGTGCCGAACCTGCTGATCAACGGCTCGTCGGGCATCGCGGTGGGCATGGCGACGAACATCCCGCCGCACAACATGCGCGAGGTCGCCGCCGCGGTGATGGCGATGATCGACGACCCGGAGCTCTCGGTCGAGGCGCTGCGCGGGATCGTGAAGGGCCCCGACTTCCCCACCGGCGCGTTCATCTACGGCCGCGCGGGGATCAAGGACTACATCGAGACGGGCCGCGGCAAGGTGATCATGCGCGCCCGCGCGGTGATCGAGGAGAAGGAGTCCTCCAACAAGTCGCAGATCGTCGTCACCGAGCTGCCGTACCAGGTGAACCGCGCCAACCTCGTGCTGAGCATCGCCGAGCTGGTGCGCGACAAGAAGGTCGAGGGCGTCTCCGACCTGCGTGACGAGTCGGACGCGAACACCCGCATCGTGATCGAGCTCAAGCGCGACGCGATCCCGAAGGTCGTGCTCAACCAGCTCTACAAGCACACGTCGATGCAGTCGACGTTCGGCGTGATCATGCTCGCGCTGGTGCCCGATGCGGCGACCCGCCGCCTCGTGCCGAAGATCATGGGGATGCGCGAGGTGCTCCAGCACTACATCGCGCACCGCCACGAGGTCATCGTCCGCCGGACGCAGTTCGACCTCGACAAGGCGAAGGAGCGCGAGCACATCCTCGAGGGCCTCAAGATCTGCGTCGACAACATCGACGAGGTGATCAAGGTCATCCGCGCGGCCGAGGACACGCCGCAGGCGAGCGAGCAGCTGCAGCGGCGCTTCAAGCTCTCGGAGCGGCAGGCCGAGGCGGTGCTCAACATGCGCCTCGCCAAGCTCACCGGCCTCGAGATCGAGAAGCTCGAGGAGGAGCTGGCCGAGGTGCGCGGGCAGATCAAGGAGCTCGAGGCGCTGCTGGCGTCCAAGTCGGCGCGCATGCAGGTGATGAAGGACGAGCTCGCCGCGCTGGTCACGACCTACGGCGACGAGCGCCGCACCGAGATCGTCAGCGACGAGGGCGAGTTCTCCATCGAGGACCTCATCGCCAACGAGGAGATGGTCGTCACCATCTCGCACGCGGGCTACATCAAGCGCACCTCGATCTCGACGTACCGCAAGCAGCGCCGCGGCGGGCAGGGGACCAAGGGGGCGGAGCTCCGCACCGACGACTTCGTCGAGCACCTCTTCGTCGCCAAGACGCACGACTACCTGCTCGTCTTCACGCAGGACGGGCGGTGCTTCTGGCTCAAGGTGCACGAGATCCCCGAGGGCGGCCGCGCGACGCGCGGCAAGCCGATCGTGAACCTCATCAACGTCACGCCCGACACCACGGTGCGGGCGATCGTGCCGGTGAAGGAGTTCACCGACAACGAGTACCTGATGTTCTGCACCCGCCTGGGCACGGTGAAGAAGACCGCGCTGAGCGAGTACTCGAACGTCCGATCGACCGGCATCAAGGGCATCAAGCTCGAGGAGGGCGACGAGCTGATCGACGTGCAGATCACGAGCGGCACGAACGACGTGGTGCTGGTGACCAAGCACGGCCTGAGCATCCGCTTCCATGAGCAGGAGGCCCGCGCGATGGGCCGCGACACGACCGGCGTGAAGGGCGTCGCGCTCGGCGACGGCGACAAGGTCGTCGGCATGGTGGTCGTCAAGCGCGACGCGTCGCTGCTCGTCGTCACCGAACTCGCGCTCGGCAAGCTCACGAGCATCGAGGAGTACCGGGTGCAGGGCCGCGGCGGGAAGGGCATCCTGACCGTCAAGCGCACCGAGCGCACCGGCGATGTGGTCGGCCTGCTCGAGGTGCTGCCGGAGGACGGGCTGATGCTCATCACGCGCGGTGGGCAATCACTCCGGTGCGCGGTGAAGGACATCCGCGAGACCGGGCGTGTGGCGCAGGGCGTGCGGCTCAAGAACCTCGACATGGGCGATGTCGTCGCCGCCATCGCGCGCGTCGTGCAGGACGACAAGGACGATGCGGAGGGTGGGGAAGGGGATGCGGGGCCGGATGAGCAGATCGAGCTCGCGCCTTCGGAGTGAACGGCTAGAAGCCTTCACCACAGAGGGCACAGAGGGCACAGAGAACGGCGGAGGGGTCGGGCGAGAGCTCGGCCCCTCTTTCGTTGGGGGAATCGCGGCTCGATGCGCGCGTTGCTCTCGCGGTCGTGGACCTGTTTCGCGCGATCGTGGATCGATTCCATCCGGTCAGGGCCGTATTGCATCCCGCCACGGCTCTATTCCATCCGGTCATGGACTTGAGTCACCCGGTCGCGGGCTCGATCAATCCTGTCGCGCACTCAAGTCGATCGGTCGCGAGCTCGACTCTCCCGGTCGCTCACTCCAGTCGTCCGGGCGCGAGATGGAGTCGTCCGGTCGTGCGCTGGAGTTGTCCGGTCGTGCGCTTGACTCGTCCGGTCGCGAGCTCAAGACGACCGGTCGCGAGCTCGACTCCCCCGGTCGCGAGCTCGAGTTGTCCGGCCGCGAGCTTGAGTTGTCCGAACGCGAGCTCAAGTTGTCCGGTTGCGAGCTCGATCTGTCCGGTCACGAACTCGTGTAGTCCGGTCGTCATCTCGACTCGACCGGTCGCGCCATTCACGGGCCGGCACGAACCGATCGGCGGCCTCGTCACAAGCCGGTAGCTCCTGGCGGACGCGCGCGTTATGTCGCCACCATTCTTCCCCGTTGCGACCGCATGTAACCGCGGATAGAATCGAGGGCGCGCCATCACGTCACTTCGCGAATCGACGGAGTCATCGACCATGAATCGTCATGGGTCATCGCTGCTGTGGAGCTCGATCGCCCTGCTGCTGTTGGGCTCGTGCTCCGAAGGACCTACGGAGCCCAGCGCGCCGCCGCCGCCGGTCTCTCTCTTTCCCGGCATGACGTTCGATGGGACCCTCAGCGGCGACGCGGCGCGTGAGTTCGTCCTCACGTCGATCGAAGGCAATCGACTGCGCGTGATGTTCCAGGCACGGAGCGGGTCTTCCGGTGATTCCTTGATCCTTGAGATCCGCGCCGATTCGCTCGGACCGGTCATCGGAACGCTGTCCAGCATCGGCACCCAGGTGGACCTCGCGGAGCGAGTGTTCCATCTCCCGATGACCGCCGACGCGCATCGCTACTTCCTCCGCGCCCGCCCGGCGGCCGGCGGCGACGGCGGACCGTTCCGGATCGTCGTTCTCGCGCACGATACGGGGGTCGAGCACGGCCCCGCCGCGCTGGTGCTCGGGGACACCGTCGCGTACGAGGAGTTCGACTCCCTGTGGGACGTCGACCGCTTCATCTTCACCGGTGACTCGGGGGTCGAGTACGTCTTTGCGCTGCAGCCGCTGGCGACGAATCCGTATTCCGTGGCGCTCTCGGTCTCCGACGCCCTCGGCAATGTCCTTGCCGGGACGGACGATCCATGGACCGTCGGCGAGATCGAGCGCAACGCCGTGCGCGTGCGGATTCCCGGCAATGGCGGCTATTCGGTACGCCTCGGCCAGAGCATCGCGACGGGTGCGGCGATCGCCCGGCCCGTTGCCGACGGTCGGTATCGATTCTGGAGCAAGCGCGTCGACCCGCGTCCAGAGTCCCGTCCAGCGGCCTTCGTGTTGGGAGATACGATCCTCGACGCGCTCGATCATGTCGGCGATGTGGACATCTATGAGTTCGAAGCGCTCGCCGGAGAACTGCTTCGCCTCGACGTCTCATTCACGCGTGCGCAGGTGCGGCCGATGCTGGTGACGGTCACCGGCGCCGTCGATGGTCCCAGCAATGCGCCGTTCGCCACGCCGCCGAGGCGTGTGGACGGGAGCGGCGCGACGTTCGTGATGGCCAGCGGGGCAAGTCAACGCGTCATCGTGCGCGGGGGCTCGCGAGGTCCGCGCGACTCGATCACGACGCCGTACCGGCTGGAGTTGCGCCGCGTGTCGCTCGCGCCGGAGTCGCGGGCTGCGACGCTCTCCGGTATCGACACCGTGGTCACCGAGGGCATCGAGCGAGCGGGGGACGTCGATCGGTTCGACGTCTCGCTCGCCGAGCGGGAAGTCGTCGATCTCAACATCGTCTCTGGCGCCGACCGCGAGGGATCGACGGCGGTGCGCGCCTTCGCCCCGAACGGAGACCAGCTCTGGGACCACTTCCTCATGCAAGGCGCGACCACGACCTATCGTTCGATCACGGCTTGGGATCCGGGCGTGTACCGGCTCGAGTCCCGGGGGACGGGGTCGGCGATCGGCTCGTATCGCCTGGAGATGTCGCGGATCGACCGCGCACCCGAGGCCATCGCCCGTAGCCTGCCGATCGGGACGTGGGTCGAGGGGGAACCGCTCGCGCCCGCTGCTGATGAGGACGACTTCGAGTTCGCGATGCTCGACGGGCGCGAGTACAACATCTTCATCGACTCGGGTGCAGGCAGCACGGGAAGCGTGTGCGCCACCCTCGAGGAGCCGAGCTGGCTCGTCTATGCCTGCACCGACTACCACGGGGCCACTGGACGCTTCCGGGGCGGGCCGGGTGGTACTGGGCGCTTCCGCGTGACGTCGACTTCGTTGGTCCCACTGACGGGGACCTACGCGCTCCGCGTCGCGTTGCTCGATTCGCTGCCGGAATCCCTTCCAGCGACCGGCCACGCCTTCGGCGACACGCTCAACGGTGAGCGGATCGAACTTGCTGGCGACAGCGACGAGTTCATGTTCACCGGAACCGAGGGGCAGGTGATCCGGACGATCCTCTCGTCCTCGGAGGGCCGGACGGACCAACTGTGGAACGTGGTCGTGTATCGCCTGTCTGACGGATTGACCGTGGGCGGCGGCACGCACTCGCTCTCGGATCCATTCACGCTGCCATCGACCGGCGACTACCGTGTCGTGATCTCCATCGCCGAGGACACCGAACCCATCCGAGGGGCCGGCGGCTATCGTCTGGTCACGGTGCTCGTACCCTGATCGCTACGCGTCCAGCATCCTCGCCGCGATCTCCTTCACCAGTTTCGCCGCCACGCGCGCCGTGAGATCCCGCGTGTCGAACGTCGGGTTCAGCTCCACCACGTCGGCGGCGAGGATCGGCCCGTCGAGGGACTGGATGAGCGTGATGACCTCGCGGGTGC
Organism: Gemmatimonadota bacterium; assembly: GCA_016714015.1. Taxonomy (NCBI): domain Bacteria; kingdom Pseudomonadati; phylum Gemmatimonadota; species Gemmatimonadota bacterium. The sequence goes on from JADJNZ010000005.1 coordinate 214,477, forward strand.
TAAGGCCGCCGGGCTCGGGGTGCGAGACGCCGGGCGCGAACGCAGGGTCGAGGCCGTCGAGGTCGATCGAGAGATAGACCGGGCCGCGCACCACCGGACGCGCACCGCGCGCCCAGGTTGGCATGTCGATGACCTCCACGCCGAAGCGCTCGGCGGTCGCGCGCTGCGCGCCGCTCATGGTGCGGATGCCGACCTGCACGAGCCGCGACGCGAGCCCCGCCTCGAGGATCCGCGCGAACGGGCAGGCGTGTGAGAACCGATTCCCCTCGTAGTCGGGATACAGGTCCGGGTGCGCGTCGACATGCACGATCGTCACGTCGCGCGGCGGCGCGAGGCCGCGCACGAGCGGGAACGACACCGAGTGGTCGCCGCCGAGCGCGATGGTTCGGCGGCCCTCGGCCACGAGTTCGGCCACACGAGCGGAGATGCGGTCGCGGATCGCCGCGTGGTCGCCGGTGCAGTCGACGTCGCCGGCGTCCTCGAGGAGCGTCGCGAGGTCGAGGCCGGACTCGGACCAGGTGTTGGTGGACGCCGAGGCGTAGGCGGCGCGCACGGCCGCGGGGGCGAGCGCCGCGCCGCGGGCGAAGGAGGACTCGGCGTCGAAGGGGACGCCGAGGAGCATGGGGCGGACGGATGGCCGTGGCATGCGGAAAGATGCCACGGCCGGCGCGGCGCGGCGCGCACCGGGCAACCCCGGGGCTCCCCCGCGTGACACACCCTCTGACCGACCGTGCTAGACTCCAGTCGGACCATCCACCACGACTCGCCATGCCCCATCCGATCCGCTCGTCCCTCTCGCTCCTCGCCGCTCTTCCGCTCGCCGTGGCCGCGCAGGGCGCGCCCCGCGCGCTCCCCGCGCCCAACGCCACCTTCGACGAGCCCTTCTCACAGATCGCCGGGCTCCGTGAGCTGGCGAACGGCAAGGTCATCGTCGCCGATGGGCGCGACAAAGTCGTCGCTCTCGTCGACTTCGGCGCCAACTCGGCGACGAAGATCGGCCGCGAGGGGAGTGGCCCGGCCGAGTTCGGGCTGCCGGCACGGCTCTTCGCCGCGCCGCGCGACACGACGCTGCTCTTCGATCCGCTCAACACCCGCTACCTGGTCATCGGGCCGGACGGGAAGCCGGTGACGACGTTCATGGTGGAGTTCGCTCCCCCGCCGCCGCCGCCGGGTGGCGCGGCGACGCGCGGGCCGCAGGTGCGGTTCGGCGGGATGACCGTCGCGCAGGCGGCCGATGCGCGCGGGCGGCTCTACTCCGAGTCCTCGCCCCTCGCGATCAACGCGCAGGGGCAGCCGGTCTCGGCCGACTCGGTCGCCATCACGCGCTTCGATCGCGGCACCAAGCAGCTCGACACGCTCGCGTGGGTGAAGGTGCCGTCGAACAACTCGCAGGTGACCGGCGGGCAGGGGAACATGAACGTCCGCATCGGCGGCGCGAATCCGCTGGCCCCGCGCGACGGCTGGGCCGTCTTCCCCGACGGCCGCGTGGCGATCGTGCGCGCGAGCGACTACCACGTCGACTGGATCCTTCCCAACGGCCAGAAGAAGTCGTCGCCGGCGATCCGCTTCACGCCCATCCGCATGGGCGACGCCGACCGGCGCGAGGAGGAGGTGCTCCGCAACAAGGCGCGGGCGAACCAGATGATGATCACGATGTCGCAGGGCCCCGAGGGCACGCGCCGGTCGGCACAGATGGGCCCCGGCGCGAATGCGCCGCCGCTCGAGCCGCTCACCGACTGGCCGGCGGTGAAGCCGCCGTTCCGTCCCGGCGCGCCGAGCATCTGGGCGCGTCCCAACGGCGACCTCTGGGTGCGGCGCACCGAGGCGGCGGGGGCGAAGGGGATGCTCTTCGATGTGATCGACGGCGAGGGGAAGGTGATGTACCAGGTGCGGCTGCCCGACCGTGTCACGCTCGTGGGGTTCGGGGCGAACACCATCTATACGACGCTGGCGGATGAGGATGACCTGCTGACGCTCCGGCGGCATCCGGCGGGGGAAGGGAGGCTGGTGGGGATGGTGCGGTTGCCCTGAGCGGGATGAAGGCTGGAGGATGAAAGGGGGGCGGCCGTTCGGCCGCCCCTCTTTCGCTCAGGTACCCGTAAAGCAGCACTTGGCGCCGCACCTGATGGACTTCACTTCCACTCGTGTCTTCGCACTCTCTGTACGCCGTCGTCGTCGGTAACGACGATGTACGCGGCGTCCTTGCCGAATCCCAGCAGCGACTCCTGATGTTGGAGTGTGAGCTGTCGGACGCGAACGGATCGTCGGTCGACAAGGTCCAGACGCGGTCGCTCCCCATCCACCGAGGGTGTGCGCCGGATCGCGAGCATTCCGTTCGGCTCGCCTATCAGCGGCGTGACTCCGAGGTTCGAGGTGCTGGACAGGAAGGGAGGCAGGGTCGAAGGCCACTCCGTGAGTAGTTCCGGGCGGCACGGCCGAGTACCCGAGAAGATGCGCTGCCACGCCGCGCACTTGTGTTCGCGAGTCAGCGCCGTTGGAGCGTCCTCAAGAGGGCTTCCCCGAAGCCACCGCCCCTGAGGATCCCGCCAGTCCACGCGATACGGTCGCAGGTGAGCGATTGCGATCCACCCGTCAGCGAAGAGCATCGCCTCGTCTTGGGAGGACAGCGGTGATCCGACGTACATGAATGGCGCCCGTCCTTCCTCGCGCACCATCTGAACCCGTCCGCTGCCGCGTCCCCTCATTCGACCCACGCTGTCGACGTGAGAGGACTGTCGGGACGAGAGGAGCAACTGCAGCGATTCCGCCGCCGCGCGCGGTACGGCGGTGCGACCACTCCCCAGGAGGGCCGGCGCGCCGAGGAGGTGTCCGTATCGATCGGCGCCCAGCACCTCCTGCTGGAACTGCGCGATCGCCGCGTCTCGCTCGGAGAGCATGCCCACGAACCGGACGCCGACCAGGATCGTGATCCGGCCGTTGAAGCTGTCGACGAAGAGTGTCGTGTCCCCGGGAAGCGCGTGCAGGGATCCCACGCGGCGGTACTCCCCTGGTCCATCGCCGATCCGGAGCAACGGCTGAGCGATTAAGAGGTCGCTCGACAGCAGCACGATCCGCTGGTCGCCCTCGTCCAGCACGATGACTCTGCCGTCGGCCAGTTCTCGCATCGAGATCAACCGATTGAACTCGGCCGGTGACTCGGCGAGGGCTCGTCCGATACCCTGTCTCGGTCGCGATTGGGCAGCGAGTCCGGTCTGCGCCACGGCCAAGACCAAGAGCACGGTCGCGGCAAGGATCGCTCGGGCCAACGACCGGCCGTTCGAATCCGCCCCGCGAGACAGCGCACACGAAGCCGATCCGCACGGCGAGCTGCCCATTCAAGACTCCAGCGTGAGAGGGCGAGATGTGCGCCCAGGTCCTCGTCGGATTCGGCCCTGCGTCGGCTGCTTGAGGGAGCCCATCCGAGGAATGACTCCCGCGAGGGCAAGATCGACGGGGGGACGCGAGGGGACAACCCTCCCGTGCGCGCCGTCTGGCAAGGACGCGGATGACCATCCCTGATCGAGCACCCGACAGAGGCGGCAGTTCGGGCCTCATCTTCGGTGCGCGGATGGTAGTTTCCCTTGCCATGGGGAAGAATCGGTCGCACCATGTCGTTGTAGTCCTGAGCGCCGTTGCGCTCGCCACGCCCCTCGTGGCCCAGACGTCCGACGTCACGCTTCGTCCGGCGTCCGCCACCCTCGCACACGAGTTCACGCGCATCGGCTCGGTGCGCGAACTCGCTGACGGACGGCTCCTGATCGGTGACGACGACGCGATCCTCGTCGCCGACCTGCGCTCGGGTGCGGTGCGGCGGATCGGCGTGAGCGGCTCCGGCCCGCTCGAGTATCGCGACGTCCAGTCGCTCATCCCGCTCGCCGACGACACGACGCTGATGGCCGATGCGAGCAACCGCCGCCTGCTCTTCCTGCACGGCGACCGCATCGTGCGCGTCACGCCCGTCAACGACTCCGCCTTCGCGTTGCTCGGCTCGGCGCTCCTCGGGGCCGACGCGCGCGGACGGGTCCTCGCGAAGCGCCAGGTGGCGGCGCCGGGGATCACGGCGCCGCGCATGCGGAACGGCGCCGCCTTCGTGCGGCTCGATCGCCGGACGATGACCATCGACACCATCGCGGTGGGGAAGGGGATGGAAGTGGAGGTCTCGCCGGTGGGGCCGCCTGAGCGGAAGTCGTACCGCACGATGACGGTCGTGCTCGCGGTGGAGGACCCGGCGCTGCTCTTCGCGGACGGCTGGATCGCGGTCGGGCGGCAGGAGCCGTATCGCATCGACTGGTATCCACCCACCGGTGCGCCGCGACTCGGCGCGCCCATCGAAGGGGACCCGCCGCGGGTCACGGACGCCGAGCAGGCGGATTGGCGGCGACGCGCCGAGGAGTTCTCGGGGAAGCCGTTGCCGCCGGCGTTCGCGACGTTTCCGTTCGCCGAGTCCGTGCCGCCGTTCTTCGGCGACCTGTTCGCGCTCCCGGACGGCCGAGTGCTCGTCGCGCGCCACCCGTGGATCGGGAGCCGCGGGACGGAGCTGGACGTGGTGGATCGTCGCGGGGCGCGGGTCGGACGGCTCCGGCTGCCGGCGAACGAGCGGGTGGTGGGGAGCGGGCGCGCGGCGCTCTATGTGGTCGCGCGGGACGAGGATGGGATCGAACGGCTGAGTCGGCGGCCCTTGCCGTGACCCGGCCGTAAACGGGAGTCTTGACCCGCTCCGTCCGCTGACGCATCTACCGGACATGCGCTTGATGCTCCGCTCCGCGGCCGCGTTCCCTACGGTCCTGTTCGTCGTTTCCATGATGGCCTGTGCCGGCGATGCGGACCTCGCCGCCGGCATCACCCGCGCCGACTCCGCCGGCGTGAAGATCATCACCTCCGGTGCGCGCGACACGGTCCTGCCGTGGACGTTCGACGAGATCGACGTCCTCCGCGACTCGCTCGGCGAGCCGTACCTCTTCACCGGCGTCTCGCGGCAACGCGTCCTCACCGACCGCGCGGGCCGCACCTACGTCCTCACGCGCGACCCGTCGATCGTGCGCTTCGGGCGCGACGGCAAGGAGGAGCGGGTGTTCGGGCGGAAGGGCGGCGGGCCGGGGGAGTTCGAGTTCCCCACGGCGATCGGCGCGAAGAGCGACACGATCTGGGTGCGCGACAACGTGCGCGGTGTGCTCGTGCGCTTCCTGCCCGACCTCTCGCCGACGACCGACCAGCGGCTCGATGGCGCGCTCGACGGGACCGTCGGGCTCTACTACCGCACCGGCGGCCTCTGGACCAAGCGGCACGACTCGAGCGACTCGGCGGTGGTCATCGCCCTCTTCGCCGACACCCTCGGCACACCGCCGCTGCAGCAGGTGCGGCTCCGTCCCAAGCCGGTGCGGTTCAAGTGCATGGGGATGCCGTTTTCGACGCCGCTCTTCGCGCCGGAGCTGCCGGTGGCGGTGGCGGGGGCGCGGATCCTCGTGCCGGGGCCCTCGGGCTACGAGCTCTGGCTCTACGAGGGGCCGCGCGCGGTGGGGAGCGTGCGCCGTCCGCTCACGCCCCGCGCGCCGACGGCGGACGATGTGCGCGCGCTCTATCCGAACGGGATGGAGTGGAAGTTCTCCTTCGGCGACCGGATGACGTCCTGCGTCACGCCGATCGAGGAGGTCATCGCGCAGCAGGGGCTGGCCGAGACGTATCCGTTCGCGTTCGACGTGGCGCTGCTGTCGGACGGGACGATGTGGGTGCTGCGGACGCCGAGTGCGGCCGCAGCGTCGGTGGTGGATGTCTTCGGGCCGCATGGGGTCTATGTCGGCACGATGACGGGGCGCGGGCTCCCGCTGGCGCGGATGCCGAATGGGGAGCTGCTCTTCGCCAAGCCGGATGCGGAGAGCGGTGGGACGGTCATTCAGCGGGTGCAGGTCGCGCGCTGAGCCGCCTCACGATCATGGGCGATGTTCACATCTCGAGTGAGACCCATCGGACGACGCTCCGGTCGGCCGCTCCGCGGGAGCCGAGGATGAGGCGTCGACCTTCGAAGTTGAGGACCCGCTCGTAGTCCGCCATCTCGAAGTGTCCAAGGATCGAGCCATCCCCGTCGAAGAGATCCCAACGCACGATCCCGGACTCGGGGTCGACGCCGGAGGCGACGAGCATGCGCCGATCGCCAGCGATCAGCAGCGAACTGACCGCAGGATGGTTTCGCGGAGCGCCGTTCCGCCGTCGCTCAACATCCTGCGAGAGTGCCTCGCGAAATCGCGGGCTCTTTGGCATCTGCGCGAGGAATCGAGCACTCTCCGCGTTGAGCTCCTCCGGCGTGACCTCGCGAAGCGGTGCGTCGACGCGCAGTTCACGCCACGGACCGGCGCGGCCGACCCAGGCAACGCGATACGCCGATCGATCCGCGTAGAGGACCGTATCAGGAGCAATGGGCGTCCATAAGGGACGCGTGCGGAAGAACGGCGGGAGCGGGATGAGATCACTCTTCGTCGAGCGGACGGACGCGGTCCGGAGGCGCGCCCATGGACCGCGGAAGCCCTCGCGCGGAGTGACGCCGACGAACTCCGCCTCGACCGAGTCCCCGGCGGTCGCCGCTGCCGGCAGGTGCATCTTCACGAGGCTTCCCTCGAAGGCCGCGGCGCCGAAGAAGTCCGCGTCCAAAGGAATCAGCGTGGTGTTGTCCAACCGCCCGACCGAGTCGACCGAGATGAATCGTGCCGATCCGGGAATGAGCAGTCGCCATCCACCATTCGAGGTCGCTTCGATCGCTGCCTCCGACTGGAGGTTTCCGATCGGGTTGTTGTCGAAGACGATCTGTCGCAAGGAGCGTTGCGCCGACACAACGAACACGCTTGATCGTTCGGTCAACAGTGCCACTTCACCGTCGCGCGACACCGCTACCCTCAACGGTTCCTCATTCGGGCAGGCGGGGCGGGCGCCACAGATCGTGTCGCCTTCGATGAACCGAACGCGCGGTGCGGCGAGGTACGTCTCGCGGTCGATGGAGACGAGCGTGACGCTCGGCGCGACAGGCGCTGGTTCGCTCGAGCAGGCGACTGTGAACAGAGCGAGGATGGCGCGCGCACTAGCTGAGGAACACCTTCGCACTTGTCTGGGCATCGAGGCTGGAAGGGCGTTGACGTCGCCGCGGGTCAGGGGTGCTGGCTCGATAAGCGGAAGAGTTGGATGATTGGCGTGTCGCCCCGCTCTGCGATCACGGCGAGGGTGTCGCCGGAGACCGCGATCCGATCTGCCTTATCCGGGAGCACGAACGATCCGCGATAGGTGAGATCGCTTCGTCTGTAGACGTCAAGCAGCTTGCCCGCTTGTCGTGTGCTCCCTTCGTAAAGCACAAGGATCATGTCTCGCCATGCCCGGGCATCGATCGCGCTGATCTTGGCCCCTCTCGGCATTCCGATCCGAGCCGACCGCCCCTCGTCCTGCACCACCGGTTGCGGATCCACCGGTGGCACTGCCTCAACATAGGCCGCGGTCCGCCACGCGCGGATCGCGCCCGTCACGGCGAACTGCGACTGATAGTATGCGATGAGGACGCACGTCGAATCGTCGAGCTGTTGAGTGACGGCCTGACGGCCGATCGGTGCGATCCTGAGGAGCTCCGGCAATGGCAACGAGGACGAGTCGATCACCTCGCTCCCTCGGGACGCCACGAGGTCCACTTGCTGGATGGGATCTCCAGAAGAGGAGCGATTCCGGAAGAACTCCATGTCGTTAGCGGAGATGGTGCCCAGTGAGATCCCGTCTCCCAGCAGGCAACTCGACTTGATCGGTCTGTTTGGAGCCGGCGCGGTGCCGATTGAATCCGCAATGCGCTCAAGCCGGCTGTGTCGACGATTGTCACGGTCGAACGCCATCGGGCGGTCGTAGGTCCCCTGGAACCGAAGCGCGATGGAATGCTCGCCTGGTCCTCGGCCGGCCCGACCATACGAGGCAACTGAGAGTCGCGGCGACCAGTTCACCACCCGGATCCGTGATGCACCCGCATCGAACACGAGAAGGCCTGCGCGGGCGAACTGCAGGTCGGTCGGGAGCAGAAGCGTCGAGTCGGCCAGGGACGATGGTGTCTCGGCCATCCACTCGATTCGGCCATCGAATGCAAAGCGCGGTGCAGCGAGGCGAGGAGGGGGCGAGTTCGGTGCGGCGGCGCGGACGACGGCCACCGTGCTCTCCGAGTCAACCTCGGCCGACCCGATCGCGAAGACGCCCGAGTCCGGTTCAGCGCCCGAATCGGCATCCACGTGGGCGGCGCACGCCGCGAGGGCGAGCAACAGGACCGCGGCGGAGCAGTTGCTGCGGACAGGACTCACGGACTCTCCCTCGATGGAAGTGCGCTGAGGTCATGCAACTCGACTCCGCGTCTATCGGAGGGAACGCGAACCAACACCGGAGTCGTGCGAACGCCACGCGCGATCAGGGCCGACTCGATCAGGAGCGATGTCAATCGAGTCACCCTCCGTTCGAGCACACCCTCGACCTCACTACCGGACGGATCCCCGCGAATGACGAGGTGGACTACATGCCTCGGTCGCTGCCACGCGCGAATGCGAGCGTGCGCGGATGCCAAGCGCAGGTTGCCAGCGCAGTCATCGGACTGAGTAACGATGACCCAGCGCTCGGATGAAGTAGGAGACGATGACTCACCGATCATCCACAGGATGCCCGAATCAGTCCCGAACATCCAACTCACGGCAATCACTGAGAACGCGCAGGCCAAGGCCAGAACGACCCTGCGCCTGCGCGTCCGTGAGCGGCGCTCGCCCCTCACGAAGCGACTCTACTTCCTACTCGTCGAGCTTCCTGCCGTAGAGTTGCACGTAGTTCTCGAAGCACTCGCCACCTATGCACACGGTGAAATAGACCTTCTCGCACTCGATGTTCAGCCAGGGCTCCGAGCATCCGCTATTCGCGAGTGCGGGCGTGGGTGCCACGGCCATCGCGGTCACGACGGCCGCGCCAGCAACAACCGACTTCACCAGCGTCTTCACACTCGGAAGCATGTACTCCTCCATCCAGTCTGAAAGGTGGGTGCTCAATGGTGCGCGGAGACGACCGTAGCGGGACCGGGACCACTTCCGTTGCCGACTCCAAATCCTTCCCTGCTTCGGTTGCGGACCAGCCCGCCCCTGTCGGGAGACTCGCTCACGAGATCGGTGCGCGCGCCAAAGATTCGACCCACGCATCAGTCCCCGCCACCCTGAGATTGGGACAATTGCGGCAGGATTCGGCCACAACCGGCGAGTCGGTGCCCATCCGTGCGCCTCACCGTCGTCGAACGACTTAGTTCATGCACCGAGGGACAATCGGAAGGTCGGCCAGAAAGTGCGCCGTTCACCGGCGCGGAGCGTCCGGCCGCCGTCGGCCATCTACGACAGCGTTGGTCTCTTGCCTTCTCGCAGGCAATGGCTTGTTAGCATGTGCGAGAGCGCCACGTCATCGTATGCGATCAACGCGTCGCGCATTGACACTCCGAGAACCAGGCGAAGCGTAGATGTCATTGTGCGTTCCGAGAGGAAGCCCGCCGCGAACGCAAGTGCGGCTCGCTTCGCGCGCTGCGTCTGGGCCAGGTCGAGAGCCAGCGCTAGGCGACCCGCTTGCTGAAGGCGGTGACTTGAGGACAAGCCGAGAGCGGACAAGTGTCGCGAGAGGCTTCGCCCCCCCCCCTCCCAGCTCTCCTTGCGCGACCGGTCTGCGAAATCATGACCCGTAGCATGCGGAATCAGCTCGTGACAAACTACCGCAAAGCTCGGATCGGGCAACTGACTGAGTCGCGGGCTGAGTGCGTGAACGAATCGCGAGTGGATGCTGGTACGCGGGAACGTGGAAAAGAACGCGTGATGAACACCTGCCCGCTTGGTCGCGCTCGGGATGAATTCAAGTGCGGCGGTCTGCGCCAACGCGAAGAGCGTACGCATCTGGGTCACTTCATGGTCCGCGGCAATGGCGATGCGGACATCCGCTGCGCTTGCCGCTGCAGCGAGCTCCGACGCGGCGGCGCGATCCATCGCCCGCACATGAAGAATCATGCAGTCCGGAAGTCCGGAGGTGAGTCTCAACCGCTCAAGGGCAAGTGTCCGGCGCGCCGGTGTGAAGCACCAGTTCCCGCTCCGTTCCACGGACGTGGCAAGGGAGCGGGAAAAGTCATCGGGGCCAATCACGAGCGCTTCTCGACGCATCGCGATTCAATCGAATGGTGGTGCAGAATGCTGTCAACCGGGACGGGCAGTGGTGTTCGCCGCTCGGGTACGACGAGCGGCGCCCTCCTGAATCATCCGCAGGAACGAGACGGACCTGCCCTCTCAGCGGACGCCGCTCGGCCAGTCGAGGCTCCCCGCCCGCGGAGGTCGCTCGGGGAGGTGGTGGGCGCTCAGTTTGGACTCCAGATTGTGAACGACGATCACCGACCGGCAACCTTTGCTTCGCCCGGTGGGTCACAATGGACTGACTCTGCCGTTCGACGGCCATCCTCTCCGCGCTGATGCATTCACCTCGTTCCGTCACCCTCGCTCTCGCCGCCGCCGTTGCGCTCGCCTGCGGCAAGTCCGGCGCCGCCGACGGCACCTCGACCGCCGCGGATTCCGCCGCGGCCGCCGACTCCGGCAACACCGGCGGCTCCTCCTCCACGGTCAACCTCCCCGTCGTCGCCGAGGAGGTCACCGATGCCGACCTCGTCCTCTCGGTGAACACCACGGGGCAGGTCCGTTCCGAGTCCGAGGGGCGACTCCGCGCCGAGGTCGGGGGCGAGGTCCGCACCGTCCGCGTCCGCGCCGGCGATCGCGTCACCAAGGGGCAGGTCCTCGTCGAACTCGACCCGCGCCCCTTCGACCTCGCCGTGGACGAGGCGCAGGTCGCGGTGGACCTCTCGACGCTCCAGCACCAGGACAACTACCGCCCCGACTCGGTCGCGACGGGGCAGATGCCGAGCCAGATGCGCCTCGATGCGAGCATCACGCGCTCGGGGCTCGCGGCGGCGCGCGTGCGGCTCGCGCGCGCGAAGTTCGAGCGCGAGCGCGCCACGATCGTCGCGCCGTTCGACGGCACGGTCGATCGCGTCACCGTCGTCGTCGGCGACCGCATCTCGGCGGGCGCCGAGATCACCTCGGTGGTGGATCTGCGCAACCTGCGCATCGAGGCCGCGGTCCTCGAACACGATCTCCCGCTCATCAAGGTCGGCGGCGAGGCGGTCATCACGTCGGCCGCGCTCGCGGGGCAGTCGTTCACCGGCAAGGTCTCGGCGGTGCTGCCGCTCGTCGATTCCACCACGCGCGCCGGGCGCGCCCATGTGCGCACGCAGGGCAACGGCACGCTCCGCCCCGGCATGTACGCCGATGTGCGGCTCGAGGCGCAGCGCCTCGCCAACCGCCGCCTCGTCCCCACGCGCGCCATCATCGAACGCGACGGCCGGCCGCTCGTCTTCGTCATCAAGGACGGGCGCGCGCAGTGGACGTACATCCTGCCCGGCCGCTCCAACGGCCGGCAGACCGAGGTCCTCCCCGACACCACCACGGGGATCATCCCCGTGAACGCGGGGGACCAGGTGATCGTCGAAGGGCACCTCACGCTGACGCACGACGCGCCGGTGCGCGTGGTCGCGTCGCGCGAGCGCGCGCCCGGCGCGCAGGACTGACGCACCGAGCCGCCGACTCCCACCGACTCCCATGTCGCTCTCCTCCGCGGCGGTCCGCAAACCCGTCACGACCATCGCGGCCGTCCTCGCGATCGTCCTGCTCGGCAGCGTCTCGCTCACGCGACTCCCCGTCACGCTCCTCCCCGACGTCACGCTCCCGGTGCTCACCATCCGCACCGGCTACACGGGGGCGGCCGCCGAGGAGGTCTCGCGCTTCATCGCCGAACCGATCGAGCAGGCGATCGCCGCCACGCCGGGGATCGTGGAGCTGCGCAGCGTGAGTCGCAACGGCGAGGCGGTGACGACGGCGCGCTTCGCCTGGGGCACCGACATGGAGACGACGGTGCTCACGGTCCGCGAGCGCCTCGACCAGGCACGCAGCCAGCTCCCCGAGGCGGCACAGCGTCCGACGCTCCTCACGAGCGATCCGGGTGAACGCCCCATCGCGGTGATCGGCCTCACCGGGCTGAACGACCTGCGCCTCCTCGGCCGCACGGCCACCGACGTGCATGCGCGGCGGCTCGAGCAGATCCAGGGCGTCGCGAGCGTCGCGGTCACCGGCGCGCCCGAGGACGAGGTGCGCATCGAGGTCGATCCGGAGAAGATGCGTTCGCTCGGACTCTCGACCAACGACGTCGCGGTCGCGGTGCAGGCGGCGAACGCGAACGGGGCGGGCGGCACGATCCGCCGCGGGCAGTTCCGCTTCTCGGTGCGGGCGATGACCGAGTTCCGCGCGCTCAGCGAGATCGCCGAGACGCCGATCGGGCCAGTGACGGCGGGCTACAAGCTCCGCGACATCGCGACGATCACGAGCACCGTCGCCGAGCCGCGGACGCTCACGCGGCTCGATGGCGGGCAGGCCGTGGGGCTCGTGGTGTACAAGGATGCGGGGTCCAACACCGTCGCGGTGACATCGGAACTGCGGAAGGTGATCACGCAGCTCGAGGCGGAGTTCCCCGACATCCGCATGAAGATGGTCGCGGCACAGGCGGACTTCGTCGTCGATGCGCTCTCCAACCTCGGGCAGGAGATCCTCATCGGCGGCGTGATGTCGCTGCTGATGATCCTCGTCTTCCTGCGCGACTGGCGGTCGAGCCTCGCGATCGCGACGATCCTGCCGCTCTCGGTGCTCATCGCGCTGGTGTTCCTGCAGCTCTTCGACGTGACGGTGAACGTGCTCTCGCTCGGCGGGCTCGCGCTCGGCGTGGGCCTGCTGGTGGACAACGCGATCGTCGTGGCGGACGCGGCGGGGCGGCGACGCGAGGAGACGGGGGAGTCCTCGGAGGACTCGGCGATCGAGGCGACGGACGAGGTCGCGGGGCCGCTGTTCGCGGGGACGCTGACGACGCTGCTGGTGTTCGGGCCGATCGTGTTCGTGAAGGGGTTGGCGGCGGCGCTCTTCCGGGACCTGTCGCTGGCGGTGGTGCTGTCGGTCGGAGGGTCGCTGATCCTCGCGTTGACGCTGATGCCGGTGATGATCGTGGGGAGGAGGAAGAAGGGAACGGCGACCGCGCTCACCACAGAGGGCACAGAGGACACAGAGAAGGGCGGAGGGGAGGGTGGTTCACTTTCATCCTTCAACCTTCAGCCTTCATCCTCTTCATGGGCAGCGAGACTCGACGAATTCGGCGAACAGTGCGCGCATGTCTACGAGCGCGGCATGGAGTGGGCCCTCCGCTCGCCGCGTGCCATGCTCGGGCTCGGGGTCGCGCTGTTCGGGGTGATGGTGCTCCTGCTGTACACGCTGCCGAAGGAGATCCTGCCGCAGGTGGATGAAGGGATGGTGGTGGCGTCGGTGGCGTTGCCGGAAGGCACGTCCATCGAGGAGACCACGCGGCAGGTGGCGCGCGTGGAGGGGGCGGCGAAGGGGCTCGGGTCGGCAGGGGTCTACTCGCGCGTGGGCATCGCGACCGACGAGGAGGTGCTCGCCGGAGCGGAGCCGGGCACGTCTGCGACGGCGCAGCTGCTGGTGCCCGTGCCGGACGGCAAGGATGCCGCGGAGTTCGCGAGTGCGCTGCGCGGTGCGGTGCCGGACCTCGCCAACGGCATGCTCGCGCTCGACCTCGCGGGACAATCGGAGTTCGGGTCGCTCATCGGGCGGGAGGGTCGGCTCGTGCGCGTGGAGGTGAGCGCGCGGACGCTCGCCGAGTCGCAGGTGTGGGCCGACTCGGTGCGCCGCCGTCTCGCGGCGCTCACCACGCTCGCCGACGTGCGCGATGCCTACAGCACCACCCAGCCGCAGATCGAGGTGGAGCTGCAGCGCGACCGGCTCGCCGAGCGCGGCATCTCGGTGCAGGCCGTCCAGCGCGCGCTGCAGGGCGGGCTCGGCGGCGTCGAGGCGAGCGAGCTCCGCGAGACCGACCGGCGCACCAAGATCCGCGTGCGCTTCGCCGGCAACGCCAACGAGGACCTGCTCACCGCGCTGCAGACGCCGGTGAGCGGCGTGCCGCTGAGCAACCTCGTCACCTGGAAGGAGGTTCGCGCGCCGATCGAGGTGGTGCGCGTGGACCAGCGGCCGGTGAGCATCGTCGAGGGCCTCATCGAGGAGGGTGGGACGGCGCGCGCGACGACCGACGTCGAGGCGCAGCTCGCGGCGCTCCAGCCGCCGGCGGGGCTCACGTGGCGCGTCACCGGCGCCGATATCGAACAGCGTCGCACCACCGGCGAACTCGGTCTCGTCGCGATCCTCTCAGTGGCGCTGGTCTTCCTCGTGCTCGCCGGCGAGTTCGCGTCGTTCACCATCCCGCTCGTCGTGATGATCACCGTGCCGCTCGCGGCGGCCGGCGGCTTCGTGCTCCTCTGGCTCACCGGGCAGAGCATCAACGCGGTCTCGCTCATCGGCATCGTCGTGATGATCGGCATGGCCGACAACGAGGCCGTCGTGAAGCTCGATGCCATCCGCCGCTTCCGTGAGCTGGGGCACTCGATCCACGACGCGGTCCTCCTCGGTGGGCGGCAGCGGCTGCGGGCGATCACCATGACCTCGCTCACCACCATCTTCGGCGTGCTGCCGCTGGTCTTCGGCATCGGCTCTGGCGGCGCGCTCTACCAGCCGCTCGCCGCCGCGGTGATCGGCGGTGCGATCTCGGCGCAGGTGGTGACCTTCTTCCTGCTCCCGGTCGCGTACGCGCAGCTCGAGGGGCGCACGGAGCGGAAGGCCCGCGAGGCCGCCGCGCGGGACGCGGCCGCGCCACGCGCCGCCGAGGCGTGAGATGATCCGCTGGGCCGTCTCGCGCCCCGCCGTCGTCTGGGCGATCACCTGCGTGATCCTCCTCGGCGGCGCGGTGAGCTTCTCCCGGCTCGCGCTCGCCACGGCGACCGAGGTGGAGCTCCCGCGACTGCAGATCGCCGCCTCCTGGCCGGGCGCGTCGTCGGAACTCGTCGAGATGTACCTCGCGTCGCCCATCGAGGCGGCGGTGCAGTCGGTCAAGGATGTGCGGAAGACGAGCAGCGAGTCGCGCGACGGGTCGGCGCGGCTCACCGTCGAGCTCGATCCGGCGGCGAACGTGCAGCTCACGCGCCTCGCGATCCTCGAGCGGCTCGAGCTGTTGCGGCCCACCTATCCGATCGGCGTGGTCCCGCCGCGGGTCAGCAACTTCGTGCCTGAGGAGCTGAGCGAGGCGCCGCTGCTGCGCGTGCTCCTGTCGGGACCGTATACGCCGGGCGCGATGCAGCGCATCGCCGACCAGCAGCTCACGCCGCGGATCAGCGCCGTGCCGGGCGTCGCCGGCGTGAGCGTGGGGGGCGGCACCGAGTTCGGCGCGACGGTCTCGTACGACGCGAGCCTCCTGCGCCAGCTCGGCATCAGCCCCGACCTGATCGGCGAGGCGATCCGCAACGCGCGCGTGGTGACGGCGCTCGGCACCGAGCGGATCGGCGCGAGCAAGCGCGAGGTGGTGCTGCGCGACCAGCCGGGGGCGATCGAGGAGCTCGCCGACCTCCCCATCCGCGGGCGCGGCAACCGCGTTTTCCGTCTGGGCGATCTCGCGCGGGTGCGGCCGGAGGAGGATTCGCGCGGGATGTTCTTCCGTGTGAACGGCAACACCGCGCTCGGCTTCACCGTCACGCGCGAGCCGAGCAGCGACGCGATCGCGACGGCGAAGGCCGTGCGTGAAGCGATGCGCGCCATGGGGGAGCAGCTGCCACCCGGCGTACGGTACCGGATCACCTCGGACGACTCGGTCGAGCTCGCGCGCCAGCTCAACGACCTCGTGCTCCGCGGCGGGATCGCGTTCGCGGCGGTCACCCTCGTGCTCATCATCGCGCTGCGCAACTGGCGCGCGGTGGCGCTCGTGATGGGGAGCGCGGCAGTGGCGATCGCCGGCACCGCGCTGGGCCTCTACCTGCTCGAGATCCCCGCGAACATGCTCACGCTCGCGGGGCTCGGCATGGGCATCGGCGTGCTCGTGCAGAACGGGCTCGTGATCGTGGAGCGGCTGCGCGGCTCCCCCGACACACCGGTGGGGCGCGCCGAGGTCGCGGAGCGGATGCTGCCGGCGGTGCTCGGCTCGACGCTCACGACGGCGGTGGTGCTCTTCCCGTTCCTCTATCTGCAAGGGAACGCGCGGGCGGCGTTCTTCCCGTTCGCGGCGGCGTTCACGCTCGCGCTCTTCTGCTCCATCCTCAGCGCCGTGGTGATGATCCCCGCGCTCGCCAAGGGGCACGGGCTCCGGGAGACGCACTGGCCGGCGCTGCAGCGCGGCTATGCGTGGCTGGTGCGCGGCGCGCTGCGCTGGCGCTGGGCGACGCTGCTCGTGACGGTGCTCTCGGTGGGCGGGCTCACCTACGCCTTCGTGAAGAAGGTGCCGCGCTTCTCGTTCGGCGGCTTCGGCGGGCAGCGCACCACGCTCTCGGTGTTCATCAGCTTCCCGCGCGGGTCGGATCCGGTGGCGCTCGACGCGGCGATGGCCGAGATGGAGAAGGTGGTCGTGGGACGCGAAGGGGTGGAGGAGGTCATCGCGCAGAGCCAGGGCGTGTTCGGCGCGGGGATGCGCGTGAGCTTCAAGCGCGCGTACGAGCTGAGCGCGGTGCCCCTGCAGCTGCAGGAGGAGCTCACGCAGCGCGCCGTGTACATCGGCGGCGCGAGCATCAGCGTGCAGGGGCAGGGCCAGGGCTTCAGCTCGGGCGGCGGCATGGGCTCCATGAGCAGCTTCCGCATCCGCGTGCTCGGCTACTCGTACGCCGCGGTGCAGCAGCTCGCCGAGGACATCCGGCTGCGACTCGAGCGGATCACGCGCGTGCGGAACGCGACGGTGACGAGCGCGAGCTTCTTCGGCGGGGACAAGGCGTTCGCGGTGACGCTCGACCCCGACCGCGAGGCGCTCGCCCGCTACGGGGTGACGGCGGCGCAGTTCACCGACGCGGTGCGGCGCGAGGTGCGCGGCGCGGTGGGCGGCCAGCGGCTCGAGATCGGCGGCGAGGAGATCCCGGTGAGCGTGAAGGCGCAGGGCGCGCGCGACCGGTCGCTCGAGGAGCTGCGCGAGGCGCTCATTCCCACGCGCACCGGCTCCACCGTGCGCGTGGGCGACCTGAGTGACGTCGGCGAGCGCGAGCAGTTGAGCGCGATCACGCGCGAGGACCAGCAGTACATCCGCATGGTCGCGTACGAGTTCCGCGGACCGAACCGCCTGGCGAACCGCACGCACGAGGCGTTCATGAAGAGCATCACCGTCCCGCCGGGGTTCACGGTGCAGGACGAGCAGCTCTTCCGGCGCGAGCAGGACACGAGCCAGCGCGGCCTCTGGCTCGTGTTCGGCATCGGCGTGGCGCTCGTGATCCTCTCGGTGGCGATGGTGTTCGATTCGAGCTGGGGTGCGGCGATGGTCTTCCTCTCGCTCCCCATCGCCCTCGCGGGCGTGATGGCCGCCTTCTGGATGGCAGGCGCCAGCTTCACGCGCGAGGCGGCGGTGGGCGTGATCCTCGTGGTGGGGCTCGCGGTGAACCAGAGCATCCTGCTCGTCGACGACGCGCTCGAGCGGAAGCGTGCGCACGCGTCGCGGCGCCTGCCGCCCGGGCGCGTCTATCGGGCGGCGCTCGATCGCTCGGGGATGATCATGATGGTGACGCTCACGACGATCGCGTCGCTGGTGCCGCTCGCCGTGGGCACGAGGACCGATGACCTGTTCGGCTCGATCGCACTGGCCACGGCGGGCGGCACCGTGGCCGGTACCATCGGCGCGATGCTCATCATGCCCGCGGTGCTGGCGGGGTGGAAGCGCCGCGCCTAAGCTCCCGGGATGCCGACCATCCTCAAGACGACGCTCCTGCTCATGGCGTCGAACCTGTTCATGACGTTCGCGTGGTACGGGCACCTGAAGCACCAGGCGAACAAGGCGTGGTACGTCGCGGCACTGGTCAGTTGGGGGATCGCACTCTTCGAATACCTCCTGCAGGTGCCCGCCAATCGCATCGGATACACGGCACTCTCGCTCGGCCAGCTGAAGATGCTGCAGGAGATCATCGCAATCGGTGTGTTCATCCCTTTCGCGGTGTACTACATGAAGCAGCCCATCCGGTCCGATTTCATCTGGGCCGGACTCTGCCTGCTCGGCGCGGTGTACTTCGTATTCCGCGGACAGCCGGTCGCCGGGTGATCGTCCGGGACTCCTTCCCCCTCCCTCCGCTCTCTCCCTCTTCCCCTCGCCCCGTGTTCCCTTTCCCTCGCTCCTCGCTCCTTCTCGCCTGCGCCATCGCGCTCGCTCCAGCCACAGCGCGCGCGCAGGCCTCCGCGCCCACGGTCGTCATCATCGTCCGTCACGCCGACAAGGCCGCGCAGCCGGCGAACGACCCGCCGCTCACCGAGGTGGGCGTGGCACGTGCCGCCGCGCTCGCGGACTTCCTCAAGGACGCGCACGTCGGCGCCGTCCTCCACACCGCGACCACGCGCACCCGCGAGACCGCGCGTCCGACGTTCGAGCGGTTCGGCCTCACGCCCGAGATCATCCCCAACGGCCCGGCACCGGTCGTCGCCGCGGCGATCCGCGAGATGGTGGCCCGGCACGCGGGGAAGACCGTCCTGATCGTCGGGCACTCCAATACCGTGATGCCGTGGATCGCCGCCCTCGGAGGCCCGGAGCGCCCGAACCTTTGCGACCACCACTATGACGGCCTTTACACGGTGATCATCGGCGCGGGACCGACGCGAATGGTGGAGGCCCGGTTCGGTCCTCCGAACCCGGAGCCGACGGCCCCCTGCGCGACCATGCCGGGGCGACCCTGACAGAGTGGGGCGAGCGTTGCGGAAGTCCCTGCGGGACGGCAGATTACCCCCGTTCGCGCCCATCAATTGAGGCGCGGCTCCTGACTCCCGCCGGCTGGTCCTCGGAGACCTGCATAGATGGCTCGCCCCGCCTCGCCTGTCGCGTTCCTTGCCACCGCTGTCCTCCTCGCGCTCGCACCGGCTCAGGTCGACGCGCAGCGGCCCGCCCTCGCCGGCGAGAAGGCTCGCGTGGCGGAGGCGGTCAAGCGTGACCTGACCCGCCTCGCGGCGCTGCAGCGCACCTACCTCGGTCGCGCCAAGACGTTCGCGACCGATCCGAAGGACCTGAACTACACGCCGACCTCCGGCGCCGAGGTCAGCATCGCGTTCGCGTCGGCCAACGCGTGGGCGGCGAATGCCTCGCACCCGGCCCTCTCGCCGGTGAAGTGCTTCGTGATCATCTCGGCGAGTGACGCGGTGGATGCCCCGACCTCGCAGCCGTTCTGCACCGACGCCGAGCCGGGCACGGCGGCAGGGCGCGTCGCCGATGCCGGGAAGCAGCCGGTCGACACCCCGACGAAGGCCGTGGCGAACACGACGTCCGTGACGCCGATCCGTACCCCGGCGCCGCGCCCGAGCGCGCCGGCGACGCGTCGGCCGGCGCCGACGCGCGCGACGACGCCGGCCACGACGCCGGCTAGCACACCGGCCACCACGCCGGCGTCCGCCCCGAACACCCCGAGCCGTGCCCGCGTCGTCGCCCCGGCGGCGACGCCGGCCGCGGCCAGCACCGCCCGTGAGACGAACGCCGGCATCCGCATGATCACCCGCGACGCCGGCGAGACCAGCACCGCCGATCGCGTCGAGAGCGTCTCGCCGACGGAGTTCACGACGATCCTCAACGGCATGGCGCGCGATGCCATCGCCGTGATGGACGCGCCGCCGCCGCAGGTCCGCCGCGACCCGTACGAGAGCACGCCGGAGTTCGAGGCGCGCCGCGCTGCGGCGATGGCCGAGTACCAGGCGCGGGAGGCCGAGTACTTCCGCACCACCAAGCGCTCGTTCGTCGTCTCCCTCCCGGTGCGCAACGTGCGCTACGACGCCGACACCGAGATGCTCGAGTTCAACGTCGACGGCTTCCGCCTGCCGACCACGCGCGAGGGCCGCAGCCAGCTCACCGTCGCCTGCTTCACGCGACCGGTCTTCTGGTGCATGCCCGACTCGGGGATGACGTACGACGCGAACGACCTCTGGAAGGTGCCGCGCGCGACGGCGCGCCAGTTCGACGTGCTCCGCACGCCGCTCACGCTGACCGCGCGCTTCACGGTGGGGGGTCGCCCCGAGGGCGAGCGTGCCCTCGCGATCTCGCTCGTCGACATGGAGCTCCAGGCGCGCGGGCAGGTGGTGCAGCGTTGGGCCGGTCGCTGACCTTCGACGGAGAGCCCGGCTCGTGAGCATGCGGTGCCCGACCTGCGGGACGATGTACGGTGACGAAGCGCGCTTCTGCACGCGTGACGGCACCAAGCTCATGGCGTTCCAGCCGGGCGGGGCGCCCGCGGCTCCCGCAGCGCCTCCGGCGGGCAGCAACACCGCCGTCCGCCCCACCGCGCTTCGCGCGAATGACCCGGCGAAGTCCGGCGCGGCCTCGAGCCACGCCAACATGGCCGGCAAGGTCCTCGACCGCCGCTACCACATCGTCCGCAAGGTCGGCGAGGGCGGCATGTCCTACGTCTACCTCGCGCACGACGTCGCGACGCAGGAACGCTACGCCATCAAGATCCTCTCGCCGGCGCTGAGCAAGGACGAGAACGCGATGGCCCGCCTCAAGCGCGAGGCCGCGCTCGGCATCCGCCTCGCGCACCCGAACGTCTGCCACATCGTGCGCATGGGCGAGACCGAGGATGGCCTCGTCTATGTCGTCATGCCGTACGTCGAGGGCGAGATCCTCAGCGACCGCAACTATCGCGTCGGCAAGACCACCATCGCCGACTGCGTGAAGTTCATCAACGAGGTCGCCAACGGGCTCCATGTCGCGCACCAGCTCACGATCATCCATCGTGACCTGAAGCCCGAGAACATCATGATCTGCAAGAAGGCCGACGGCGTGGAGTACGCGGTCGTGATGGACTTCGGCCTCGCGAAGGAGCGGAAGGCCGGCGGCGAGCTGCAGAAGCTCACCGCCACGGGCATCATCCTCGGCACCCCCGAGTTCATGAGCCCCGAGCAGCTCCGCGGCAAGGCGCTCGACTCGCGCACCGACATCTACTCGCTCGCGCTCATGGCGTACGAGATGCTCACGAGCAAGCTGCCCTTCGAAGGGAAGAACCAGCAGGAGATGATGATCGCGCGGCTCCGCCTCGATCCTATCCCGGCGCGCAATCGTCGCCCCGATCTGCCGGAGGCGATGGATACCGCGCTCCTCAAGGCGATGGCCCGCGCCCCCGAGGACCGCTACCAGACCGCTCCCGAGTTCGCGCAGGCCCTGCGCGCCGCCGCCGGACTCTAGCCGCGCACCCACCCCTCACCGGGGTACCATCCCGATGCGCCCGATGCTCCTCCTCGCGCTGCTCCTCGTGGGCCGCGCGGCGTTGTCCGCCCAGCAGTCGAACGTCGACGTGCTGCGCTACCGATTCGACCTGCGCGTGCCCGATCGCGGCAGGGCGGTGCGCCTCTCCTCCGCGGTGCGCTTCGCGCGCGGCGAGGGCGTCGACACGCTCCGCCTCGACCTCCTCGCGCCGATGCGCGTCAGCCGCGCCCTCCTCGGCTGCGATGCGTCGTCGGCCGCCGCGGGCTTCACGCACGATGGGCGACAGGTGCGTGTCGCGCTCCCCGCTGTCGCCCCGTCGGGACGCATGGCGCCGGCCAATCCGGTCCAGGTCCCGGCCCCCGCGCGCGACACGCTCTGCGTGACCGTGTTCTACGAGGGCGAGCCGGCGGACGGCCTCATCATCTCCACCGATACCGCGGGCCGCTGGCGCGCCTTCGGCGACAACTGGCCCGACCGCGGCCGCCACTGGCTCGCGACGGTGGACCACCCGTCGGACAAGGCGCTCGTCGAGTTCGTCGTCGATGCCCCGGCGGTCCTCACCGTGGTCGCCAACGGCACGCGTCGCAGCATCACCGATGTTCCCGGCGCGCCGGGTCGGAAGCGGACCACCTGGGCGAGCGCCACGCCCATCCCGACCTACCTGATGGTCGTCGGCGTCGCGCCGCTCGTGGCGCACGACCTCGGCGAGACCGCCTGCGGACTCGCGTCCGTCGGACGCTGCGTCCCCCAGCGCGTCTACACCGCGCCGGAACAGGCGCGCTTCATGCCCGGCCACTTCGTCGAGGCCGATTCGATCCTGCGTTTCTTCGGGGCGCTCGTGGCGCCGTTCCCGTACGAGCAGCTCGCGCACGTGCAGTCGTCGACGCGATTCGGCGGGATGGAGAACGCCGGCGTGATCTTCTACGCCGACCGGCTCTTCCGCCGGCCGAATGGCCTCGAGGTGGGCCTCATCGCGCACGAGACCGCGCACCAGTGGTTCGGCGATGCGGTGACGGAGGAGCAGTGGGGGCACGTCTGGCTCTCCGAGGGGTTCGCGACCTACTTCGCCGCGCTCTACACCGAGCACTCGCGCGGGGACAGCGTTTTCCGCGCCGAGATGAACCGGATCCGCGAGCAGATCGTGAAGGACGACGTGGTCGCGCGCCGCCCGGTGCTCGACACGGCGCAGACGGTGCTACTCGAGCTCCTCAACACCAACAGCTACCAGAAGGGCGGGATGGTGCTCCACATGCTGCGGCGCGAGGTGGGCGACAGTGCCTTCTTCCGCGGCGTGCGGAGCTACTGGCTCGCCCACCGGCACGGCAATGCGCTCACCGGCGCGCTGCGCCAGCATCTGGAGCGCGAGGCGGGGCGCGACCTCGCCTGGTTCTTCGACCAGTGGCTCACCCGGCCGGGCTTCGCCGAGGTGACGCTCTCGCACGCGTGGGATGCGGCGCGCGGCGAACTCGTCGTCACGGCGCGGCAGACGGGCCGCCACGGCACGTATCGATTCCGCCTGCCGGTGGAGGTGCGCGCCGCGGACGGTGCGCGCAGCGTGGTCGTCATCGAGGTCCCCGCCGCCCAGGAGTCGGTGGTGCGCACCCGCGTCGAACTCGCCGGCGCGCCGAGTACCGTGACGTTCGATCCGTGGGGTGACGTGCTCGCGGTGCTCCGCACGCCGTGAGGGCGCGCGCGCTGCACATCGCGATCCTCGTCGCAGGCCTCCTCGCGACGACGGCGCCGACCGCCGCGGGGCAGGCGCCGCGGACGGCCTCGCCGGAGCGGCCGACGACCTCGCGCGAACTGCCCGTTGCCGCGCCGTCCCGCGCCGACTCGCTCCTCGCGCGCGGGCGCCTGCGCGCGGCCGAGGATGCGCTCTACGGAGCTGTGGACGCGGCCCCGCGTGCCCCGGCGGCCCGCGGGGAGCTCGGCCGCTACCTCGCATCGCGCGCGCGGTTCGTGATTGCCGACATCCTCTTCGGCGAGGCGCTGCGCTTCGGCGCCGACACGCCGAGCGTCGCGCAGGCGATGATGGCGGTCGCGGCCTTCCGTCCCGACGTCGATCGCCGCCGCATCCCCGGCGTGCGATTGCCGGCCGCCGAGGCGCAGCGCGAGGCCGCGCGGCTCGGGTTGCGCGCCGAGCGCGGCGACGCCGGGCCGGTGAGCGGCACGCCGGTGACGGTGCCGATGATCTTCCTCACCGACGGGCGTGCGATCGGGAGCTTCGAGGTCCGCGGTGCGGGCGGCACGGCGCGCGCGGTGCTCGATCCCGCCGTGCAGGGCGTGCGACTCGCGCGCGCGGACGACCCGGCGCTCAAGCCGCGCAGCTTCGGCGCGACCGCGCACGGAGCGCCGCTCCTCATCGCCGAGCTCTGGATCGGCGAACGTCGCCTACGCGGAGTGGAGGCGCGCGTGGATCGGGAGGTGCCGGAGGGGGAGGTGCGCATCGGCATCGACGTCCTCTGGCCGCTCCGTCCGATCTTCGACGAGCGCGAGGGGACCGTCTCCTTCACGCCCGAGGGGCGCCGCCGAGCGCCGGAGGGTGCGTTCCAGATCCCGCTGGCGCTCGCCTTCCCCGGGGTCTGGCTCGTGCCGACCGTGGGCGAGCCGCCGGTGGCCATCGCGTCGGTGCGTGGGCGGTCGCTCATGCGCGCGAGCCGCTGGTGGTGGGACGCGTCAGAGGCTACCATCGTCGTGCACCGCTGACCCCCGGAGCGCATGTCGAGCCTCGAATCCCGATTCCTCGCGTTCACGTCGCGCCTGATGATCCGGCGCGTCGCCGATGGCCCGACGTTCGACGTCGCGGCCTTCCGGCGCTCGATGGACGCGCGGCTCCTGCTCCCGGCCTTCCTGCCGCGCGGACTGCGCGTGGAGGCGTCCCGCGAGCCGAAGCTTCCGGGCGAGTGGCACACGCCGGCGGACGTCGCGCCGCGGCGCACCATCCTGCACCTGCACGGCGGGGCGTTCATCGGCGGCTCGCCGCGCGGGTTCCGTCCCTTCGCGGGGTGGCTCGCCGCGCGGTCGCGCGCGCGGGTGATCTCGCTCGACTACCGGCTCGCGCCGGAGCATCCGTTCCCCGCGGCGCTCGACGACGCGGTCGCGGCGGTGCGCGCGCTCTACGCCCTGGGCGTCGCGCCCGCGTCGCTCGGACTCATCGGGGACTCGGCCGGTGGCGCGCTCACCCTCGGCGCGTTGCTCGCCCTGCGCGATGCCGGCGACCCGCTCCCCGCGGCCGCGGCGCTCATCTCGCCGCTGACCGACCTCGCGAACAGCGGCGCCTCCTTCCTCGGGAACGCCGCGACCGACAGCGTGCTCTCGCCGCGGCATGGGCTCACGCTCGCGCGGATGTACGCCGGGGACCATCCGGTGGAGCACCCGTTGATCTCGCCGCTCTATGCCGATCTGAAGGGCCTGCCGTCGCTGCTCATCCACGCGAGCGACAGCGAGATACTCTTCGACGATTCGCGTCGACTCGCGGAGAAGGCGCGCGCGGCGGGGGTCGCGGTGGAGTTCACCGTCTTCCGCGAGATGATGCACGACTGGCACGCCTCGGTGCCGCTGACGCCGGAGTCGCGGCATGCGATGAAGGGCGTGGGGGCGTACTTTGCGCGCCGAGTAGGCTGAAGGCTGAAGGGTGAAGGGTGAAAGTGGGGGCTTCTGCCTTCTGCCTTCTACCTTCTGCCTTCTACCTTCTACCTTCTGCCTTCTTCTCCATCTCCGTCATCAAACATCGGTCCTGCACCACATCGATCCCCGCGCGGGCCAGCACTTCGGCCGCCGCGTCATGGCGGATCCCCGACTGGAACCAGACTGCCCCCGGCTTCGCCGCGAGCAGGTCGTCCAGGTGTGACGGAATGTCCTGCGGGCGCCGGAAGACGTTCACCAGGTCGACGCGCGTGCCGATCCCCGCGACCGTCCGGTGGACCGGTTCGCCGAGCATCGCCGTGAGCTCCGGGTAGTAGACCGGCACCGGATGGATGCGGAGGCCCGCGCGCTGGGCGAAGGCGGGGACGAAATGCGCCGGGGCGCCCGTTTCGGGCGTCTTGATGCCCAGGACCGCGACGGAGCGGACCCGGGCGAGCAGGGCGGCGACGGCCTCGTCGGATTCCAGCAGGTGGGTGCGCCAGTCGGTGGTCATGGAGTGAAATCAGCCCTCGGTCCGAGTAGATTCAAGGGCTGTCCACCTTGGCTCCACCCGCTCGGAGATCCTCCATGAAGATGCTCGTCCTCGGCGCCGGCCTGCAGGGTTCGGCCTGTGCGTATGACCTCCTCCAGAACCCCGACTGCACGGAAGTGCGGCTCGCGGACAAGTCCGTCGACCACCTGCCCGCCTTCCTCCAGCCGTACGTGGGCGGGGAGCGGCTGAAGCTCATCACGCTCGACGTGAAGGACCCCACGGCCGTGTCGGTCGCCATGCGCGGCGTGAAGGCCGTCATGTGCGCCATCCCGTACTACTTCAACCTCCCGATGAGCGAGGCCGCGATCGCGGCCGGCGCGCACTTCTGCGACCTCGGCGGGAACACCGAGATCGTCGAGCACCAGAAGCAGCTCAACGAGCGGGCCGCGACCGCGGGCGTGACCGTGATCCCGGACTGCGGCCTCGCGCCCGGCATGGTGAACATCCTCGCGCAGCTCGGCATCGACCGCCTGGACTCGACCGACACCGTCCGGATCTTCGTCGGCGGTCTGCCGCAGCATCCCGAGGGCCCGCTCAAGTACCAGATCGTCTACTCGATCGAGGGCGTGCTCGACTACTACACGACGCTCTCGTGGGTCGTGCGCGACGGGAAGCGCGTGACGGTGAAGGCGCTCAGCGAGATCGAGCCGGTGCAGTTCGAGGCGCCGGTGGGCGAGCTGGAGGCGTTCCACACGGCCGGCGGCCTCTCGACGATGGCGCACCGCTACGAGGGAAAGATCCCGACGATGGAGTACAAGACGCTCCGGTACCCGGGACACGCGCGGATCATGGAAGCGATCCGCGAGCTGGGCCTGCTCGAACTGGAGCCGGTCGACGTGAAGGGCACGAAGGTGGTGCCGCGCGAGCTCGCGATCGCGCAGATGCAGCCGCGCCTCACGAAGAAGAACTCGCCCGACCTCGTCGCGCTCCGCGTGGTGGTGAGCGGGACCAAGGGCGGGAAGCCGCAGACGCACACGTTCGAGCTCGTCGACCGCTACGACGCGGCGCACGGGATCAGTGCGATGATGCGGACGACCGGATACTCGCTCTCGATCACCGGTCAGCTGCAGGCCGAAGGGGCCGTGAAGCCGGCCGGCGTGCACACGCCGGACGAATGCATGCCCGGCGAGCGGTACGTGACCGAGCTCGGGAAGCGCGGGATCCTCATCCGGCAGACGGTCTCGTAAGTCGCCGACACGCCGTCAGCGTCGCGCGGGGGCATCGGGGAATCCCCGGTGCCCCCTTCGCTTCACCCGCGGACAAGTGCGCCGATACTTGGTGGACCACCGTCCGGCGCGCTGTGGTGACCGCCGGTCCCGCGGGGTAGTACGGGAACGGGACCGTGTCCCCGCGAGTATACCCATCCAGCCCCCAGCACCGATGCGTCCCTCATCCCCACGTCAGGAGGTCACGATGCCCGAGCAAGCGTTCGTCGTGAAGACCTACCCGAACAGCGTGGAAGCGGAGTTCGCCCGTGCGGTGCTCGACGCGAACGGCATCGTCTCGATGCTGCTGAAGGACAACGCGAGCGGCATGCTCCCGTTCCTCGACGTGCTGCACCCGGTGCGGCTGGTGGTGCGGCATCGCGACGTCGACACGGCGGTGCGGCTGCTCGATGCGACGGCGGCGAGCGATCCGAAGGGAAAGCCCCCGCTGCTCAGCTGACCAGCCGGGGCGCGCCGCCGACGGCGCGCCCTTCTCTCAGCGCGAGAAGTTCGCCAGCGTCACGCCCATCGCGTCGATCGCGGCGCGGGCGCGCCAGAGTTCGCGGCCGTTGTAGATGAACGAGAACGCGAGCTTCTCGCCGTTCTTCGCCGTGACGTAGCCGCCGAGCGAGGTGACCTCGCCGGTGGTGCCGGTCTTCGCGCGCAGGTTCCCCTGCGCCGCGGTGTAGCGCATGCGGGACCGCAGCGTCTCGGTGCGCCCGGCGACCGGCAGCGAGGCTTGCAGGACCTGCGCCCACGGGGCCTGCGCGCTGTACCCGAGGAGCATGACCATGGAGCGCGGCGTCACGCGGTCGAGCGTGGAGAGGCCGCTGCCGTCGGCCGCGTAGACCGAGGCGGCGCCGACGCCGACGCGGTCGGTCATGAAGGTGCGGAGCGACTCGTTGGCGATGTGGGCCGATCCAACCGCGCCGCCCGACCGCGCCGCGTTCCGGAAGAGCAGCTCGGCGAAATGGTTGTTGCTCTCGCCGTTCATCTTGGCGACGAGCTGAGCGAGCGGGGGCGAGGCCCACGCGGTGACGCGCGTGGCGCCGGCAGCGGCGGCGCCCCCGCGGACCCGCCCCTCGACGGTCACGCCCCGCGCCTCGAGCGCCGCGCGGAAGGCCGCCGCGACGTACTGCTCGGGCTGCTCCACGACCACCTGGTAGGTCCGCACCACGCTCCGCGCGCCGATCCAGCCGCTCACCTTGAACTGCTGCGTGAGCGTGTCCTGCCAGACGCGGATGGAGGCGCTGCGGCTGTTGGGCCGGATCGTCACCGTGGAGCGCAGCGAGAGCCCGCTCACCGGCTGCGCGAAGGCCACCTGCGCGCCGCGCGTCGACGGGCGCACGGTGATGTGCGCGAGGTTCTCGTTGTAGGAGAGGGCCGAGACGCGCGCGGCGTAGCTCGCCTGGAGGTAGCGTGTGCGCCACCCCGCCGGCACGCGCTCGCCATCGAAGGCGCTCGCGTCGCCGATGATGTCGCCCGTGACGCGGGTGATGCCGGCCCGCGCCACGAGGTCGGCGAGCGAGTCGAGTGGCCGCGCCCCGCGATTCCACTCCACGTAGCGCGGCACGAGGGACGGATCGCCGTTGCCCTTCAGGATGAGGTCGCCGCGGACGACGCCCCCTTCGCCCACGGCCCCGGAGCGCAGGACCTCGGTGCGAAACTGGTGCGCCGGCCCGAAGCGCTCGAGGGCGATCGCCGAGGTGTAGAGCTTCATCGTCGACGCCGGCAGCAGGAGCTCGTCGGCGTTGTGCGAGTAGAGCGTGTCCCCGTGGGAGAGCGAGACGACCATGACGCCCCACTGTCCCGAGCGCGCGGCGTCGCGGACGAGCGACGCCAGGTGCTCGCGCAGGTCGGGGGTGCTGGTGGGCGTGGCGGCGCGCAGCGTCGCGCGCGCAGTGGTGCTCCGCGAGGTGGCGCGGGGGGCGGGGCGCTTGGCAGCCGCGGCGACGGTCGGTCGGGCCGTGCTCGATCGGGTCGTCGCGGTCGGCGTACGGGCGGGCGCCGTGCTCGGAGCCTTGGTCGGTGCCTTCGTCGCTGCCGTGGCCGGCGCCTTCGTCCCCGTGGGCGTCTGCGCGTGCCCCCCCGCCGGCGTGGCGGTGAGCAGGGCAGCGAGCAGGAGGGAGAGGAGCCGACGCATTAAGGGCATTCTACCGGGCTTCGAGGAGCGGGGCGAGCGCCGGACGCGCCCACCTCAAGCCTTACCCCGTGGCGCCGGGGTCAGCGCGCCGGACGGGACAGGGACAGCAGGAGGATGACGACCATCCCCCTCCCTGGGTGACGCGGAATGCAACGCTGCTTCGGGGTATTGCCGGGCAGTCGGTCTGACCGCTCAGCCAGCCGCCTGCGCGCCCGCCCGATCATCGCGCTGGGACTGCACCCACTTCAGGAAGATCACCGACGTGAGGAGGTAGAAGAACAGCCCGCCGGGGATCCACATGATCAGACCGCCGAGCCGCTGGTCCTCGAGCGGCGAGAGTCCCCAGAGCCGCGGCGCGCTGGCGTAGGCCGGGTAGAGCACATGATCCGAGTAGACGATGAAGATCGATATGACTGTCATCGGCAGGGTCATGAGGAAACTGTAGAGCATCTGGCCCGGATAGCTGAGGCGCGGGAGCTCGGGGAGCGGGCTCAGGAGCGGCCACCAGGCCAGCACGGCCGTGACGAGGAACATGAGGTGCTGCAGGATGTGCACCTCGTGGTAGTACATCGCCGAGTTGTAGTTCGGTGGGAGGTGCCAGAAGGCGAGCGTGAGGTTGAAGATCGCGAAGGCGGCGCGCGGCGTGGTGACGGCCCGCGCGACGGCGGCGACGTGCCGCTGCGCGAGCGCGGGACGGAGCATCCAGCCGGGCACGCCGAGGAGCAGCAGCGGTGGCGTCACGAAGGTGAGCACGAGGTGCTGCACCATGTGGCCGGTGAAGAGGTAGTAGTCGCTGATGTCGTGGACGGGCCCGTTCAGCGTCCCGAACATCGCGCCGAGTCCGAGCAACAGGCACAGGCGCTGCAGCGCCGTCGGGCGTCGCCCGTCGGTGCGCGCGTGGACCGCCGCGCGCCACTCGTAGAGTCCCCAGAGCGCGAGCAGCCCGATGACCGTGCTCCAGTGGAGCGTGAAGCCCCCCTGGGAGAGGTCGACCTTGGGATGCAGGAAGAGAATGGGGTGCACGGAGGCCGATGGAGACTGAAGGAGTGAGGCTGAAAGATAGTACCCGCGGGTACTTCGTCCCCGCATCCCGCATCAAGTGAAGAACGGGGCCCCGATGCGGAGGCCCCGTTCTTCCTTCATCCTGCTTCCTTCATCCTGGGATTGGCGCTACAGCGCCACCTTCCCGAACAGGAACATCAGCGCCATCAGCGTGCACATCGCGATGATCAGCGAGCCGGTGAACACGACCCGGAACAGCTTGTGGTCGAACTTGAGGTGCATGTAGAACAGGCAGACGATCGCGAACTTCACCGCCGACATGAAGAGCAGGGCCGGGTTGAAGAGCGGCGAGGCGACGAGGGACGGGATGTAATAGGCCCAGACCTCGACGACGGTGATCGCGGTGAGGATGATCGCGATCGTGAGGTACTGGTTGCCCGTCGGGTGGTGATGCTCGGCGTGGCCGTCGTGCTTGGCGTCGTGGGACATGGTCAGTTCCTCGCCGTCACTGGATGAGGTAGATGAGCGTGAAGATCGCGATCCAGACGACGTCGACGAAGTGCCAGTAGAGGGCGCAGATGTCGACGAGGAGCTCGTCGTTCTTGCCGGCGAGGCCGCGCGTGCGGTCGATCCAGAGCAGCGTCATCAGCCAGAGCACGCCGACGGTGACGTGGGCGCCGTGGAAGCCGGTGAGCGTGAAGAAGGACGAGCCGAAGAGGTTCGTCTTGATCGTCAGCCCCTCGTGGACGAACGAGGTGAACTCGTACGC
This sequence comes from Gemmatimonadota bacterium, assembly GCA_016714015.1. Lineage (NCBI taxonomy): Bacteria > Pseudomonadati > Gemmatimonadota > Gemmatimonadota bacterium. Next base: position 245,124 of record JADJNZ010000005.1, read on the forward strand.
CTGGAAGCCGAGGAAGGTCGCGCCCATGAGCGCGGTCGCGGCGAGCCAGAACTGCGACGAGCGCTGGATGCGCTCCCACCAGCCGGCGCCGGTCGCGAGCGGCTTGCCCTTGAGTTGGACGGCCTGGAGGGCGAGCACCATCGCGAACGACGACATGAGCAGCACGAACGTCGAGGCCGACGTGACCGGGATGTCGAGGATGGGCTTGAAGACCTGGCCCGTCTCGGACGTCCACGCCTCATGCGGGAAGGGCCCGACGACCGACTTGCCCTTGTAGATGAGGTAGGTCGAGATCAGCGAGGCGAACAGCATGCACTCGGACCCGATGAAGGTCCAGATCGCGATCTTCCGGTTGTCGAGGCCGGTGGTGGTGTAGTGCACGTGCGCGTGGCCGTCGTCGTGCCCGTGGGCCCCATGGGCCCCGGAGGCGTGCGCGGCAGCGGTGTGTGAGGACACTGTCGTGGTCTCCGGTTACTCGAGGGGGGCGGTGAGCCACGCGTACAGGCCGCCGATGAGCATCGCGGCGCCGGTCAGCGTGATCGTCATCGAGACGGCGAACATCCCGTTGCGCAGGAAGAGGAGGCCGCTGAACATCACGACCATGCCGACCGCGGTGAAGAGCGGCTTGGCGGTCGGGAACGGCATCGGGATGCCGAGCTCCTTCGCCGTGTAGGTCTCCGTCTCCTCATGCATCGGCGTCGAATGCGCGGCCTCGATGGCCGCGGAATCCGCCGCCGAGTGGTCCGCGCCGGCCGACATCTCCGGGTGTTTGAGGTCCCAGAGCGGCGAGCGCGAGGTCACCGTCGGGATCTTGGCGAAGTTGTACTCGGGCGGCGGCGAGGGGATCGACCACTCAAGCGTCGCGGCGCCCCAGGGGTCGCCGCTCGCGACCGCGCCGGTGGTGCGGCTGCGGACGAAGTTCCAGATGAAGACCGCGGTGGCGACCACGAGCAGGTAGGTGCCGTAGGTCGACATCAGGTTGAAGAGGTCCCAGCCCTGGCCGGCGTCGTACTGGTAGACGCGGCGCGGCATGCCGAGGAGCCCGCTGAAGTGCATCGGGAAGAACGTGAGGTTCATGCCGATGAGATTCAGCCAGAAGTGCACGTTGCCGAGCCCTTCGTTCATGAAGCGGCCGGTCATCTTCGGGTAGTAGTGGTAGATGCCCGCGAAGATGCCCATGATCGACCCACCGAAGAGCACGTAGTGGAAGTGCGCGACGATGAAGTAGGTGTCGGTCTGCTGCAGGTCGGCCGGGGCCGACGAGTGCATGACGCCCGAGATGCCGCCGATGGTGAACATCGCGATGAGGGCGATCGCGAACTTCATCGGGACGGTGAACCGGATCTCGCCCGCCCACATCGTGGCGATCCAGTTGAAGATCTTCACGCCGGTCGGGATGGCGATGAGCATCGTCATCGTCGCGAAGATCGAGTCGGCGACCGCGCCCATGCCCACGGCGAACATGTGGTGGGCCCAGACGCCGAAGCCGAGGAAGCCGATCATGATGCCCGAGTAGACCATCACGTTGTAGCCGAAGAGCGGCTTCTTCGAGAAGGTCGGGAGCACCTCCGACACGAGGCCGAAGGCGGGCAGGATGAGGATGTACACCTCGGGGTGGCCGAACACCCAGAAGAGGTGCTGCCAGAGCAGCGGGTCGGCGCCGGCGGCGATCGAGTAGAACGTCGTCCCGAAGAAGCGATCGAACAGCAGGAAGACGAGCGCGACGGTGATCGGCGGGAAGGCGAGGACGAGCAGGAACTGCACGACGAACGACATCCAGGTGAACATCGGGAGCCGCATGAGCGACATGCCCGGTGCGCGCAGGTTGATGATCGTCGTGATGAAGTTGAACGCCGCCGCGAGCGACGAGACGCCGAGGATCTGGAGGCCGATCACCCAGAAGTCGATGTTCGGGCCGGCGGAGAACTGGTTGGTCGTGAGCGGGGCGTAACCGAACCAGCCGCCGTCGGGCGCGATCTGGAACAGGATGGGCAGCGTGATGAAGATGCCGCCGAGCAGGTACACCCAGTACGAGAAGGCGTTGAGCCGCGGGAAGGCGACGTCACGCGCACCGATCTGGAGCGGGATCAGGTAGTTGAAGAACGCGGCCGAGAGCGGCATGACGGCGAGGAACACCATCGTCGTGCCGTGCATCGTGAACAGCTGGTTGTACGTCTCGGCCGAGACGAACCCCATGTTGGGGCGCATGAGCTGCGTGCGGATGAGCACCGCCTCGAGCCCGCCGACCATGAAGAAGAAGAGCGCGGTCCAGAGGTAGAGCGTGCCGATCCGCTTGTGGTCGACGGTGGTGATCCAGCTCCAGATCCCCGTGTTCTCGCCGGACGCGGCAGCGCTGCCGGAGCCGGCATGCGTCGGGGTTGCGATGGTGGCCATGTTGGGGGGCTCCGGTTACTTGAGTGACAGCAGGTAGGCCACCACGTCCGCGATCTGCCGGTCGTCGAGGCCCGCCGTGACGGTCATCTTCATGATGGGGTCGTATTCACCGCGGCCGATCGTGTTCATGATCGAGCCCGGCTTCAGGTGGCGCGCGTTCTTGATCCAGCGCGCCAGCGTCGGGCCGTCGTTCTTGTAGAGTCCGCCAGCGATCGTGTGCCGCGAGGCGACGTGCGTCAGGTTCGGTCCGATGTTCGAGACCGCGCCCGGGAGCCCGTTGATCGCGTGGCAGCCGATGCAGCCGCCGAGCATGAAGCCCTGCGTCGCGCCGCGCGTCGCGTCGCCACCGGCGAGGAGCGCGTCGTCGTAGGCGAGCCCCGCCGGGATCGGCGTCTGCGGGACGACGTGCGCGGGGAGCTGCTCCCTCGGGAAGACGTAGCCGCTCGGCAGCGCCGTCGTCGTGTCCGCCGTGGCGGCGGCCTGCCCGGGATTGGACGCCGTCACGACCGGCGTCGCCGGCGGGGCCGACGGGTTGAAGACCGCCGGGCTCGCCTGGTGCCGCGCCCACGACGCGAACTCGTCCGGCTGCACCGTGTACATGCGGATGCGCATGTTCGCATGGCTCGCGCCGCAGTACTCGGTGCAGAAGCCGTTCCACGCCGAGCTCTTCAGCGTGTCGCTCGGCGTGAACCAGAGGTAGTTGGTCCGGTTCGTGATGAGATCGCGCTTGCCGCCCATCTGCGGGATCCAGAAGGAGTGCAGCACGTCCTTGGTGGTGAGCACGAAGTTCACCGTGCGGCCGACCGGGACGTAGACCTCGTTGGCGGTGACGATGCCGAGCTCCGGGTAGCGGAACTCCCACCACCACTGGTGCCCGATGACCTCGACCGTCAGCGAACCAGCGGGGGCCGGCTTCTGCGTCTCGAAGATGGTCTTCACGGTGGGCACCGCGATGAGCACGAGGATGATCGCCGGGATGGCGGTCCAGGTGATCTCGAGGGCCGCATTGCCGTGGATCTGCCGGGCCGGCGCGCCACCCGGGCGCTTGCGGTACCGGATGATCGTGAAGATCAGCGCGGCTTCGACGACGACGAAGACGATCGTCCCCCAGAACACGAGGCGGGAGAAGAGCGCGTCGATCGAGGTGTTGAAGTCGGTCGTGTGGTTGAACGTGGAGTTCGGATACTCCGTCAATCCACACGCGGAGAGCGTGAGCAGGACCGCCAGGGACAACAGGGCGGGCGCTGCCGAGCGCAGGCGCAGCTTCGGCATCTTGGGGATGGCTGGGGGGAAGGCGTGCCGGAGTGCCGCTGCGACGCTGACTCCGGCCGTACAAAAAGCGCTGGAAAGCTACCCCACCCGAATGGGTAGGGTCAAGGATAAAGCGGACCACCTGTCAGGTATTATCCGTAGGTGCGGCAAAGACTTGAGTCCCATCGGACGCTTCGTCCCGCCGTCGGGGCGCCTTCGTTCATCCGTCGCCCGGCCCTCAGCCCGCCGCGGCCCCGCCTTCGCCTCCGCCGTCGCCTCCGCCGTCGCCCCCGCCGTCGCCCCCGCCGTCGCCCCCGCCGATCAGTCCGGCGAGACCTCGATGGCCACCGCGTGCTGCTCCTTCACCTTGGTGCACATGATGTCGAGCGCCTGGCGGATCTGCCCGACGTACTCGCGCATCGCCCGGACCTTGGTCTGCTCGCCGCCCCCGCGCCCGGCGGCGAGGATCATGGCCGAGACCTGATCGGCGATCATGCCGAATTGTCCCTTCAGCTGACCCTGGAGAGGGGTCGCGATGCGCTTGATCTGCTGGGGGATGACCCCAGCCCCGCGCTGGTTCTTCACGTCGATCGCCATCCGCTCCACGTGGCCGTGGATGGTCTGGATGGTCGAGAGGGCCTCTTCCAGCGTCTTCATCTTCTGGGCGCCTGCGCCGTCGAGCTTCGTGCCGGCCATGGTCAGCTCCTGGTCCCGGTCATGCGGGACGGGTCGAGGATCTCGTCGATCTGTTCGCGCGTGAGCAGGCGCTTCTCGAGCAGGAGCTCGACGACGCCCCGGCCGCTCTCGAGCGCTTCCTTCGCGACCTGCGTGCAGACCTCGTACCCCAGTTCGGGGAGGAGGGCGGTGACGAGGCCGATCGACCGCTCCACGGCGTCGCGCATGACCTTGGGGTTGGCGACGATCCCCGTGACGCACTTCTCGCGGAGCACCTGGCAGGCGTTCCGGAGGGCGCTGATGTTGCGCAGCAGCCGGAAGGCGATGATCGGCTCGAAGACGTTCAGCTGGAGCTGCCCCGCCTCGGCCGCCATGGTGACGGTCACGTCGCCACCGATCACGTCGAAGCAGACCTGATTGACCGCCTCGGGGATGACAGGATTCACCTTCCCGGGCATGATGCTCGAGCCGGGCTGCATGGCGGGGAGGCGGATCTCGCCGAGGCCGGTGCGCGGGCCGCTGGAGAGCAGGCGGAGGTCGTTGCAGACCTTCGAGAGCTTCACGGCGCAGCGCTTGAGCACGCCCGAGACCTGCACGAAGGCGCCGGTGTCGCTGGTCGCCTCGACGAGGTCGGGGGCGGTGATCATGACGAGGCCGGTCACCGCCGAGAGCTCGGCGCGCACGCGCTCGGTGTAGCCGCGCGGCGCGGTGATGCCCGTGCCGATCGCCGTCGCCCCCATGTTCATCTCGCGCATGAGGGCCTTCGCCTCCTCGAGCCGTTCCACGTCCTCGGCGATCGTATGCCCGTACGCGTTGAACTCCTGGCCGAGGGTCATGGGGACGGCGTCCTGCAGCTGGGTGCGCCCCATCTTGATGTGCGGCGCGAACTCGGTGCCCTTCGCGAGGAAGGCGTCCACGAGCAGGCGCATCTGTTCCTGGAGCCCGCCGATCGCCGTGTGCAGCGCGATGCGGATGGCGGTCGGATAGACGTCGTTGGTGGACTGCGCGAGGTTCACGTGCTCGTTGGGGTGCACGCGCGTGTAGGTCCCGCGCGGTTCGCCGAGGAGCTCGAGGGCGCGATTCGCGATGACCTCGTTGGCGTTCATGTTGGACGAGGTGCCGGCGCCGCCCTGGATCATGTCGACGCGGAAGTGCTCGTGATGGCGCCCGCCCTGGATCTCCTTGCAGGCGCGCACGATGGCGTCGAAGACGTCCTCGGGGAGGTCGGGGTGGCCGTGATTCGCGCGCGCGGCGGCTTCCTTCACCTGCGCGAGCGCGACGATGAGCTCGGGGAAGTCGCGGAGCGTGACGCCGGTGATGGGGAAGTTCTCGATGGCGCGCATCGTCTGGACGCCATAGAGGGCGGCGTCGGGCACGTCGCGCTCGCCAAGGAGGTCGTGCTCGCGGCGGGTGGCGCCGGAGGCGGCGAATCCGAGGAGGCGTCCCTGCCCGGTGAGGGACGCATCGGCCTGGCGGAGGCGGTCGCGGATGGCGCGTGCGCTGCGGCTCACGAGGGCGGCGTAGAGCTGGGGGCGGTCCTTGAGGAGCGGCTCGAGCGCTTCCTTGGAGAAGCGCATGGCGCGGGTGGGGACGGTGGCGCGGCCGGTGGTGCTGTGGGTGTGCTCGTCGAGGAGGATGCTCTCGCCGATGACGTCGCCGGGGCCGAGGGTGGAGAGGCGATGCGGGATGCCGTCGACCGTGGACTCGATGGCGATGTTGCCCTCGAGGAGGACCCAGAAGGCGCGGCGCGGGGCGCCGGATTCGAAGAGGGTCTCGTTGGGGGCGTAGTCGAGCTGTTCGCCGGCGCGGGTGAGGTGCCAGAGCAGCTGTTCTCCGATCGCTTCGAAGAACGGGATGCGGGAGAGGTCCGGTATCGTCATCCTATCAAGGTAGTGCGGGATGCGGGGGTGTGAACGGCGATGCGGGGCGTACGGGCGGTACGGGGTACGGGGTGGGGGCGGGATACGGGGACCTGCCACATCGTCCCTGGACGGGCGGGCATCCCTGATGCGGGATGCGGGATGCGGGGGCGTGCGAACGATGACACGGCGCCGGCGGACGCACGGTATCCTAGCGCATGACCAACAGCGATACGGAGTACCGGGATCCGCTCGAGCGCCTTTCGGCGTACCGGCTCGGGTTGGAGGCGATGCGGGTGGCGCGGATCGACGCGGGGGATATCGCGGCTCAGGCGACGATGCGGGAGGTGGCCGCTCAACTGCTGCGCGCTGCCGCGTCGATCCCCGCGAACATCGCGGAAGGGTAATCGCGAGGCACCACGCCCGAGCGACGCACGTTCCTCGAATACGCCCTCGGCTCCGCACGCGAGTGCGTCGTCTGGTACGAGACCTCCGAGCATCCTGATCGCGCGGAGCGCCTCGAGCGCTTGACCTCGATCCGTCGACTGCTGCTGACGATGATCCGCACCGCACGCGCGAGCGTGAGAGCCGACCAGATGCGCTTCCAGAAGTAGTCCCCCTCCGCACCCCGCATCCAGCATCAGGGATGCCCGCCCGTTCAGGGACGATGCGGAGGGGCCCCGCATCCCGTCCCCATCCCGTACTCCGTACCGCCCGTGCACCCCGCATCGCCGTTCCCCCCGCATTCCGCATCGAGAGCCACGAGGATAGCTTCGCCGTGTCCCCAACCCCGCATCGCATGTCCACCCGTCGCGATTTTCTGACCACCTCCGCGGCCGCCGCCGCCGCCCTCTCCCTCAAGCCGAGCCAGGCCCAGGCGTCCGCTCCCCGCACTCCTGCGGCCCCGAGACCGGTCGTCATCTCGAGCGCGAACGGCCTCCGCGGCGTGAAGGTCGCCTACGACCGGATCACCAAGGGCGCGGACACCCTCGACGCCATCATCGCCGGCGTGAACATCCAGGAGCTCGATCCCGACGACCAGTCCGTCGGCATCGGGGGCCTCCCCAACGCCGATGGAGTCGTCCAGCTCGACGCGAGCTGCATGCACGGTCCGACCAAGCGCGCCGGTTCCGTCGGGGCCATCGAGGGCATCGCGACGCCGAGTCTCGTCGCCAAGGCCGTGATGGACTACACCGACCACATCATGCTCGTCGGCGAAGGCGCCAAGCGCTTCGCGCTCGAGATGGGCTTCAAGGAGCAGGAGCTCCTCACCGAGAAGACCCGGCAGGATTGGCTGCGGTGGAAGGCGCGGCTCAACAAGGACGATGCCTGGCTCGATCACGATGATGACGTCGCGATCAAGTTCACCACCGGCACCATCAACATGAACGCCGTCAACGCCACCGGGGACATCTCCTCGGTCACCACCACCAGCGGGATGGCGTGGAAGATCCCCGGGCGCATCGGCGACTCGCCGGTGATCGGCGCGGGACAGTACTGCGACAACACCGTCGGCGCGGCGGGCTCGACCGGACGCGGCGAGGCGAACATCAAGGTCTGCGGCGGCTTCCTCACCGTCGAGTTCATGCGGCAGGGGCTCGCGCCCGAGGTCGCCGTGCTCAAGACGCTCGAGCGGCTCGTCGCGATGACCGAGAGCCGGCTGCTGCGGGCCGACGGGCGCCCGAACTTCGACATCCAGTTCTACGCCGTCGCCAAGGACGGCCGCTACGCGGCCGGGACGCTGTACGAAGGCGCGCAGTTCGCGGTGTGCGACGAGAAGGGGGCGCGGTTGGAGAAGTGCGTGCACCTGTATCCGAGGCCGGCGCGGTGAATCGTGGCGCGGCGGCGGATGAAGGCTGAAGGATGAAGGGGGGCAGGCCGTTCGGCCTGCCCTTCTTGCATCCAGGGACCCGGGAATGCAGAAGGCGAGGCCGAACGGCCTCGCCCCTTTCCTCCTTCAACCTTCATCCCGAGGTCATCCCCCGAACGCCGCCGCCGTCCCCGTCACCCGGTCCGCCGCGCTCACCAGCGCATTCGCCGCCGCGGCGATCTCCTGCGTGCTCGCGCTCTGCTCCTGGCTCGCCGCCGCGACGTCGTGCATCGCGTTCGCGAAGCTCTGGGTGCCCGCCGAGAGCGAGTCGAGCTTCGCCGTGATCTCGGCCGCGAGCGCCTTCCCTGACGCTGCCGTGCCCGCCATCGTGCCGACCCACTTGTCGGCACCGTCCACCGCGACCTCCACCTGCGTGAAGGCCTGACGCCCGTGCGCCGTCGCCGCGCGCACCGTCTCGACCGTCGTCAGCGACCGCGCGCTCGTCTCGCGCGCGACCTCCATCTGCGCGATCAGCTCCTGCATCAGCTGATCCGTGTGCTCCGCCGCCTCGGCGCTGCCCTGCGCGAGTCGCCGGACCTCGTTGGCGACCACCGTGAAGCCCTCTCCCTGTTCGCCGGCGCGGGCCGCCTCCATCGCGGCGTTGAGCGCGAGGAGCTTGGACTGGCGGGCGATCTTCTGCACCAGCACCACGAAGCCGCGGATCTGGTCGGAGGCCGTGGCGAGCGACTCGGTCGCGTTGGCGCTCGCCTGCACATCCATCAAGAGGGCATCGAGGCGCCGGGCGCTCTCGTCGAGACGCTCGTGGCTCTCCTGGGCCAGGGCCTTGAGCCGCTGGTTGCGGGCGATGCCGTCGGCCGCGCCCTCCGACACGGTCGACGCGAGCGAGTTGAGGCGACCCGCGTCCAGCGAGAGGAGGCGGATGGTGTCCGCCATGTCCGTCGCCTGCATGCTGAGCGCGCTCGCCGTCTCGGCGATCCCCGACGCCGCAGCGGCCATGTGCTCGGTACCGCCGGTGATCTCGTTCGAGCGGCGCGCCGTCTCCGAGGCGTTGTCGCGCAGGAGCGTCCCCATCTGCCGCAACTCCCCGGACATCACGACCATCGCCCGGGCGAGCCGTCCGAGCTGGCCGCCCGCATCGATCGCCGAGGGCGTGCGCGTGAGGTCACCGGCGGTGATCGCCTCGGCGACGTCGGCCAGGTCCTTGTTCTGGCGGCCGATCGCCGGCGAGATGAACCAGCGGAAGATGCCCGCTGAGAGGCCGAGGGCGAGCGTGAGGCCGAGGGCGAGGAGCAGCAGGAAGCCACCGCTCTGGGCCATCGCGGCGACGCGGGTCCAGAAGACGATCAGGAGCAGCGTGAAGGCGGCCAGTCCGCCGATCGCCGCCCACCCCGAGAGCCGGTCGAGGATGTGATCCCGTACCGGCGCCTGGGTGGCGGGGTCTCGCAGTTTGGTGCCGGGTGCCGCCGCGGATAGATTGCTCAGATTCCCACTCACAGACGATGACCGCTCCCGTTGAACCGATCGGCTACGAGCCGTCGGCCGTCGAAGCACGCTGGCGCCAGCGTTGGGCCGAGCGCCGCACCCACCAGACGGACATCGCCACCGGCGAGCGTCCGTTCTACGCGCTGATGATGTTCCCGTACCCTTCCGCGGAAGGGCTGCACGTCGGGAACCTCTTCGCCTTCACTGGCTGTGATATCTACGCGAGGTTCCAGCGCCTGCAAGGCCATACGGTCTTCGAGCCGCTGGGCTACGATGCGTTCGGCATCCACTCGGAGAACTTCGCGCTGAAGGTCGGGAAGCACCCGATGCAGCTCATCCCGAGCAACATCGCCAACTTCCGCCGCCAGCTCGACCGCGCCGGCCTCATGGTGGACTGGACCAAGTCGGTCGACACGACCGACCCGTCCTACTACAAGTGGACGCAGTGGGTCTTCCTGCAGCTCTACAAGCAGGGGCTGGCGTACAAGAAGGCGGCGGCCGTGAACTGGTGCCCCTCGTGCAAGACCGTGCTCGCCAACGAGCAGGTCGAGGGCGGCACCTGCGAGCGTTGCGGCACGGTGGTCGAGCAGCGGTTCCTCGAGCAGTGGTTCTTCAAGATCTCCGACTACTCGGCGCGGCTCCTCGGCAACCTCGAGCGGCTCGACTGGTCGGAGACGACGAAGCAGGCGCAGCGGAACTGGATCGGTCGCTCCGATGGCGCGCGGCTCCGCTTCCGCGTGCTCGACGCCCTCGCCGACGCCGGCAGCGCGGCCGTCTCGGTCACGTCGGAGACGCGCGTCGACGAGCCCGTGATCGAGGTCTTCACGACGCGCCCCGACACGATCTTCGGGGCGACCTACCTGGTCCTCGCGCCCGAGCATCCGCTGGTCGACGCGATCACGACGCCGCAGCAGCAGGGCGTCGTCGCGGAGTATCGCGCGCGCGCGGCCAAGCAGGACATCGTGAGCCGCAAGACGACGAAGGAGAAGACGGGCGAGTTCACCGGGGCGTACGCGGCGAACCCCGCGACCGGCCAGCTCATCCCCATCTGGGTCGCGGACTATGTGCTGATGGAGTACGGCACCGGCGCGATCATGGCGGTGCCGGGGCACGACGAGCGCGACTTCGAGTTCGCGACGAAGTTCGACCTGCCGATCGTGCGCGTCGTCGCGGGCGAGGGGCAGGACGCCCGCACGCCGTTCGCGGGCGAGGCCTATGTCGGCGACGGAAAGCTCGTCAACTCGGGGCAGTTCGACGGCATGCCCGTCGACACCGCCAAGCGCACCCTCACCGAGTGGCTCGAGGGGATGCACGCGGGGCAGTCGGTGACGAACTACCGCCTGCACGACTGGTGCATCTCGCGGCAGCGCTACTGGGGGCCGCCGATCCCGATCATCTACTGCGACGCCTGCGGCACCGTGCCGGTGCCCGAGTCGCAGCTGCCGGTCGTGCTCCCCAACATCCCCGACTTCAAGCCGGACGATTCCGGCATCTCGCCGCTCGCGCGCCACGAGGAGTGGTTCCACGTCCCGTGCCCCACCTGCGGCAAGCGGGCGCGGCGCGAGACCGACGTGAGCGACACCTTCCTCGACAGCGCCTGGTACTTCCTGCGCTATCCGAGCGTGGGGCGCGATGATGTCGCCTTCGATGCCGCGACGACGCGGAAGTGGCTGCCGGTGACGACGTACATCGGCGGCAACGAGCACGCCGTGCTGCACCTGCTCTACTCGCGCTTCATCACGATGGTCCTGCACGACATGGGGATGCTCCACTTCGAGGAGCCGTTCACCAAGTTCCGCGCGCACGGGCTCATCATCCGCGAAGGCGCGAAGATGTCCAAGTCGAAGGGGAACGTGGTCAACCCCGACGACTACATCGACCAGTGGGGCGCGGACTCGTTCCGCACCTACCTGATGTTCCTCGGACCCTTCGAGGAGGGCGGCGACTTCCGCGATGCGGGCATCAGCGGCGTGAAGCGGTTCCTCGACCGCCTCTGGGCCTCGGTGCGCGACTGCACGTCCGACGGCGCGCCCGACCCCGAGGTGATGAAGAAGCTCCACGCGACCATCAAGAAGGTCGGCGAGGACGTACCGGCGCTGAGCTACAACACGGCGATCGCCGCGATGATGGAGTACATGAACACGCTGCGGAAGGGTGAGCGCAGCTGCCATCGCGCCGAGGTGGAGCCGGTGGTGCAGCTCGTCTCGCCGTTCGCGCCGCACATCGCGGCCGAGCTGTGGGAGATGCTCGGGCACTCGGAGAGCGTGTTCGACGCCCGCTGGCCCGCCTTCGACCCCGCGCTGCTGGTGAGCGACACGATCGAGCTCGTCGTGCAGGTGGGTGGCAAGACCCGCGGGAAGCTCGTCGTCGCCAAGACCGTGACGCAGGACGAGGCGCTCGCGGCGGCGAAGGCGGATCCGGCGATCGGGAAGTTCATCACCGGGGAGCCGAAGAAGGTGATCCTGGTGCCGGGCCGGTTGCTCAACGTCGTCGTCTGAGAACCCGCCACTCCCGCGATCGCGACGAGGGGCTCGCACCGTCCAGGTGCGAGCCCCTCATCCGTTCCGCCGTGCACGGCGCCCACGCCGGGGCGCCGCCGAACCCTATCGCGAACTCCGGCTCGCCGACCCGCCCTTCTCCGACACCACGCTGACGGTGAACGGCCCCGTCCCCTGCACGAGCCACTTCACGCGCACGAGCCCGTTGCCCGGGATGTTCCGCACGAGCAGGGTGGACGGGTCGCGCTTCTGCTCGGTGGCGTCGCCGTTGAGTGGATTGTCCACGAGGAACCCGGCGATCACGCGCCCCCCCGTCAGCGTCACGCGGTCGGGACGCGAGATGCGGTTCTCGAGGTCCTGCTGGGTGTGCGTCGGGGCGAGTTTGGTGTTGAGCACCACGGCGGTCACCTCCGTCACCCCGCCGCCGAGCGCGCGCGTGGTCACCGAGTCGACCGCGACGAGCGGCATCTGCGAGGTCTGGAAGAGCGTGAACATCATGTTGCGATGCGCATCGCTCTGGAGGAGGAATCCCGGCTCGACGCGGCCGAAGTTCTTCTTCGTCCCGCCGACCTCGACGCGCCCGTACTGTGGGTGGTCGACGGTGGTCCACTCGACGAACGCCTCGCCCATCAGCAGCAGGCGATTGAAGCGCGACTCGGTGGTCTGGTAGCGGCGCGCGTTCGGATCGAACGGCCCGTCGTCGGCGGCGTTGGTCCGGTTGAAGTAGAGGAACGGCGTGAACAGCTCGTTGCTGAACGTCAGGATGCCGCGCGCGCCGTAGAACCAGTCGAGCTCGCCGCCCCACACCGTGTAGAGGTCCTTCCAGACGATCATGTAGCGATAGCCCGGGAGGATCTCCTCGCCGGTGCGCCCGATCACGTCGAACACCTGCACGTCCTGCGGACGGTACTCGTCCTGCGGGACGCCGGGGCCGCGCAGCAGCATGCCGCCCGAGTTGTGATAGCTCTGCGCCCCGGCGATGTTCGGGTGCGCGGTCACGAACCGGATGATGTGCTGCGTCTCGACGAGCGAGGTCGGGTACGGGTCGGACCCGCCCTGCACGTACTGCGGCGCCCAGCGCCACGGCCAGTTGCGGTTGGGGTCGTAACCGCCGTCGGCGTCTTCGTTCACGAAGCCGTCGCCGTCGTTGTCGAAGCCCTCCTGCCCGAGCAGGTCGTACTCGCCGCGCTCGCCCGGCCGCACCGGCACCATCAGGCGCGGATCCTCTGGCGAGACCCGGAAGCGCCCGTTCACGTTGCGCCGCCGCATCTGCGTGATGTGCCCGTCGCCGTTCAGGTCGTCGAGGTTGTCCTCGTCCACCCGCCCGTCGCCGTCGCTGTCGCGCGGGGAGAGCCCGGTGCGGGGCGAGCTCGCCGTGTTCGGCTTGTGCATGAAGTGGTCGCGCGCGTCGGGGTTGATCGTCGGCACGATGTAGAGCGTGTACTGGTCGAGCAGCGAGTCGACCGCCGGCACGCGCTCCGCCATCTCGGCGAGATACCAGGCCGTGTAGAGCGAGAACTCGGCGCCCTGGATCTCGTTGGAGTGGATGTTGCCGTCGATCCACATCGCGGGTTTCCGGTCCGCGTCACCGACGGCGAAGTTCGTCACCGTGAGGAGCACCATGTCGCGGCCGAGCGTGCTCTTGCCGATCGACCCGACCTTGATGCGGCCGGGATGCGCCGCGCCGAGCCGACGGGCGATCTCGACGATCCCGGCGTGGTCGTAGAAGCGATCCCACGCGACCGCGACCTTGGGGTCCGGCGGTGACCCGAGCGCGGCGAGCGCACCCGCGATCGGCGCCTGCGTCGCGCGCGCGGTCGGTGCCTGGGCCTGCAGCGCCAGCGGCGCGAGGCTCGTCACCGCGAGAAGGAACAGCGTCTTGCGCATCTTCGCTTACCTCGCCCGAAGGGTGATGGTCTCGGTCGCGCTGCCGGCATTCGGCGCGCCCACGGTGAGGGTGACGGTGGCGCCGGCATCACCGACGACCAGCCACTCGAACCGCTGCACCGAGCCGCTCCCGCGGAGCGCGTCGATGTATTGCACCTTCCGTCCACCGGCGAGCGACTGCCCGGCGCCGAGCGCGATCTCGACCTTCACGCGACGCGGGAGTCGCGACCGCACGCCGATCGCGGCATTCGTCGGCAGGTACCCGCCATTGGTCACCTCGGCGCTGATGCGCCAGGTGCGCGGCCCGACCGCCTCGACCTTCGCCGGGCCGGTGAGCGCGACCGACGGGAGCATCTTGACGAGATCCACCACCCAATCCGCCTGCTTGCGTCCGAGCGAATCGAGCGTCGACGCGGCGGGGTTGAGCGCGGCGCCGGGGGCCATGCCGCCGACCTCGACCGGCTTGCCGTCGATCGTGAACCCGGGGACCACCTTCCACTCGACGAATCCGGCCGGGTCGTTCGCCTTGAGCCAGCGATAGTCGTTGCGCTCGGCGGCGAGCGGATCCGGCGTCGGGGCGCGACGGCCGGCGGCGGTGTCGGCCGGGGCCTTCCCCGGCCACCAGACGCGCGAGCCGAACGCGAAGCGTCCCATATGGAAGTAGGACCAGGAGAGCGGATCGCCGGACTCGGCGGCGCTCACCGGATCCTGCCCCACGACCGGCCGTGGCGCGCGCTTGGCGATCTCGGCGAACCACGCGTTGTCGGCTGGCAGTGTGGCCGAGAGCGGCCCACCGGCGCTCGTGCCCTGCGGATTGCCGCCGATCCCGGGGACGGTCCGTCCCTCCCACGGCTTCACGAGGTTGTCCTGCATCCCGAGCACGTACACGGCCGCGATGTTCAGGCGCGCGGTCACCAGCTCGGCGATCGCCCGTGACTCGGGAGCCGAGAAGGCGTGCTGCCCCGCGCCCGGCGCGAAGAAGGTGTAGTTGTGCGCGAAGTTGATCGCGAGGTCGGTGCCGCCGGGCCCGTCCTCGTTGTACGCCTCGTCGCCGTCGTCGTCCTTGCCCTCGACGAACAGGCGGTGCGTGCCGCGCTCGCCCTTGGTGGCGTCGGCGCGGCGCATGAGGGCGGGGTCGACCGGGTCGACCATCCACTCCCCGCCCGCCTCGACCTTCACGCGCATCATGGTGATGAGGCCGTCGCCGTTGAGGTCGTCGGGCGCATCCTCGTCGAGCGTGCCATCGCGGTCGTCGTCGTCCTTGCCGTCGTTGCCGCGACGCTCGGCGCGCACCGGCGCGAAGAACGCCTCGGCGGCGTCGGGATTGAGGCGCGGCACGACGTAGACCGTACGAGCGGCGCCGCGGCCGTCGGCCGTGCCGGCGCGTCCGGCGAGTTCGCGGATGAGTCGCAACGCGACCTCGCTCGAGGCGACCTGCGGCCCGTACGCGCCGGCGAGCACGAGGAGCGCCGGCTGATCGTCGGCGGTCCCGATCCGCACGAGGTGGACGGGGCGCCCGCCCGGCGAGGTGGCGATGGTGGAGACGGTCACGACGCCGGGCTTGGCCCGCGCGACGGAGTCGAGGACGGCGGCGAGGCGTGCGGCGGTGTGGTACCCCGCCGTGCGCGCCTGGGCACCGAGAGGGATCGTGCCGAGCGCCGCGACGGCGAGCCCGGCGATCCAACGGACCGAGGATGTGGTAGGCATGGACCGACTGAGGGTGATGTGGGTGCGCCCGGAACATACGCAGGCGGGACGCCCACGGTTGACCTGCCGCGGACGCGGCGTATGCTACGGAGAGGATCCGCGCCCATGACCATCCCCGCTCCCGCCTCGCTCGCCGAGACGCTCCAGCTCGTCGTCGGCTGGCGCCGTCACCTGCACGCCAATCCCGAGCTCTCGTTCCACGAGAACGCGACCTCGGCGTTCGTCGAGCGCACACTGCGCGAGATGGGCGGCCTCGAGGTCTCCAAGCCCACGCCGACGAGCGTCGTCGCGCGGCTCCTCACCGGCCGTCCCGGCCCGGTGCTCGCGTTGCGCGCCGACATGGATGCGCTCCCCATCACGGAGGAGACGCGGCTCGAGTTCGCGTCGACCAACGCCGGCGTCATGCATGCCTGCGGCCACGACGGCCACACCGCC
Source organism: Gemmatimonadota bacterium (assembly GCA_016714015.1). Classification (NCBI taxonomy): domain Bacteria; kingdom Pseudomonadati; phylum Gemmatimonadota; species Gemmatimonadota bacterium. Next base: position 261,143 of record JADJNZ010000005.1, read on the forward strand.
ATGCTGCTGGGTGCGGTCCGTGAGCTCCTCGCGCGGCGCGACGCATTGGTGGGTGAGGTCCGGTTCCTCTTCCAGCACGCGGAGGAGGTCTTTCCCGGCGGAGCGGAGGAGATGGTGCAGCGCGGCGCGATGGATGGCGTGACGCGGGTGATCGGGGCGCATCTCTGGGCGCCGCTCGCGGTGGGGACGGTGGGCGTGCCGAGCGGCGCGGTGAGTGCCGCTCCCGACACCTTCTGGATCACCATCCGCGGCAAGGGCGGACACGCCGCCATGCCGCATCTCACCGTCGATCCCGTCGCGGTCGCCGCCCAGGTGGTGGTGAACCTCCAGCACCTCGTCGCGCGCGGCGTCGATCCGCTCGACAGCGCGGTGGTGAGCGTGACGCAGTTCCACTCCGGCACCGCGCACAACGTCATCCCCGAGGTCGCCGAGCTCAACGGCACCGTGCGAACCCTCGACACGCAGGTACGGACCGAGATCGCCGCGCGGATGGAGCGTGTGATCCGTGGCGTCACCGAGGCGCATGGGGCGACCTACGAGTTCACCTACGAGCGCGGGTATCGGCCGGTGGTGAACGACGCGACGGTCACGGCGGAGCTCGCGCAGGTCGTCGCGGACACCTGCGGCGCCGATGCGCTCGTGCCGATGCGCCCCGTGATGGTGGGCGAGGACTTCTCCGCGTTCCAGCAGAAGGCGCCGGGGACCTTCTTCTTCGTGGGGGCGGCGCGCCCGATCGACGGCGCGGTGCATCCGCACCACCATCCCAAGTTCGACGTGGACGAGCGGGCGTTCGCGACCGGCGTGCGGGTGTTCGTCGAGGCCGCGACGCGTTATTGCGCGCCGCGCTGAGTCAGGGGCGATTCACTCGGCGACGTAGCGCCAGGGCGCGTCCGGTGACGCGCGATGCCAGATGGTGAAGAACGGGATCCGGGGCTTCGCCTGCCCGGCCGGCGCCGCCCCGTTGGGCGTGATGTAGCCGAAGGTGATCCCCAGGTCGCCGCTCGACGCGACGAGCGCCCGCTCGGGCCACCAATCCACGGGGCTCCTCGCCTCGGTGGAGCCGTCCGAGACAAGTGCGGCGATCGCCGTGTTGCCGACCGTGAAGCCCGCCGTGGCCGGGCCGCCCAGGTTGATCGCGCGCGGGTCGCCGAAGGTCTCGAAGCCTGCCTGGAGTCCGATGATCTGCGACTCGCGCGCGAAGGCGCGCTCGGCGAAGAGGAGCGAGGCGCGGTGGCGCTCCACCACCGCGGCATCGGTGACCGGTGGCACCAGCGCCGCAGGACGCACCGTCGGCCGCGCCGTCGAGTCGATCGCGCCGGCCGCGCGACGGATGCGTCGGTAGGCCATCATCCGCCAGCCGCGCGCGTCCTTCACCCAGTAGGCGAGGTACTTGCCCGCCACCGCCGTGCCGTCCGACCGTCGCGCGGTGCTGTAGCCGTAGGTGAAGCCGTGCAACCCGTCCGCGGAGAGGCCACCGCCGATCGGCGACCACTTCACCGTCGCGCGGCCCTCGAGGGTGTCGCGCATCCACTCGGCACGGACAGCGACCAGTCCCTCGACCAGGCCGCGTCCCGGCATCGGGACGGTGACCTCGGGGGCCATCGCGCCCGTCACCTCGCCGAGGAAGCCGAAGGTGCGGTCGGCGTTCATCAGTTCGGCGAGCGCCGCGTCGGGCGTGCGGGGCTGTGCGGCCGCGACGAGGAGGACCCCCGCGAGCGGCAGGCATCGGAGCAGTACAGCACGGAATCCCAGTCTCGTTCCCACTTCTTCCTCCAGGTGAACGGCCGGCCACACGCGACGCAGTCCTTCACGGGAAGCTCGGACTTCTTCCGCATCTTCGCCATGCGGGGCCGGTCAGAGCAGGGTGAGCGCACGGGGCGGCGCACCGCCATCGGATCGGATCGCCGCAGCGCGCACGCGGATGGCCGCCCGCTCGTCCGCATCGATCCGCTCGATGTTCCGTACCTGCAAGGCCATCCGTTGGTTGCCTCGCAGGGTGGGTTCGTGCCGCATGAGGAAGTCCCAGTAGAGCGTCGTGAACGGACAGGCATCCTCGCCGACCGACTTCGCCGGGTCGAACCGGCACCGGGAGCAGTGGTCGCTCATCCGCTGGATGTACTTCCCCGTGGCGGCGTACGGCTTGGAGGCCATCACCCCGCCATCGCCGTACTGCGACATGCCCAGCGTGTTGGGGAGCTCCACCCACTCCACCGCGTCGACGTAGACCGCGAGGTACCACTCGTGCACGCGCGCGGGGTGCACGCCGAGCAGCATCGCATAGAGCCCGGTGACCATGAGGCGCTGGATGTGGTGCGCGTAGCCGAGCCGCAGGGTCTGGCCGACCGCGTCGCGGAGGCAGGCCATCTCGGTGTCGCCGTCCCAGTAGAATCGCGGCAGCGCCTCCTGCGCGTCGAGCGCATTGCGCTCGAGGTACCCCGGCATGAAGCGCCAGTAGATCCCGCGGACGTACTCGCGCCAGCCGAGGACCTGGCGGATGAACCCTTCGGCGGCGGCGAGCGGCACGCGCCCGTCGCGGTATGCCGACTCGGTCGCGGCGATGACCGCGCGCGGGTCGAGCAGCTTGAGGTTCATCGCCGCAGCGAGCCGCGAGTGGAAGAGCCAGGGCTCGTCGTGCCACATCGCGTCCTGGTACTCGCCGAATCGCGGGAGGCGGTGCACGACGAAATCGTCGAGCGCGCGCGTGGCTTCCACCGGTGTCACCGGCCAGTCGAACGCGGCGAGGTCGCCTGGGTGCGAGGCGAATCGCGCCTGCACGAGTGCGAGCACGTCGCGCGTGAGCGCATCGGGCGGGAAGGCGACCGGGGCCGCGTGCGGTGGCGGGCCACCCTTGCCGAACGCGCCGCGGTTCTCGGCGTCGTAGTTCCACTCGCCCCCTTCGGGCGCCCCGCGGGCGTCGAGCAGGATGCCGTGCTTCCGCCTGATTTCGCGGTAGAAGTACTCGAGACGCAACTGCTTGCGTCCGGACGCGTGCGCGTCGAACTCCGCGCGCGTCGAGAGGAAGTGCCGGTCGGTGCGGACCTCGAGGAGGAGTCCGGCGCCCTGCGCGACGGCAGCCAGCGCCTGCTGCACGCGCCAGTCCCCCGCCTCGGTCACGATGAGTGATCCCGGGCGATGCGTCGCGATCGCCCGCGCGAGCTCACCGGCGAGCGTGCCCACGTTGTCCGGGTCGTCGAGTGCCGTGTAGAGGACCGTCCGTCCCAGCGCGCGCTGCGCGTCGCGGAAGTGGCGCATCGCCGCGAGGAAGAGCGCGATGCGCGGCTTGGACGACCAGACGTGCGTCGATTCCTCCGCGACCTCGGCCATCCACAGCGCATCGCGCGCCGGGTCGAAGCCGTCGAGCGCGCTCGAGGCGGGATCGAGCTGGTCCCCGAGGACGAGGACGAGGTGGCGGCGTGCGGACGGCGCGGCGTGCGGCATGGAGCCTCAACGCCGCGACGGCCGTGCCGGTTCTCAGCCCGCGGCGCCCTCGGCGGCGGGGTCGGTCGCCATCGCGGGGCGCGGACCGCCCGCGAGGCCGCGCGCCACGCGGCGCTCCGCCTCGCGGTGCAGGAGCCAGACGGTGAGCGCGGCGGCGACGGTCGAGGCTGCGACCGAGACGTACCAGAGCGTCTGCAGCTGGAACCCCGACTGCGTCGAGAGCCAGAAGGCAGGGATGGCGAAGAGCACCAACCGCACCGAGCTGGAGATGACCGACGGGACGGTGTTCCCCATCGCCTGGAACATGCCGCTGCAGGTGAACACGATCCCCGAGGCGACGAAGTTCCACGAGATGGTGCGCAGGAAGACCACCGCGACGTCGACGACCGCCGGATCCTTCGCGAAGATCCCGATGAGCCACTCCGGTCGCCAGTGCGCGAAGAGCGTCGCGCCGACCATGAGCGCGCTTCCGATCTTGACCGCACTGAAGAAGGTCTCTCGCGCGCGGTCGAAGTTCCCCGCGGCGAAGTTCTGTCCGGCGATCGGTGCCGCCGAGAAGGCGACGGCCATGACCGGCAGGAAGATCGCCTGCATCATGCGCGATCCGACGCCGAAGCCGGCCTGCGCGGCCGCGCCGAAGTCGCGCACGATGTAGTAGTTGATGCCCATCGAGAGGAAGATCAGCGCGAACTCGCCGCCCGCCGGCACTCCGATGCGCAGCAGGCGCATCCACGTGGGGAAGTGCGGCCGCCACAGCGTCGCGTCGAACCCGACGAAGTGCTCGAGCTTGACGAAGTAGACCATCAGCACGACGACAGCGAACGCGACCGAGATGGTACTCGCGAGCGCCGCGCCGGCGACGCCCATCGGCCGGCCCGTGCCCCAGCCGGCGATGAGGACCGGCGCGAGGACGGCGTTGAGCAACACGGTGAGGACCTGCACGATCATCGTCGGCTTGGCGATGCCGGTGCCGCGCAGCGCCGACCCGATCGAGATGATGGCGAACTGCAGGCCGAGCGCGGGCAGGAACCAGACGAGGTACTCGGTCCCTGCTTGCAGTGTCGCCTCGTCAGCGGCGAGGGTGCGCAGGTAGTCGTCGGCGAAGGCCAGACCGCCGAGGTACACGAGCACGCCGGCGATCGCCGCGAGCAGAAGGCTCTGGTTGAAGACGAGATTGCCGTCTGTCCGATCCTTGCGGCCCGCGGCGTGGGAGACGAGGACCATCGTGCCCACGCCGAGCACCTGCGTGGCGGCCATCACGATGAACTGGATGTTGCCCGCCGCGCTCACGCCCGCGAGCGCGGCATCGCCGAGTCGCCCGACGAAGTAGAGGTCGACGAGGTAGTAGAGCGTCTGGAACACCATCCCCACGGCCATCGGGATGGCCATGCGCACGATGTGCTTCGGGATGGAGCCCTCTGTCAGGTCATGCATCGATCGCTCGGGCGGCGGAGAAGGCGAGCTCGGCGAGATCGCGCGCGTGGTCGCGCAGGTCCCGAGGCCAGGGCATCGACAGGAGGAGGAAGCGGTCACGGTCATGCGCGAAGAGGGCGCGGGTGGCCTCCTCGAAATCCGGCTGGTCGCCGAGCATCTGCGACGCGAATCGATAGGCGACGTCCTGCGCCCGACGCAGCCGATCGCGTCCCGCATTCGTGGCGCGCGCCTGGTCGACGAGGCGGCGGAGCGCGGCAGAGGCGCCGCCGGGTTGCTCGCCGAGCCAGTCCCAGTGGCGCTTGAGCAGCGTCACCTCCCGGCCGATCACCCCGAGGCGCGGGCGCCCCGGGCCGCGCGGGCCATCGTCCTCGTCGGCGGCGCTCGCCGCGGCATCGATCGCCTCCTGCTGCGCGCGTGCGCGTGCGACGACGGTCGTCGTGTTCCCGCGAAGGTCGAGCTCCACCGGCTGGCTCGTCTCGAGATCGAACACGAACGGCGCGTGCGCGTCCTCGCGCGCGAGGAACTCCTTGATGGCGCGCGCGACGGTGGGGAGATCCCCTTGGGCGACGCGCTTGGCGCCGGCGAACGCGATGACGGGGCGTGGCATGGGGGTGCAATTACATCCGGGTGAAATCGAAAGTCAATATCACCCGGGCGATATCACCACCCGCGTTCAAACCAGACCGAGCTTCTTCAGGCGGGCGACCGTCGACGTGTCGCGCGAGAACCACCGTGCCGCGAGCACCCCGCCAAGGAACCCGCCGAGGTGCGCCTGCCACGAGATGCCCGGTGCCCCAGGGAGGACACCCCAGACCAGTCCGCCCCAGAGCACGGTGGTCCCGAGGCTCAGCAGGATGCTCCCGAAGCTGCGTGCCCACCATCCGGCGAAGATCAGGAACCCGAGGAAGCCGAAGATCACGCCGCTCGCGCCGACGTGCACCGAGCGCGGTGCCCCGAGCAGCCACGCGACGAGCCCGGCCCCCACCATCGCACAGATCGCGACGAGGCCGAAGTGGCGCGGGTCGCGCAGCATCACGAGCCAGCCGAGCACGAGGAGCGAGGCGGTGTTGGCGGTGAGGTGCGCGAGGTCGGCGTGCAGGAACGGCGCGGCGAGGATGCCCCAGAGTCCGTCGGTGGTACGCGGGACGATCCCGAAGTGCAGCAGCGCGCCACCGAGGACGGTATCGACGGCGAAGACGGCCCAGAGCGACGCGACCGACACGCCGAGGATCCAGGCGTGGACGCGCAACGTGCGGACGACGCTGACGGGGCGGGGGGTGACGAGCATCGATCGGCCCTCGGGAGGGAGACGCGCGCGACGCGCGTGGGACCTATGTTGGGGACGCGCGACGCATCGCAACGCCAACGCCGCGGAGGCGACCCCATGCAAGCTGACGATCTACGGGCAGTGATGGTACGGGACCTACGCGCGCTGGCGCGTGAAGTTGCGGCCTACCCGGACGACGAGGCGCCCTGGCGTCCGGTCCCGGGCATCGCGAACGGCGGCGGGACGCTCGCGCGCCACCTCGCGGGCAACATCCGGCACTTCGTCGGTGCGGTCCTCGGCGGCAGCGCGTACGTGCGCGACCGGGACGCGGAGTTCGGTGCGCGCGGCCTGACGCGCGCCGAGCTCGCGGCGGAGATCACCGAGGCGATCGCCGAACTCGAGCGCGTGATGCCGTTGCTGACGGCGGACCGGATGGCGGCGGAGTTCCCGGTCGAGGTGGGCGGCCACCGCTACGTGACGGCGCGGTGGCTGACGCATCTCGCCTCGCACCTGGGGTACCATCTCGGGCAGGTGGACTATCACCGGCGCATGGTCGCCCCGGCGAGCGGGACGGTGGGGACGATGAGCTTGACGGAGCTCTGAGGCGGGGACCGGGGTCCGGCCGCCGAAACAGCGGCGAGGAGCGGAGCGTATTCACTCCACCTTCACTCCGGACCCATGGCCGCTCCGAGCTTCCGCTTCGACGACCCGCCGCTCGCCCACGCGTCGCACTCCCCCATCACCGCCGCGATCGATGGCGAGCGCGACCGGCTCGCGCGCGCGACGGCACGCGGCATCGGCATGCCGATGGCGGGATTCGTGTACTGGCTCGCCGTGGCCGCACTCCTGCGCGCCCTGCCGATCGGGCCGGCCCTCTTCTGGACGTACGTCTCCACCGGCGCGGTCTTCCCGCTCGGGGTCGCGCTCACGCGCGCCTTCGGCGGCGACCTCTTCGCCAAGAGCGAGACGCTCACGCCGCTCGGCCTGCTGCTGAATGCGACGCAGTTCTTCTTCTGGCCGGTGATCATCCTCCTCGGGCGCGTCGCGCCGCTCTGGGTGCCGTTCGCGATGGCGACGCTCTTCGGTTCGCACTTCCTCGGCTACGCCTGGCTCTATCGCAGCCGCGGATACGCGGTCCTCTCGATCGGCGTGAGCGTGCTCCTCACCACGGCGGTGCTGGTGGCGCGCGATCCTCTCTACCTGACAGTCCCGCTGCTCGCCGCCGCCGTGTACGCGGTCGCGATCGCCGTCCTCTGGCAGGAGCGGCATCGACCGGCGAAGTTGCGCCATGCGCATCTCCCTTGACGAGGCCTTCGCCGCGATCTCCGACCACTGGGCGCCGGTCGTCGTCGCCGAGTTGAACGGGCAGCAGGTGAAGGCCGTGAAGTTCCGCGGTCCTTTCCATTGGCACCAGCACGCGAACGAGGACGAGATGTTCCTCGTGCATCGCGGACGGTTCCGCATGGAGTTCCGCGACCGCAGCGTGGAGCTCGCGGCGGGCGAGTTCCTCGTCGTGCCGCGCGGCACCGAGCACCGACCGGTCGCGGACGAGGAGGTCGAAGTGGTGCTGTTCGAACCCGCGACGACCGTCCGCACGGGGGACTGAGGCGATGCGCGCGCATCATCTGCTCGCGCTGGTGCCGCTCGCTGCCTTGCTCGGCGCGCCCTTCGTCGCCAACCGCGTCGAGCCTCGGATCCTCGGTCTTCCCTTCCTCCTCGCCTGGTGCGTGGGGGCGGTGCTCCTCACCTCGGCGACGATGGCGGTCATCCATCGGCTCGATCGCGATGCGCACGCGGCCGAGGAGTCGGCGCCGACCGACACGGGCGGCGCGGCATGATCGCCCTCTGGCTGATCGGTGCGTCGTTCGCGCTGGCGATCGGGCTCGGACTGTACGCGCGGCGCGGCCGCACGATGAAGCTCGAGGAGTGGAGCGTCGGGGGCCGCCGCTTCGGCACCCTCTTCGTCTTCCTGCTGATGGCGGGCGAGATCTACACCACCTTCACGCTGCTCGGCGGCAGCGGGTGGGCGTACGGGAAGGGCGCGCCGGCGTTCTACATCATCTGCTACGGGACCGTCTCGTACGTGATGGCGTACTGGATGCTCCCGCCCATCTGGCGCTACGCGAGCGAGCATCGCCTGCTCTCGCAAGCCGACTTCTGGGCGCGGAAGTACGAGAGCCGCGGCCTCGGGCTGCTCGTCGCGCTCGTGGGCGTCGTCGCGCTCATCCCGTACCTCGTGCTGCAGCTCAAGGGTCTGGGGCTCATCGTCAGCGAGGCCTCGTACGGTCGGGTGGATGCGACGACGGCCATCTGGCTCGGGACCGTGGCGCTCGTCACCTACGTGAGCGCGAGCGGGATCCATGGGAGCGCCCTCACTGCGCTCGCCAAGGACGTGATGATCCTCGTGGTCGTGGTGGCGCTCGGCCTCTACCTGCCGTGGAAGCTGTTCGGCGGCATCGGCCCGATGTTCGCGCGCATCGAGGCCGAACGGCCGGGGTTCCTCACGCTGTCGGCGCGCGGGCAGAGCCCGAGCTGGTTCGCGAGCACGGTGCTGCTGTCGGCGCTCGGCCTCTATCTCTGGCCGCAGAACTTCGCGTCGATCTTCACCGCGAAGGGGCCGGGGGCCCTGCGGCGCAACTCGATCCTCATGCCGCTCTACCAGCTGGTGCTGCTCTTCGTCTTCTTCACGGGCTTCGCGGCGCTGCTGGTGGTGCCAGGGCTCGAGGGTCCGGATGTGGACCTCGCCCTGCTGCGGTTGGTGCGGGCGGAGTTGCCGCCGTGGGTCGTGGGGACGGTCGGGGCCGCCGGCGTGCTGACCGCGCTCGTTCCGGGCTCGATGATCCTCATGGCGGCCTCGACGACGATGGCGAACACGGGATATCGCGCGCTGCGGCCGGCGGCGGACGATGCGGCGATCGCGCGCGTGGCGAAGTGGTGCGTGCCGGTGGTCGCCGCGGTCGCGCTCTGGTTCACGTTGCGCGGGGGCGCGACGATCGTGGCGCTGCTGCTGATGGGCTATGCGTTCGTGACCCAGCTCTTCCCGTCGCTGTTGCTCGCGCTCATGGGGCCGCGATGGCGCGTGCCGGCGGTGGCGGCCGGGGCGGGGATCGTCGCCGGGGTGGCGACGGTGGTGGTGCAGACGGCGAGCGGCATGACACTGGCGCGGGTCGCGCCGGGACTGCCCGGGGCGCTGCTGGACCTCAACGTCGGGGTCGTCGCCCTCCTGCTCAACGTCGCGGTGACGGGCGCGGTCGCGATGCTCGCGCGCCCGTCCTCGCGATGAGGCCTCACTTCTTGTCGCGCGAGACCGAGTAGACGTACGCCGCGACGGCCTTGACCTGATCGTCGTTGAGGTTCATCGGGCCGCCGCGCGGGTTCATCGGGAAGCGGCGCGCCTGGTCCTTCAGCGCGGTCCGCGGCACGCCGGTGGTGATGGTCGCGACGATCTCCTCGTACTTGCCGGTGCTGTGGAGCCACGGGCCGGCGACGAGGCTCGGGCCGTTCTGCCCGCCGACGCCCTTCTGTCCGTGGCAGCGCTGGCACCCACCGCTGTGGAAGATCGAGTCGCCCATCGCGATGCTCGCCGGCGTGACGCCGGCCGGCATGACGGGACCGCTCGGCTGGGCGGCGGCGGCGGAGCTCGAGGCCTTGGCGCAGGCGGCGAGGGAGAGGGTCACAACGGCAGCGAGAAGGAACGACCGACGCATCGAGCAGGCCTCAGCGGTTGGGAGTCGGAGGAGATACGCCGCGGAACCCGCGGACGTTGCGCCCACCAAACTGGCACGCAGGGACGCGGCTGGCGAGTCTCCGCCGGCCGCGCCCCTGCGTCCCTCCCTGGTCCGACGGCCGTTCAGCGGTGCGCGTGGGTCTTCGCGCGCGGTCGGCGCTGCATCGACGGCGGCGTGCTCTGGCCGGTGGACCGGCCGACGCCGTGGATCTCCCCGTCGATCGAGAACTGGCGCACGAGTCCGAGCATCACGGCCGACTGGCCGCTCAGCTCCTCGGCCGCGGCGGCCGATTCCTCGGCGTTCGCCGCGGTGGACTGCGTGATCTGGTTCACCCGCGAGATCGCCGTGGCCACCTCGCTGACGGCGACCGTCTGCTCGGCGGTCGCGGCGGCGATCCCCTCCACGGCCTCGCTGACCTCCTCCACACGCTGGGCGATCGTGTCGAGCTGGGCGCGGACCTGGGTATTGAGCGTGACGCCGCGCGACGAGCTCTCGAGCGAACGCTCGATGAGCACCGCCGTCTGCTGCGCCGACTCCTTGCTGCGGAGGGCCAGGGCGCGGACCTCCTCGGCGACGACCGCGAAGCCGCGACCCGCATCGCCCGCACGAGCGGCCTCGACCGCGGCATTGAGCGCGAGCAGGTTCGTCTGGAAGGCGATCTCCTCGATCGACTTCAGGATGCGCGCCGTCGCGTCGGCGGACTGGCGGATCTCGCTGATCGCGCCCGAGAGCTCCTCCATGCGCGCGACGCCGGTGCGCGTGTCGCCGCGCGTACGCTCCATCGCCGTCCGGGCATGCTCGGCGTGGGTCGCGTTGGTGCGCGTGCGCTCGTCGAGTTCGTGCAACCCGGAGGCCGCGCGCTCGAGCTCGGTGGCCTGGGTCGAACTGCCGTCGGCGAGGTGCTGGCCGCCCGAGGCGACCTGCGCCGAGGCCGCCGAGACCTGCTCGGCCGCGCTCTCCACTTCGCGGAGTGCGTCGGCGAGGTGCGAGATGGCGAGGTTCACGGCGGCGTTGAGCTCGCGGAACTCCCCGACCCCCTCGGCCATGATGCGCACGGAGAGGTCCCGGTCGGCGACGCGCTGGAGGACCCGCGAGGTCTCCTGGAGCGGCTCGGCGACGGCGACGAGGGTCGCGTTGAGCCCCTCGGCGAGCGTGCGGTAGCTGCCGGCGAACTGCTGCGGATCGACCCGATGCTCGAGGCGGCCGTCCCGGGCCGCCGCGACGAGGCCGCTCGCCGCATCGACGAGCGCGTGGAGCGTGAGGCGCGACCGTTCCGCGGACTGCGCGGTCTCGATGACCGCATCCTGCACATGATCGAGCGCATCGGCGAGCTCGCCCGCCTGGTTGCGCGCCGCGGCGGCGATCTCCCGCTTCTGGATGCGGATCGGCGTGTCGAGACGACCCTCGGCCAGTGCGATCACGGCGTCACGCACGGCGGGGATCTGCCGGTGCTGCACGTCGCCCATCCACTCGAGGACGCGGGCGATCATGGCCGTGAGTTGGGCCGCGGTCCAGCGCGCGAGCCCGATGCACAGGAGGATGATCACCGGGATGCCGACGAGGAAGAGGAGGCGGAGGCTCGTGTACGAGGCCGTCGCCGCGGCGTATTCCTCGCCGGCGACGCGCACCTGCAGGTCGATGAGCGCGGTGACGTCGGAGGAGACGGGGTCGATCGCCGGGTAGAGCTCATGCTCGGCGAACGCCGAGAGCCCGCCGGCGTCGCGGGTGTCGAGCAGGACGAGCGCCCGGTCGATCGCCCGGTTCGCCGTCTCCGTCGTGAGGGTCGCCTTCGCGAGGAGTCCCTTCTCCTCGTCCGTCAGCCACGTGGACGAGTACACCTTCATCGCGCTGTCGATCGTCGTACGCGCCTTGCGGATGGTATTGGCGCCGTCCTCGTAGGTCACCGTTCCGGCGCGGACCTTGTGGACGTTGTCCACGATCGCGACGGCGTAGGCATCGGCGACGACCTTGAGTTGCTGGAGCGGGACCACGCGATCGGCGTAGATGGTCGCGGCGCGGGCCTGGATGCCGGCCATCGAGGTGAGGGTCACGATGCCGATCGCGGCGATCATCGCGATGAGGACACCGAATGCGAGCGAGACGCGCGTGCTGACCTTGAGGTGCTGGAGCATGGTCTTTCCGGAGATCAGGTTCACCGACGGCGGAGCGGGAGTACGGTGCAGCGCCTCAACTCGCGCGACCGTGCGCAACAGATTCGCAGGGGAGCGGCGAAAAGAGAAACGACACTGTCACGGAATCACACTGCTAGTCTGGCACGCAGTGAGACCCACAGCCTGGCCCAACCGGCGGTCGCACCACCGGTGAACGGGTTTCCCTGATTGTCGGTCCGCCCTGCCCGAACCTTGAGAGGACCGCGCCGGCGGCGCGGCGGCGCCCGCCCGGGGGATCGGGGTCAGGGGAGCAGGCGGAGCCGCTCCACGGTGCCGGTCAGCGAGTCGCCGCCGAGGTCGAGGAAGAGCTGCCCCTCGGTCACCGTGAGGGAGAAGGCCATGCGGCGCTCGAGGCGAGCGGCGAGCTCGCCGAGCAGTGCCCGGTCCATGGCGAAGACCTCGATGGACTCGGCGCGGTGGATCCGCTGCCCCTCGTAGCCGAGGAAGAGGAGGCGCGGCTCCTTGTGCGTGTAGAGGGCGACGCGAGGGCTGGCCTTGGAGGCCTTGTGGAGACGCGCGGCGTCGGGTGCCCCGACCTCGATCCAGCTGCGCCAGGCGCCGGTCAGGTCCTTCACGAGCAGCGGCGGGTCCTCGGGGTCGGAGATGCCCCCCTTGGAGAAGGCGATGCCGTCCACGTACTCGAGGCAGTACGCGAGCACGCGCGTGAGGAGATACTCCTCGCTCTCGGATGGATGGCAGGCCGCCTTGATCGCGATCTGTTCATAGACGCCGCGGTCGACGTCATTGAGCGCGACGTCGAACGTATAGAGGGTGGCCGTGAGTGCCATCGCGGAAAGGTAGCGCGGCCTCGTGGGTCCGACCCAGTGCGGCCCGGAGCGAGCCGGGGCGCGAATGCAAGGGCGAAGTCGTGTCGTCGGCGCAACATCTGAGGCCCGGGACCGAGTATCTTTCGAGTCCACTCACGCGGGCAGCTGATGATCCAGGGATTCGAGTTCAACGACGCCGGGCGCACCTATACGTGCACGGTGGAGGAGCGGAAGGGCGCGGGCGAGTCGTGGTGGTGGTTCGCCGTGTCGGGCGACGGGCAGCGCTACGCGCCTTTCGTGGCCGCGAAGAGCGACACCCGCTCGTCGGTGCAGGAGCGCGTCGTCGCCTTCTATCTGAATCGCCTCTTCCAGCTGACGCAGCCGACGCGTCGCGGCTCGCACTGGGGCAAGCGCCCCGACCCGAAGCCGGCCGCGCCGGCGGCGGAGCTCCCGCCCTCGTAGTCCCCGGTCAGTGGATGGATCCGGCGCGCTCGCTCCCTCCCGGGGGCGAGCGCGCTGGACTTTCCGGCTGTCGGCGGGAGATTCCTCGGGGAACCCTTCCCGAGTGCCCATGTCCCGCCACATCGCGCCCCGTCGCCGGATCGCCGCTCCGGTCCTCTCCGCGCTCGTCGTCCTCGCGGCCGCCGGGGCCGTTGCGCCGCTGGTCGCGCCCCTGGTCGCGCAGGCGCCGCTCCCGGCCAATGCGATCCACGGTCCGCGGTGGCGCCACATCGGTCCCTTCAGGGCCGGCCGCACCAAGAGCGCCGTTGGCGTGGCGCAGCAGCCGAACGTCTTCTACATGGCGCCCACCAACGGCGGCGTCTGGAAGACGAACGACTACGGGCGCACCTGGAACCCGATCTTCGACGCGATGGCGAGCGGGTCGATCGGTGCGGTGGAGGTGGCGCCCTCCGACCCGAACGTCATCTACGTCGGCAGCGGCGAAGGGCTCCAGCGGCCCGACCTCTCGACAGGCGACGGGCTCTACCGCTCGAACGACGCGGGGAAGACCTGGGAGCACCTCGGCCTCCGCGACGGGCAGCAGATCCCGCGCATCGCGATCGACCCGACCAATCCCGACCGCATCCTCGTCGCGGTGCTCGGGCATCCCTACGGCCCCAACTCCGAGCGCGGCATCTACCGGTCGGTGAACGGCGGGCGCTCGTTCGAGAAGGTCCTCTACAAGGACGAGAACACAGGCGGTGCCGACGTGCTCTTCGCCCCGAACGACCCGAACACCGTCTACGCGGTGCTCTGGGAGGCGCGGCAGGGCCCGTGGGAGAACGCGGCGTGGAGCGGCCCTAACTCGGGGCTGTTCAAGAGCACCGACGGCGGCACGACCTGGACGCAGCTCGCCGGCGGCCTCCCGACCACGGCGGAGGGACTCGGCCGCATCGGCATCGGGATCAGCCCGAGCGATCCGCGCCGCATCTACATCACGGCGACGGCGGGCGCGAAGGGTGGCATCTACCGGAGCGACGACGCCGGGGCGAGTTGGGTGCGCACCACGGCGGACAGCCGCTTCTTCGGTCGCGGGGACGACTTCGCGTCGATCACGGTGGACCCGCGCGACGCGAACACGCTGTACACGATGAATGTCGTCTCTTGGAAGAGCACCGACGGCGGCTATACGTGGAAGAGCCTGCGCGGCGCGCCGGGCGGCGACGACTACCAGCGGCTCTGGATCAACCCGAACCATCCGGGGATCATGCTCCTCGTCGCCGACCAGGGGGCGGTGGTGACGGTGAACGGCGGCGAGACCTGGAGTTCGTGGTACAACCAGGGCACGGCGCAGTTCTATCACGTCACGGCGGACAACGACTGGCCGTACCACGTGTGCGGCGGCCAGCAGGAGTCGGGCTCCGCCTGCGTGCGGAGCCGGGGCAACGACGGCAGCATCACGTATCGTGATTGGCGGCCGGTGGCCGGGAGCGAGTACAGCTACGTCGCGCCGGATCCGCTCGACCCCAACATCCTCTATGGCGGGACGGTCGTGCGGTTCGATCGCCGCACGGGACAGGCGCAGAACGTGAGTCCCAACGCGGGACGCGGGCGCGGCGCAGCGGGGGCCGGCCCCGACTACTTCCGCGGCATCCGCACGATGCCGATCCTCTTCTCGCCGATCAACCCGCGCAAGCTCTACTACGGCACCAACGTCGTGTGGGAGACGGTGAACGGCGGCAAGACCTGGAAGCGGTTGAGCGACGACCTCTCGCGCGAGACATGGGAGGTGCCGGCGAGCGTGGGCAAGTACCGCGACACGCCCGCCGCGAGACCCACGCGCCGCGGCGTGGTGTACACCATCGCGCCGAGCCCGGTGGACTCGAACACGATCTGGGCGGGGACCGATGACGGGTTGATCCACGTCACGCGCAACGGCGGTCGCACCTGGACGAACGTCACGCCGCCGCAACTCGCGCCCTGGTGGAAGGTCTCCATCATGGACGCGTCGCACTTCGACGCGAACACGGCGTATGCGGCGGTGAACACCTTCCGGCTCGACGACCTGCGCCCGCACCTGTTTCGCACGCGCGATGGCGGCCGCACCTGGACCGAGATCGTCACCGGCATGGCGACCGATGCGCCGACGAACACGATCAAGGAGGACCCGAAGCGGCGCGGGCTGCTCTTCGCCGGCACCGAGAACCTCACCTGGTTCTCCACCGACGACGGCGACCACTGGCAGCCGCTCCGGCTCAACATGCCGGCGATCTCCATCCGCGACCTCATCATCAAGGACGACGACCTCGTCGTCGGCACGCACGGGCGCGGGTTCTGGATCCTCGACGACATCAGCGCACTGCGGCAGTGGGATGCGGCGAGCGCGTCGGCGGCGTTCACGCTCTTCAAGCCGGCCACGGCGACGCGCGTGCGGTACTCGATGTACACCGACACCCCGATCCCGCCGGACGAACCGCGCGCCGAGAACCCGCCTGACGGCGCGGTGATCGACTACCACCTGTCGCGCGATGCGCAGCGGGTGACGCTCGAGATCGTCGATGCGGCGGGGCGCGTGCTCCGCACGTTCTCGAGCGAGGATCCGACGCCCGCGCCTGCCGACGCGGGCAACGCGCCGTGGTACTGGTTCCGCCCCGCGGCGGCCCCGTCGAAGCGGGCGGGCATCCAGCGGTTCGTGTGGGACCTGCACTACGCCCGGCCGACGACCGACTGTTCGCTCCCGATCTCGGCGACGCCCTTCAACACGAAGTGCGAACCCGAGGGTCCGTGGGTGATGCCGGGGACGTACACGGCGCGGCTCACCGTGGACGGTGCGGTGCAGACGAAGACCTTCACGGTGCGGATGGACCCGCGCGTGCGCACGCCGATGGCCGCGCTCAAGCAGCAGCACGACCTCTCGGTCGCGCTCTACGACGCGATGCTCGAGGGCCGGGCGCTGGCGGAGTCGCTGCGGGCGAAGGGCGAGCAGGCGCTCGCGACGGAGGTCGAGCGGGCGGCGGCGTCGCACTCCGCCGTGATCGACGCGCTGCAGGATGCGGATGCGGTGCCGACCGATGCGATGGTCGCGGCGGCGACCGAGCGGCTGGCGGCGTGGCGCGCGCTCAAGGCTAGGGCCGGGCGTTCCTGAGCTGGAACCGGGCGGCGGCGGGGAGGATCATGCCATTCACGTCGAAGAGCGCGAGCGACCCGCCGCCCCACATGAAGATGCCCGGCACGACGATCGCCTCGGGATACCACCAGACGACGCCGATGCCGTGCCCATTGGGCGTGGCGTCCACCGCGGCGATCACGTCGCGGAGGAAGGTGGCCTGGCCGTCGGCGGTCCGCGGCCACGCCCAGGGCGACGGGAGGGCACCCGACGGCACCCAGTCGTCGCGCCACGGATAGGACGTCTCGACGACCATGATGTCCTTGCCGTAGCGGTTCGCCGTCGCGGTGAGGTTGTCGCGCAGCTGCTGGATGGTGCCGTGCCACCACGGGTAGTAGCTGAGTCCGATGAGGTCGAACGGGACGTTCTGCGCCTGCACGAGATCGTAGAACCACTGCGTCCCGCCGATGCTCGCGCCCCCCGAGTAGTGGATCATGACGCGCACCGAGTCGGCGGCGGTGGTCGCGGTGCGCACGCCGCGGACGCCGGCACGCACCAGGCGCCCGAAGTCGGCGAACGAAGTGGAATCGCTGTCCCCCGCGCCACCGATGCGACCCACGGGCCACAGCAGGCCCGCGTCGATCTCGTTCCCGACCTGCACGATGCGTGGAACGACGCCTTCGACGCGGAGCGTGTCCATCACCTGCTTCGTGTAGCGCTCGACCTGCGCCTCGAGCGAATCGATGCCGAGCCCGGCCCACGCGGCCGGCGTGACCTGGTGCGCGGGATCGGCCCAGGTGTCGGAGTAATGGAAGTCGAGCAGGAGTTGCGCGCCGCTCGCCTGCACGCGCTTCGCGAGGGCGATGGTGTAGGACAGGTCGTTGACCTGCACCTCGTCGCCATTGGGCGAGAGGAAGAGGCGCAGCCGGAAGAGGTTCGCGCCGTGGAGCCGCAGGGCCGCGATCGCATTCGAGACGCCGGCTGACGTGCGGTAGGTCGCGCCAGCCTGCTCGAGCCGCGTGAGTGCGGAGATGTCGCCGCCGAGCAGGAGGGGCGGCAGCACGGGCCCCGGGCCGATCGGGCCGCCGTTGTCCGGGCCGTCGGCGCTGCAGGCGGTGGTGCAGACGGTGGCGATGACGAGCGCGAGGGAGGCGATGCGCACGGTCACGCGAGAAGGCCAGCCCCTCACCGGGTCTCCAGCGCGCGCTTCCGTTCGGGCGTGTAGTGCCACCACGGATGCGGCGGCGCGCCTTCCATGAACCGCACCGCCGAGATGAAGCAGTCGATGAGGCATGGATCCTGTCGCACGCCGGCGCAGGCGTTGCTCTCGGCATACAACTCGTACGGATCGCGGCCGACGAGTTGGCGCGGCTCGTGGATCCCGATCGCCCGCAGGTCGCCGGCGATCGACTTCCCGATGTTGGGGATCTGCTCGAGGGTGCGCGCCTGGGCGGCGGTCTTGGCCTTCATGATCGCAGGATAGGCCGGGTCGCGATGCGGCGCCAGCGTGCGCGTTCGTCTAGCCGCGCTCCCGCATGGGGGCTACCATAGGGTGCCGCCGCACGTCTCCTCCCGAACGCCGTTCCCGACCCCCCATCCTGACCGCACGTACGAGCCCCACCCCGCTCACGATCGTGAACGTCGGCTACCGCTCCACCAACTTCTGGGTGGTGAGCGCCGGGCGGTCGCGCCTGCTGGTGGACCTCGGCTGGCCCGGCATGATCGACGAACTGACGCACGCCCTGCAGCGCGCCGACATCCCGCTCGCCGAGGTCCGGCACGGCTTCGCGACGCACTATCACATCGATCATGCCGGTGCGGCGCAGGACCTGAAGGAGCGCGGGATGTCGCTCGTGGTCTGGGAGCCGCAGGTCGCCGCGATCGCGGCGATGAAGCGGCACATCAAGCCGGCGGACCACTACGCGGAGATCATGCCGGCGGGGAATGTCGTGAAGCGGTGCGAGGAGTCGCGGGCATGGCTCGCGACGCTCGGGATCGCGGGCGAGGTGGTGCCGACCCCTGGCCATTCGGACGACAGCGTGTCGTTGGTGCTCGACTCGGGCGAGTGCTTCACGGGCGACCTCACGCGGGAGTCGATGATCGGCGAGGAGGATCCCGCCGTGGTCGCGGCGAGCTGGGCGCGGTTGCGCGCCCTCGGGGCACGCACGGTGCACGGCGGCCACGGCCGCGTGTACGCCCTGCCACCGCCACCGTGAGGACCACGATCTCCGTGTCCCCCGTCGCCCCCACCCTTCCCGCGATCCCCACGATGCGCCCACTCGCCCTGCTCCTCGCCGTCCTCTCGGTCTCGGTCCCCGCGCTCGATGCGCTGCTCGCACAGACGCCCGTCGCCCCCGCCGCGAACACGCTCTCACTGCGAACGGCGCGCACGCACCGATTCACCGCGACCGAGGGGACCTGGCTCTCGCTCGACGTCTCGCCCGACGGACGGACGATCGTCTTCGATCTCCTGGGTGACCTCTACTCGCTGCCGATCGAGGGAGGGAAGGCGACGCGGCTCACGAGCGGGATGGCGTACGACGTGCAGCCGCGCTTCTCCCCGGACGGCAAGCGCATCGTCTACGTCTCGGACCGTAGCGGCGGGGACAACGTCTGGATCATGTCGCTCGACGGGAAGGACACGCTCCAGGTGACGAAGGGGAACAACAACCTGTACGTCTCGCCGGAATGGACGCCGGACGGCCAGTACGTCGTCGCGTCGCGGTCGGGCGGACTCGGCGGCGCGGCGAAGCTCTGGATGTACCATGTGGACGGCGGCAACGGCGTCGCGCTGTCGGCGACCCCCGCGCCGCCGGCGGCGCTCAAGATGATGGGTGCGGCGTACGGGAAGGATCCGCGCTACCTCTGGTTCGCCGCGCGCACCGGCGACTGGCAGTACAACGCGCTCGGACCGCAGTACCAGATCTACACCTGGGATCGCGAGAACGGCCGCACGGCACAGATGACGACGCGGTTCGGATCGGCGTTCCGTCCCGCGCTCTCGCCGGACGGCAAGTACCTCGTCTACGCGACGCGATTCGAGACGCAGACCGGGCTCCGCCTGCGTGACCTGTCGACCAACGACGAGAAGTGGCTGGCGTTCCCGGTGCAGCGCGACGAGACCGAGTCGCGCGCGCCGATGGATGCGTATCCCGGATACTCGTTCACGCCGGATTCGCGCGCGGTGGTGGTGTCGTACGGCGGCGGCATCTGGCGTGTGCCGGTCGATGGGGCGGCGCCGGCGCGCATCCCGTTCGAGGCCGAGGTCGCGCTGGAGATGGGGCCGGAGGTGAAGTTCGCGTATCGCGTGGACACCTCGGCGTCCTTCACGGCGCGTCAGGTGCGTGACCTCGCGCCGTCGCCGGATGGCACCAAGCTCGCGTTCTCTTCAGTCGGGAGGATCTACGTGATGGATCTCCCGAATGGTGCGCCGCGCCGCGTGAGCACGGCGACCGTGGGGGAGTTCATCCCGGCCTGGTCGCCCGACTCGAGGAGTCTGGCCTGGGTCACGTGGAGCGATGCGCAGGGCGGCACGCTGGTGAAGGCGACGCTCGATGCGCGGCGCGGCTGGGTGACGACGACGCTGGCGAGCGGCGCGCACTTCTCCGATCCGGCCTGGTCGCCCGCCGGGGATCGCATCGTCGTGACGCGTGCGGCCGCGCGCGAGATGCAGGAGGCGGGTGGCGCCTTCAACGGTCCGGTGGCGGCGGAGTTCGTGTGGGTGCCCGCCGCGGGCGGAGCGGCGACGACGATCATGCCGACCGGAGGGTTGTCGACGCCGCATTTCACGATGGACCGCGAGCGCATCTACGCCTACGGCCGCGGCGAGGGGCTCGCCTCGTTCCGGTGGGACGGGACCGATCTCAAGACGCATCTGCGCGTGACGGGGCCACTCCCGCCGGGCGCGGGCGGCGGTCTGACGCTCGATGCCGGACTCGACGCGCAGGCGGCGCGGATGAGCGGCGGCCGCTTCGCGCGTCCGCTCGCCGTGCGTGACCCCGCGCCGTACGACGTGCGCGCCAACGCCGCGATGCCGGCGCATCTCGACGAGGGCGATGGGGAGATGGAGAACAATCCCACGCCGCCGTCGGCGGGTTTGATCCTCATCTCGCCACGCGGCGATCTCGCGCTGGCCGCGGTCGGCATGGACTTCTATGTGGTGACCATCCCGCAGGCCGGCGCCACCGCCCCGACCGTGAGCGTGGCTGCGCCGGCGAACGCGATGGTGCCGGTGCGGAAGCTGAACGAGGTGGGCGGCGAGTTCCCCGCCTGGAGCGGCGACGGGCGGCGCATCATGTGGGGGCTCGGCAACGCGGTCTGGACCTACGACCTCGATCGCGCGAAGACCGTCGAGGATTCGCTCAAGGCCGACGGACGGCGCGTGGCGCTGCTCCGCGCGGATTCGACGAAGAAGGACAGCCTCGCGCGCGCCGACTCGATCGCGAAGGCCGACACGACGAAGAAGGAGAAGCCCGGCTACAGGCCGGCGGAGCAGCGGATCGCGGTCACCGTGGGGCGCGACAAGCCCCAGGGGGTGGTCGTGTTCCGCGGGGCGAAGGCGATCACGATGCGCGGGCACGAGATCATCGAGAACGCCGACATCGTGGTGCGCGACGAGCGGATCGTCGCCATCGGTCCGCGTGGCAGCGTGACGGTGCCGGCGGGGGCGCGGATCATCGACGTCTCGGGGAAGATCGTGATGCCGGGGATGGTGGACACGCACTATCACCCGCAGTGGCTCACCCCGGGCGTGCACAACACGCAGACCTGGCAGTACCTCACGACGCTCGCGTACGGCACGACCACCACGCGCGACCCGCAGACCGCGACGACCGACTTCCTGACGTACGGCGACCGCGTGGCGATGGGCGAAATGGTGGGGCCGCGCATCTACACGACCGGTCCGGGCGTGTTCGCGGGCGAGGCCGTCCGCGACCTCGAGCATGCACGGCAGGTCATGAAGCGCTACGCGACCTACTACGACACGAAGACGCTGAAGATGTACATGAGCGGGAACCGTCAGCAGCGGCAGTGGATCATCCAGGCGGCGCGCGAACTGGGGATCATGCCGACCACCGAAGGCGGTCTCGACCAGAAGCTCAACATGACGCACGGGATCGACGGCTACCCTGGCATCGAGCACACGTTGCCCATCACGCCGAAGTTCGCCGACGTCTTCGAGTGGTATCGGGCGACGGGGACCTACAACTCGCCGACCCTCATCGTCGAGTACGGCGGCCCCTTCGGTGAGGGGTGGTTCTACCAGTCGGAGGATCTGGCGAACGATGCGAAGCTGCGCCGCTTCACGCACCCGATCGACCTGGCGGGGAAGATCCGTCGGCGCGGCAACGGCAACGCCCCCGGACCTGCCGGGTTCGCGCTCCGCGAGGAGTACGCGATGTGGCAGCACGCCGCGGATGTCGCTCGCACGGTGGCGGCGGGCGGTCGCATCGGCGTCGGGTCGCACGGGCAACTGCAGGGACTCGGCATGCACTGGGAGCTCTGGCTGCTCCAGAGCGGCGGCCTCTCGACGCACGACGCGCTCCGCTCGGCGACGATCGTCGGGGCCGAGGCCATCGGGCTCGCGACCGACCTCGGCTCGCTCGAGGTGGGGAAGCTGGCCGACCTCATCGTGCTCGATCGGGATCCGCTGGAGAACATCCGGAACTCGAACAGCGTGGGGATGGTGATGGTCGGTGGGCGGCTGTACGACGGCAACACGCTCGACGAGGTGTGGCCGCGGCAGCGCGCCTTGCCGACGCAGCCGTGGGCGTACGTGGTGCCCACGGCGGGTGCCGGGCTCCCGTCCGCAGCACCGCGCACGCCGCGGTGACCGCGTGACCGACGTCGTCCGCCTCACGGCCGCCCTCGCCGACCGCTACCGCCTCGAGCGCGAACTCGGGGCGGGCGGCATGGCCACGGTCTACCTCGCGCACGACCTCCGTCATGAGCGGGAGGTCGCGATCAAGGTGCTGCATCCGGATCTCGGTGCGGCGCTCGGCGCCGAACGGTTCCTGAGCGAGATCAAGACGACGGCGAAGCTGAGCCACCCGCACATCCTGCCGCTGCTCGATTCGGGTGCGGCGGACGGCTTCCTCTTCTACGCGATGCCGCTCGTGACCGGCGAGACGTTGCGCGCGCGCCTCACCCGCGAGCGGCAATTGCCGATCGACGATGCATTGCGCATCGCGCGCGAGGTCGCCGACGCGCTGCACTCCGCGCACGCGCTCGGGATCGTGCACCGCGACATCAAGCCGGAGAACATCCTCCTGCAGGGCGGGCACGCGCTCGTCGCCGACTTCGGCATCGCGCTCGCGGTGCAGTCCGCCGGCGGGGCGCGGATGACGCAGACGGGCCTGAGCCTTGGCACGCCGCAGTACATGAGCCCCGAGCAAGCGATGGGGGAGCGCACGCTCGACGCGCGCGCCGACGTGTACGCGCTCGGGGCGGTGACGTACGAGATGCTCGCCGGTGACCCGCCGTTCACGGGATCGAGCGTGCAGGCGATCGTCGCGCGGTTGCTCGCCGAGCGGCCGACGCCGATCACGACGTTGCGCGACACGGTGCCGCCGGGGGTGGAGGCGGTGGTGCTGCGCGCGCTGGCCAAGCTGCCGGCCGACCGGCCGGCGACGGCGCAGGCCTTCGCCGATGCGCTGCAGGCCGCGGGCGCGGCCGGGTTCACGAATGCCGCGCGCGCGGCTGCGGTGCCGATGTCGCCGACCGTCTCGTGGCTCTCGAGTAACAGCGGCAAGGTCGCGTTCGGACTGCTGCTCGGAGTCGCGCTGCTCGAAGGCGTGGCGATCGTCGCGTCCAAGCGCGCCGCCGCGTCGGCGAGCCTTCCGGCGATGTACGACGCGGCGCTCCCGGACAGTGCCCCGCTCGCGACGCGCATCACGGTCTGGGCGACCGGGTTCGGCACGACGGGGATGAACATGTCCGTCGCGCCGGACGGGTCGTTCCTCGTCTATCGGGTCCAGCGCGGGGATTCGGCGCAGCTCTGGTACCGCAGTCTGGTGGACGCGAGTGCGCGGCCGATCCCCGGCACGAGTGGCGCGGCCCGGCCGCGCATCTCGCCCGACGGTAGACGGATCGCCTACATCGCCGGCGACCGCACCATGCTCGTGCCGGTGAGCGGAGGTGAGTCGCGCCGGCTCCTCGAGGGCGACGAACCCGTCACGCTCCAGTGGGTCTCGCCCACGCGCCTGTTCGCGATCACCGGTGGCGGCTTCAGCATGACCTGGCTGGATCCCGAAGTGGGGAAGACGGACGATCGGTCGCTCGGGCGCTCCGCGCGATGCGTCTTCGGCCAGTGGCTGGCGGCGGATGAGCGCCTGCTCTGCAGCTTCAACGAGACCGCCGTCGTCGTCGATCCGCGGACGGGCGCGTCGTGGGCGCTCCGGACGCGGGCGACGGATGGGTCGCCGGGGGCGCCAGTGTCCGGTGTCTCGTTCCAGCTCGTCGACCGCGAGCACATCATGTACGTCTCCCTCGACGGGGAGCTGCGCGCTGCTCGGTACGATGGAAAGTCGCACCTGCTCGGGCGTGCGGTGACGATGGCGACCGGCATCGATCGCGATGCGGTGGGCGCCGCCACGCTCGAGCTGACGCCGAGCGGACTGCTCGCCTTCGTGCCGGCCTCGGGGTCGCTCGATGCGCGGATGGTGACGCTCAGGGCCGGCGGCTCACCCGTGCCGCTCGATGTGGAGCGTGCCTCGTACCTCCGCTTCGACCTGAGCCGCGACGGTCGGCGGCTCGCGGCCGTGGTCGCGACACCCGAAGGGAACGAGCTGCGCGTGCACGACCTGCGGACGGGGCAACGGCAGGTCTGGCTGCGCGCGCAGAGCATCAAGTTCCCGCTCTGGAGCCCGGATGGCGAGCGACTGGTCGTCAACGTGCAGACCGCGGACGGGATCATGCTCCTCTCGGGATCGCCGATGTCCGCGACGGCGCCCGACACCCTGATGCGCGGTACGGAGCCAGGGGACGCGTACGACGCACTCGACTTCGCCGATGCCCGCACGCTCATCGCGCGCGACGCGCTCAGTTCGAACATCTATCGCATCGACGTCTCGAAGCGACCGGTGGCGATCGACACCCTGTTCAACGACGCGGTGTTCGCGACCGTCTCTCCGAACGGACGCCGGCTCGCCTGGCATCCGTCCTCGTCGAGCGGTCTCTTCGTGGGCGGCTATCCGGAGCGCACGGACAAGCTGCAGGTCGCGTCGATCGGCCTCGAGCCGCAGTGGCTCTCCGACACGGAGCTGGTCTATCGCTCGGGCGTCACCTGGTATCTGGCCCGCTTCGACGCGCGCACGGGCGAAATCACCGCGCCGCCGCGCCAGTGGGCCATCGACCCGCAGTTCCTCGACACGCCCGGATGGTCGAACCGGCGCACGCATGACGGTGGGATCCTCTATGCGCAGATCCTGCCGGTCGCTCCCGCCCGCTTCGTGCGCTTCATCCCGGACTTCGCGGCCCGCGTGCGCGCGGCGGTGCAGGAGGCGGAGCGGTAGTCACACCTCCTGCACCACCGCGCGATTTCAGCGACGCGGCGGACGGCCCATCGCATCGGGCTTCTTCATTTGTCCTCCGCGATCCGTCGTGCCGGGCGCCGGCGTGCAGGGCTTCTTGGCCGAGTCGGCGGCGGGGCGCGCCATCGCGCCACCCGGTGCCGCCATGTTCCCGCCGGTCGCGGCCATGTTGCCGGTCGGTGCCGCCATCCTTTCGCCCGGTGCCGCCATGTTCCCGCCCATGGCTCCGCCGCGCGCCGTTGCGGTGTCGCGTGGCGTCGGCTTGGGGCACGGCATCATGGTGGTGTCCTGCATCATCGCACGCTGGGCGCGCGGCGCGGCCTGCGCCTCGAGTGCGCTGGCCGAGAGTGAGAGGGCGATCACGACGAGAGTGAGACGGAGCGGGGACATGGGCAAGGCCTCGGACGGAGTGTAGGTCACGATCGCCGGGTGCGATCACGCCGCCAGTAGCGTTCCCCCCCGCCGGAAGTTCCTCGAGCGGATCCGGGAACAATCGGACCGGCTCGTCGATACTGCCGACGTGACCACCATCTCGCATCGACATCATTGGATCGTGCGCGCGACCCACTGGGTGAATGCCGTCGCGTTCCTGGCGATGGTCGGCTCGGGGTTGCGCATCTTCAATGCCTACCCGGCCTTCGCCCGGCGCGGCGAGAGCTTCCCGCTCAATCCGTGGGAGGGGACGCCGATCCCGTCTTGGCTCACCTTCGGCGCCTGGCTGGGCGGGGCGCGCCACTGGCACTTCGCGATGATGTGGGTGCTCGTCGCCAACGCCTTCGTCTACCTGGCATTCATCTATCTGCACGGGGAGTGGCGCGACCTCGTCCCGAGGCGCGGCACCCTGCGCGACGCCTGGGCGATGGTCCGCTTCTACCTCTGGCTCGAACGGGAGCATCCGCGGCAAGGGAAGCACAATGCCCTGCAGCGGATGGCGTACTTCTCCATGCCCTGGATGGCGGCGGTCATCGTCGTCACCGGCATCGCGATCTGGAAGCCGGTCTCGCTCGGATGGCTCGCGGCGCTCTTCGGAGGATATGCCTACGCGCGCTTCTTCCACTTCATGGCGATGGTGGTGCTGCTCG
Organism: Gemmatimonadota bacterium; assembly: GCA_016714015.1. Taxonomy (NCBI): domain Bacteria; kingdom Pseudomonadati; phylum Gemmatimonadota; species Gemmatimonadota bacterium. The sequence continues at coordinate 287,108 of JADJNZ010000005.1, forward strand.
TCGCCGCGCTGGGGCACGTGTTCATGGTGTTCGCCGTCGATCCATTCTCCTTGCGAGGGATGATCACCGGCGGGTACGACGAGTCGCGGTCGCCGGAGGCGCGCAATGCGCGACCGTTCGTCAATCTCCTTCGACGTGGGGCCACGGTGTCGTCCGCCGCGCCGGCCCCCTCCATCGCCGCCGCACCGACACAGGAACCCGACGCATGACGCCTCCCCCCGACCGCCGCGCATTCCTCCGCGCCGCAGGCCTGAGCGCGGCCGCGCTCGCGCTCACCGCGTGCGACAGCCGAGGGCCGCGCGAGGCGGCCCGGCTGCTCCGGTACGCGGAGCGCAAGAACGAGCGCATCGAGCGGGCGCTGGTGAGCCACACGAGCATGAACCACGGGTCGCCGGGCGCCCGCATCGCGGGCGACGCGTTCCCCTCGTACCACATCAGTGACGCGGTCCCGGTCTGGGATCCCGCGATGCGCGGGGCCTGGCGCCTCGAGGTCGGCGGGATGGTCGCCCGCCCACTCACGCTGAGCCTCGCCGATCTGCAGCGGTTGCCGCGTCGCACGCAGCGCGTCGACCACTTCTGCGTCGAGGGGTGGACCGCGGTCGCCGAGTTCACCGGCGTGCGCGTTCGCGACCTCGCCGCGATGGCGCAGCCGGACCCGAAGGCAGGATACGTGGATTTCGAGAGCTTCGACGATGGGTACCACGAGAGCTGGGACCTCGAGAGCGCCCTGCATCCGCAGACGATGATCGTGTACGGGAAGGACGGGCGCGACCTCTCGCCTGCCTACGGCGCGCCGGCGCGCGTGCACTCGCCGATCAAGCTCGGCTACAAGAACACCAAGTACCTCACCCGTATCATGTTCCTGCCCGAGCGGAACGGCGGGTACTGGACGAACGCGGGCTACGAATGGTTCGGCGGGACCTGACCCCGGGGCGCAGCGCGGGTCCTCGCGCGCCGCGCCTGCACCACGATCGACCTTGGTCTCCGGGCCTCAGCGGACGCTGAGGCCCTTCTGCACGGCCGCCTCGATGTCCTGCTCCGCGCCCACGCCGGTGTACACCACCTTCCCCCGGCCGTCGAGCACCACGACGTAGCTCGTGTGCGGAACGGCGAACGCCTTGGTCGCCGCATCGTGCCGATCGAACACGAACTCGCCGCCCATCCCGTTCGCCGCGACGTGCGCTCGCTGCCGCTCAGGGGACTGATTGGATGACACACCCACGCTGACGAATGTGACCTGCCCGGCGTGGCGCGTCCGCGCGGCCTGCATCGCCGGCTCGAGCTTGCGGCAGAGCGGGCACCAGGTCGCCCAGAACTCGAGCACGACGGGCTTCCCCTTGCCGATGTAGGTCGCCAGGTCCATCGGTCGGCCGTCGAGGGTCTCGACCATCGCGGCGGGGGCCATCGTGCCGATGCTGATCCCCGCCTCCTGCGCGTCGAGGTGACGGGACTGGGTGCTGACGAGGGTGAGCGCGAGCGTGAGCGTGAGCAGGTGTACGGTTCGGCGCATCATACGAGGAGTTGTCCCATGGAAATGAGGTAGTACTCGGCGACGCCGAGCAGGAGGAGCGCGAACGCCCGCTTCACCCAGAGCATCCAGGGGCCGGCGCGGGGGAGCCGGAGGGCACTGTCGGTCGCGAAGGCGACGACGAGCAGGAGGGAGCACATGCCGACGGAGAACGTGAAGAGGTAGAGCAGCCCGAGCATCGCGCTCTGCGTGCGCGTGACCCACGTGAGGACCGCGGCGAGCACGGGCGCACCGCACGGCGCCGCGACGAGGCCGGACGCGGTCCCCATGAGCAGCACGCCGGTGAAGCGCCCGCCGTCGCCGAGCGTGGCGGCGCGCGCACGCCACGCCTGCGGGACGGGCACGGGGATCACGTCCGCCATCATGAGGGCCGCGAGCAGCATGGTGTTGGCCATCGCGAACGAGAGCCAGGGATTCGTGCTCGTGGCCCCGAAGAGGGTGCCGCTCAGGCCCGCCACGAGGCCAAGGGCGGCATACGCACCGGCCAGGCCCAGCACGTAGGTCGCGGCGAGCAGCATGCGGCGCAGGCGCGTCGTCGACTCCCCGCCACCGATGATCGCCACGGTGATCGGGATCATCGGATACAGGCACGGGGTCAGGCTGGTCAGCACGCCGCCGAGGAACACGGCCGCGAGCGCGGTCAGGGGCGACGCCGTAAGCGTCGTGCCGAGTTGCGAGAGATCGGGGAGCATGGCCGCCAGTAGCGCCGAGGTGCGGACGAAGTTCCCGGCGCACGCGCGGGAACTCTTTCCGCCGCGGACGATTGTGAGGGGAGTGTCCGCCGCCGCCCGCATGCCCCCAGCCGACCACGCGACGTTCGAGGCGATCGCCCTGCCGCACCTGCCGGCGGTGGCGCGCGTGGCGCGCGCGCTCGCGAAGGACGCGAGTGACGCCGACGACCTCGTCCAGGAGACCTTCCTGCGAGCGCTGCGGCATTGGGACACGTTCGCTCCCGGCTCCGACTGCAAGCGGTGGCTCGCGACGATCTGCCGCAACGTGTTCCTCGCGCAGAAGGGCCGCGAGGCGCGCGTGACGGCCGTGGAGGACGAGACGCTCGAGGCGCTCGGCGCGGCGGACACGCATCTGGCGGCGCGCGCGGTCGGGCTCGACGACCTGTTCGACCGTTTCGACCTCGGGCCGGCGATCCTCGAGGCGGTCGCTGCACTCTCGCCTGCCTTCCGCGACGTGGTGACGCTCTCGGACGTGGAGGGATTCACCTACGAGGAGATCGCCGAGCTCCTCATGATCCCTCTGGGCACCGTGCGTTCGCGACTCTTTCGCGCCCGGCGCCTGCTTCAGGAGTCGCTGCTGGCGCACGCCGTCGATCGCGGCTTCGCGACCGCACCGCTCCCCATCACGGAGATTCCATGATCACCCTGCCAGTCAGCCGAAGCGAGTGCGCCGAGATCGTGATGCGACTCTGGCCGCATTTGGACGGTGCCCTTCCGGAGTCCGAACGGGAGCGCGTGATCCGGCACTTGCACGAGTGCACGGATTGCCGCTCGCACTACGATTTCGCGAAGGCGTTCCTCGAGGCGGTGCGGCGCGCGCCGTCGCCACCTGATGAGTTCGTGGGACTCCGGTCTCGCGTGGTGTCAGCCCTTGCGGCGGCGGCGGAGTGAGGCGGGGGATCGCCGGTCGGACTCAGTCCGTGCCGGCAATCCCGTCCACGAGCCCCTTCGCCCACGCGATCTCGTCCTCGACGACGAGATGTCCCATGCCCGGATAGATCCGGCAGTCGACGTTCGCTCCCATCCGCGTGAAGTGCGCCGCACTCTCGCGCACGCGTGGCTCGGGGATGTGCGCGTCGATGTCGCTGCAGCCGAGGAAGATCGGCGTGCCGGCGAAGTCGCCCTCGGCGCTCCAGGTCGTGCCCGGCGGACCGATGAGTCCGCCCGACAGCATGATCACGCCGCCATACCGCATCGGTCGCCGTTGCGCGGCCGTGCCGGCGAGGCACGCGCCCTGCGAGAAGCCGAGCAGCACGATCCGCTCGCTCGGCACGCCGGCGGCGATCGCGTCGTCGATGAGGCCGTGCACCACGCTGATCCCCGACGTGATCCCCGGCTCGTTCGCGGCGGTCGGGGCCATGAAGCTCATCGGATACCAGGTGCCGCCGCTCGCGGTGGGGCCGAGGCAGGCGATGTCGCGGCCGGCGATGAGGGGCGCGAGTTCGAGGATGTTGCGCGGCGCGGCCCCGCGGCCGTGCACCATGATGATCACCGCCTTCGCGCGGGCGAGTGGCGGGCCGATGGTGACGAGCGGCTGGCCGGCGTGCGGCGGGACCGTGGATGGCATCAGCGGATCAGTAGGTGACCGTGGGGAGCAGTCCTTCGATGAGCCCGCGCCGTGATTCCTCCCAGGGCGGGAGCTTGAGGCCCTGGCCGAGCTCGGCGAGCGGCTCGTCGATCGCGAAGCCCGGCGGGAGCGTCGCGATCTCGTAGAGCACCCCGTTGGGTTCGCGGAAGTAGATCGAGGTGAAGTACTGTCGATCCATCACGTCGGTCACGTGCAGGCCCATGCGGCGCAGCTCGCGCTGCATCCGCAGCTGGTCCTCGGGGGTCGCGACGGCGAAGGCGACGTGATGCACCGTGCCGAGCCCGTTGAGGCCGGTGGGCGCCGCCCCCGCGTCCTCGACCTCGACGATCGCGCCAGGTCGCGCGGTGCCGCCGATGGCGAACCGCTGCAGCCCCTCGGCTTCACCGACCTTCGTGGCGTCCATCATCGCCGTGAGGAGTTCGACCGTTCGCGCTGGCAGGCGCACCGGCATCGCGACGCTGTGGATGCCACGAATCGCCTGCTCGGCGGGGATGTCGGGCCGAACCCAGGGGGTGCGCGCATCGTCCGTGGTGCCGATCAGCCGGATGTGCAGCCCGGAGGGATCGTCGAACCGGAGCGCGTCCTCCCCGAACGGCGTCTCGCGTCCGTCGAACGGGACACCCGCCGCGCTGAGGCGCTTCCGCCAGAAGTCGATCGCGCCGGCCGGCACGCTGAAGGTGGTCACGTCCACCTGACCGGCGCCGTTGGCGCCGGGGCGCACGCCGAGCCCGCCGTACGGGAACGTCGTCATGATCGTCCCCGGTTCGCCCGCCTCGTTCCCGTAGTAGAAGTGGTAGACGCCAGGGTTGTCGAAGTTGACCGTCTTCTTGACGAGGCGCTGGCCGAGGAGCCCGACGTAGAAGTCGAGGTCGGCCTGCGCGTCAGTGACAGTGGCGGTGACGTGGTGCAGGCCGGTGATCAGGGCGTCCATGCCGGTGCTCGGGAGGAGGGTGCGCGGAATATGGCCGGACGTGTCGGCGAACGGTACGTTTGCACGATGCGAATCCTCCGACTCGGTCTCCCGCTCGCGCTCGTCGTCGCCCCGTGGGCGCTCGCCGCGCAGTCCTTCGACGTGCTCGAAGCGACCATCCCATCGGTCCACGCCGCGATGAGCGCCGGTCGCCTCACCTGCCGGCAGCTCGTGCAGGCGTACCTCGACCGCATCGCCGCGTACGACCAGACCGGGCCCGCGCTCAACGCGATCCAGAACGTCAACCCGCGCGCGCTCGCCGAGGCGGACTCGCTCGACGCTGTCCTGCGCGCGCGCGGTCCGCGCGGGCCGCTCCACTGCGTGCCGGTGCTCATCAAGGACCAGATCGAGACCAAGGACATGCCGACCACCTACGGGTCGGCGCTCTTCAAGGACTTCGTCCCGCAGCGGGACGCGACCGCGGTGCAGCGGCTCGAGAAGGCCGGCGCGATCATTCTCGCGAAGACGACCATGGGCGAGTTCGCCTCGCGCTACGTGAGTTCCTCGGCGGGGATCATCCGCAACGCGTACGATCCCACGCGCAATCCGAGCGGATCGTCCGGCGGCTCGGCGAGCGCGGCCGCCGCCAACTTCGGACTCGTCGCGCTCGGCGAGGACACCTCGGGCTCCATCCGCGGGCCAGCGGCGGTGAGCGCCCTCGTCGGGTTGCGCCCCACGCTGCCGCTCGTGAGCCGATTCGGCATGCTCCCGGCGAACCCGACGCAGGATACGATGGGTCCCATGACGCGCACCGTCGCGGACGCGGCGCGCGTGCTCGACGTGATCGCCGGCTATGACCCGAACGACCCGGTGACCGCGTACAGTGTGGGGAACACGCCGGCGAGCTACGTGACGTCGCTCAAGCCCGACGCGCTCAAGGGTGCGCGGATCGGCGTCCTGCGCATCCGGCGCGACACGACGGTTGCCCGGACCGCGCGGGGGGATTCGATCGCCCGCGCCGACACCGCGGCCGCGCGCCGCGACTCGGTCGCGCGCTTCACCGCCGGCGAGTACGCGAAGGTGCGCCCGCTCTTCGAGCGCGCGATCGCCGACCTGCGGGCGCAGGGGGCGGAGATCGTCGACTCCATCGCGGTGCCCATCGTCCCGGGTCCGCGCGTCGGGAACGACTTCGAGACCGAGCAGGCGACCGATGCCTACCTTGCGCAGCACCCCAACGCGCCGGTGAAGACGTTCAAGGAGATCCTGCTCGTCGGCGGCGTGAATCCCTGGCGCGCGCGCGGGCTGATCGAGTATGTGGGACGCACGATGGACGAGGCGGGGTACGGCGCCGTGCTTCGCTACCGCGAGGCGCTGCGCGTCGCGATGCTGAAGCTGATGGCCGACCAGCGGCTCGACGCGATCATCTACGCGACGTATGACGCGCCGCCGGCGGTGATCGCGCCCGACGTGCTCACCAGCCCGCGCCCGAACGACGGGTACGGCCGCGGCGACAACCGCGGCCTGAGCCCCACGCTCGCCTGGCCGGCGATCACCGTGCCGATGGGGTTCTCACCCGATGGACTCCCCGCGGGGCTCGAGTTCCTCGGCAAGCCGTGGAGTGAGCCCAAGCTGCTTGGGTTCGCGTATGCGTACGAGCAGGCGACGAAGCACCGTCGGCCGCCGACCACCACGCCGACATTGCGCTGATCGGGCGGACTAGCGCCGCGTGCGATCGCGGAAGATCGGATCGGCCGGCGCTGCGATGCGCGTGATCTCGTCGGCGGTGAGCCCCACGAGATCGCGTAGCACCTCCAGGCCGTGTACGGGATCGAAGACCGGGTAGTCGCTGCCGAGGACCACACGGTCGAAGTCGATCGCTCGAAGGTCGGCGGCGAGGAGTGCGCGCTCCTCCGGCGTGGTGGCAGGGACCCCCTCCGAGTCGCGCTCGAGCACGACGGCCGAGAGCTCGAAGTGTATCAGGCGCCGACGTTCCTCGCGCCTCTCGGTCTGCTGCCGCCAATCGCGCAACGACGCGAAGACACTTCGGGTCCACGGGCCATAGCCGCCGCTCCCGCCGAGGTGCGCGATGACGACCTGGAGATCCGGTTGCGGCGTGAACATCCGGTCCGCAAGTCGGCGGATGTCGGAGGTGTCGAGGCCGCGGCGCTGAGGATCGACGTGGAGGAGGATGGGCAGCGATTCCGCGACGGCGAGCGCGGCGATGCGCGCGAGCGCGCCGAGATGCGCCTCGTCGCGCAGGTCGACCATCGAGCTGGCGAGATGGAGCTTGATGCCGGCGACGCGGAGCGAGTCGATGCAGTAGCGCAGTTCGTCGACTGCCCACACGGCGATCGCCGGTACGGAGCAGAGCGCGACGGCGCGTCCGGGATTGCGCCGTGCCTCCGCCGAGACGTGGTCGTTCTCGCGGCGGACGCGCGTCCGCACCGTCGAGTCGGGAATCCCGAGCGCGCCGGAGAACTCGGTGTTGCCGTACAGGTGCGCCATAGGGACGAGAACGACCGAGACGTTGGTGTCCGGGCGTTCCCTGAGCAGCGCGCCCAACGACGTGTAGATCGAGTCCGGGCGGGAGAACGTGACGCCCACGGCACGCCAGTCCCGCATGACATCCGGCCCGAGGAGATGGACGTGATGGTCGGTGAGGCGTACGGAGGCCGACGGGCCGTCCGGGACGGCGCAAGCGCTGGCCAGGAGTGCGAGGAGGCCGATGGTAGAGGCGATGCGAGTCCGCACGCTGGGATCCCCACGGAGAGGAGGATCGGCTCTCCGCCGACTAGAGCCGATAGATCGTGATCGACGTGTCCTCGAAGGTGCGCGTCAGCGCTCCCTTCGGCAACTTGTGCATCCGCGCATGCTCCACCGCGAGCACCTTCGAGAACCGGCGCGCCTGCCAGGACTCGATCACCCGGTCGAGCATGCGCGACTCGTAGGGGGGATCGCAGAAGACGAGGTCGTACGCGCCCTCGTTGAGCTGTCCGGCGAAGGGGAGTGCATCCTTCTTGAAGATCCGCGTGCGCTCCTTGAGCCGGAACTTCACGACGTTCGACTTGAGGGCCGCGAGGCTCGACGGCCGCGTCTCGACGAAGTCGCATCGCCGCGCGCCGCGCGAGATGGCCTCGAGGCCGAGCGCGCCGGTGCCGGCGAAGAGGTCGCAGCAGCTCGCGTCGGGGAGGTCGGCGGCGAGGAGGTCGAGCAGGCCGGCCCGCACATGCTCGGCGGTCGGCCGGACGCGGAAGTCGCTCGGCGAGACGAGGTCGCGTCCGGCGAACTTGCCGGCGACGATCCGCACCGCGCTACTCGCCCTCGGGGATGACCCGCGGCGGGAGCCCCATCTCCTCGAGCGTCATGATGGGCGCGCCACCTTCGCCGCCCGCTTCCTTGCGTGCCTTCTTCTCCTCGGCGCGGGCATCCTTCTTGGCCTTGCGGTCGAGCTCCTTGCGGCGCTTCTCGAAATCGTAGTTGGGCTTGCGTGCCACCTGGGAACCTCGGCGCTGCGGGGGAAGGGCGCGGGGCCGGAGCGGCAGGCATCGCGGGCGTACCCCTGCAAGCTAACGGGTCGCGCTCGACCGTGCGCTCTCCAGCGGGTAGATTCGCCGCCATGACGATCCGCGTCCTGGTCACCGGCGGCACCTTCGACAAGCAGTACAACGAGCTCGCGGGCACCCTGACGTTCGGGGACACCCACGTCGAGCAGGTCCTCGAGCGCGGCCGCTGCCGGCTCGACGTGGCGGTGCAGGTGCTCATGATGATGGACAGCCTCGAGATGCAGGACGTGCATCGGGCCGCCATCGTGGCCACGGCGCGCGACTGCGCCGAGCGGCAAGTGGTGATCACGCACGGCACCGACACCATGGTCGAGACGGCGCGCGCGCTCGCCGCGGAAGTGCGGGACAAGACGATCGTGCTCACCGGCGCCATGGTCCCGTTCGCCTTCGGGTCATCCGACGGACTGTTCAACCTCGGCAGCGCGCTCTCGTTCGCTCAGGTCCTGCCCGCCGGCATCTACGTGGCGATGAACGGCCGCTGGTTCGCGTGGGATGACGTGCGCAAGAACCGCGAGCTCGGGGTGTTCGAGTCCATCAAGGGCGCGTGAGCGGACCGGTCCGGGACCTCGTGCGGCTGCTGCGGGAGATGCGGCCGCGTCTCAACGAGGGCGTGTTCGTGTTCTGCGCCCTGCCTGAGCACGCGAGCGTGCCGGCTGGCGCGATCGCCTGGTTTCACGAGCGCGAGGGGCGCTCGGTCGTGCTGCCGGTGGTCGAAGCGCGCGCGCTCGGCCTCGATGGCGACGACGCGATGGCCTGGATCACCCTCGAGGTGCACTCGGCGCTCGACGCGGTGGGACTGACGGCCGCCGTGAGCGCGGCGCTGACCGCCGAGGGGATCCCGTGCAACGTCGTCGCGGCGCTGCGGCACGATCACCTGTTCGTGCCGCACGCGCGCGCCGCCGACGCGATCGCCGCCCTCGAGCGCGTCGCGGGCGGCGCGTAGACCTCAGTACCGGAAGAGCCGGTTCACCTTGATGATGAAGGCGCGGTTCTTGAGCCCGCGCACCGTCGTCGGCGTGACGAAGCGGTCGGCGGTCATGTCGCGCTCGTCGGTGTAGACGAGGAAGATCTCGCTCCCGGGCGCGTACTCCCATCGGAAGCGGAGGTTGGTGCTGAACGCGCGGTCGGCGGAACTGTACTGCAACAGCGCGCTCGCGAACATCAGCGGCGTGAAGCCGTAGTCGATGCGCGCCCGAGCCAGCCTCGTGGTGAACGCCGCGGTGGGCCGTTCGATACGGACGACAGCGAACGTCGGTTCGACCGCAAGCTGCTTCAGGATCGCGATGCGCGCCGACGAGAAGGAGTTGCTCGGGCCGATGGTGATGCTGCTGATGGTACCATCGTAGTACTGCCCGCCCTGGAGGCGGACGGTGCCGGCCGCGCGCCGCTGCGCACCGAACTCGTACGAGACCGCGATGTCGCTGAAGTCGTAGCCGCCGGGGAGGATGGCCACGGTGGAACCGGTCGGCGTGAAGGGCTGCCGGAGGAACTCGTAGTCGCGCGTGACGTCGATCGCGAACTTGTCGGAACTCTGGAACTCGGTGTCGAAGTGGCCGAGCCAGATGCGGGTCTCGACCGTGCCGGCGCCGTTCTCGATGTACTCGCCCGAGGTGGTCCAGGTGAACTTGCGCACGCCCTTGAACCGCGCCGTGGGGCGCGGGCTGAAGCGGAGCTGGCCGTAGGAGCGCCGGATGTCGGCGCGGCGGCGGAACCCGATCTGGGGGTCGAAGTCGGCGCCGACGGCGAGGTGCTCGGCGACGGCGCCGTATCGGTCCGCGCTGTAGTCGAGGCGTGCCTGGTAGCTCGCGTCATCGGTGCCCGTGCCCGGTGCGGCGCCGGTCAGCTTCGTCCGCGCCCAATAGGCGTTGGCGGTGAGCGTCTGCGAGATCAGGAACGCGCCGTCGACGCCGAAGGCCGCGCTCGACCCGATGCCCGACGTCGCGACGGAGCGGTTGGTCGCCATCACGCCGACGGAGCTGCGCCGCAGGATGTCGCGCTTGAGGCGCAGGACCGTGAAGTTCGTCGGTGGAGTGGTGGCCCTCGTGTTCTCCGCGGTACCGATCTGCACGAGCCCGACGGCGTAGGGGCCGAGCTTCCCGGTGAGGCGGCCGCCCACGTCGATGGGGATCACGCCGCCGTTGTTGAGGCCGATGCGCCGCGTGTAGAACATCGTGGGCACGTCGGAGGAGGCGGTGCTCCCCGTCGCCCCCGTTCCACCGCGCGCGAAGTCGAAGATCCCGCGCCCCTCGAGGAAGAACTCGCGCTTCTCCGGGAAGAAGAGGCTGAAGCGCGTGAGGTTCACCTGCTGTTCGTCGATCTCGACCTGGGCGAAGTCGGTGTTGACGGTGAGGTCGGCGGTGAGGTTGGGGGTGAGGCCGTACTTGAGGTCACCGCCGACGGCGGTGCTGAGGACGTCGTTCTCCGCCGGCGTGCGCACGCGGTCGGTGGCGACGCGCGCGAGGGCGTACGGCTTGAGCTCGAGGTTCTTCCCGGCCTCGGGCAGGTCGAGCCCGACGAGCGTGCCGCCCGCCGAGACGCGGTTGAGGGCTTGGGGTCCCGCGAGGATCTGCGGCACCCGCGTGAGGTACGTCCATTCGTTCTTGTGCCGGATGGAGCGACGGATCTGGATCCCCCACTGCTGGTCGCGCCCGGCCCGGAAGCGCAGCGACTTGAGCGGGATCGCCATCTCCACGATCCAACCGCCCTCGAAGCGTCCCGTCCGCGAGGTCCAGACCGGATTCCAGTCCGTGTTGGACCCGCCTTCGTCGATGATCGAGTAGTCGGCACGCGCACCGAGCGGGTTGGTGTAGAACGCGAAGCCGCTGCGCCGGTCGTGGAAGGTGTCGAAGAGCACGCCGAAGTGCTCGTTGTTGCGCAGGCCGCCCGTGTCGCGGCGAAGCTCGTTCACCACCCATTGCTCGGGGGGCGCCGCATCCCAGCAGCGGCAGGTCACGTACATGTGCTCCGTGTCGTACATGACCCAGATGTCGCTACGTTCGCTCGCCGGCGCGCCGTACGCGGGGACGACCTGGATGAGGCCGTCGAAGGGGAGCTCGCTGGTGTAGACGGCCTCGTCGAGGACGCCATCGAGCGTGAGCGGAGCGGGGAGCTTGATGGCACGGACGGTGGCGCGCCCGGCGGTGTCGCGAGCGATCACCGCCGGTGCGACTGGCGCCGGCGGGTCGTCGCCCCGCGCAGCGGGGGTCTGCGCCCGCGTGATGGCGGGGAAGGCGATGAGGACGAGCAGGCGGAGCGCGCGGGCGCGCGCGCGCGAGTGGTGCGAGGACATCGAGCTCCGGGGGCGGGCGGACGGGGTGGGATGCGGGAATATCGCGCCGGCGGGCCGTGCGGGCGATGCTGACGCTCTGGCGGCACCCTGTTCGCGAGGACAACTTGGCACGTCTTCCATCCAACCACTCGAGGGACCGATGCGCACCTTCCTGATCACCGCCGGCGTGATCGCCGCGGCCGGCGTCGGCTTTGCCGCCGGCCGGGTCCAGCCCGCCGCCGCGAGCGAGCACGCCGACCACGACATGTCGGCGATGGCACCCATGGAGGGCTTCCAGCAGCAGCCCAACATCCCCGCCGGCGCCACCACGGCCGCCGCACGGCTCCAGTCCTCGCCGCGCCACGCCGAGTGGGTCGCCATCAAGGTGAACGCGACCGACAGCGTGATGGCGTGGGTCGTCTACCCGGAACGCTCGACCAAGGCACCGGTCGTGGTCGCGATCCACGAGAACACCGGCATCAACACCTGGACGCGCAACGTCGCCGACCAGCTCGCGGCCGACGGCTTCATCGGCATCGCGCCCGATCTCACGACGATGTTCCGCACCGGGGACCTCACCGCAGACCCGACGCAGGACGCGGGGCGCGCCGCGATCGGCAAGGTCACGCCCGAGATGGCGAACGCGATCATCGACGCCGTGGCGCGATATGGCATGGGCTTGCCTGCCGCGCTCCCGAAGTACGGGATCGTCGGCTTCTGCTGGGGCGGCGCCCGCTCCTTCCTGCACGCCACGCACGCGCCCGGTCTTGCGGCCTCGGTCGTGTACTACGGCTCGCCGCCGACGCCGGAACAGATGGCGAACATCAAGGCGCCGGTGCTCGGCCTCTACGGTGGCAGCGACGCGCGCATCAACGCGACCATCCCCGCCACCGACTCGACGATGAAGCGGCTCGGCAAGTCGTACGAGTACCAGATCTTCGACGGCGCCGGACACGGCTTCCTGCGCGGGCAGGAGGGCTCGGAGGCGAATCTCGCGGCGGCGACGGCGGCCTGGCCGCGGACCATCGCCTTCTTCCGGGCGAAGCTGGGGAACTGAGCGCGGGGATCCGATGATGGGGATCGCGACGCGACCCCCATCATCGGCGCATGTCCCGTTGCGTTCCCCGCCGAGCCGAGCGTACCGTATGGCCATGCCTGTGCACGTCCCCGATCCCGACTGGACGGTCGAGCGCGCGCTCGCGCTGCCGGACGACGGCAATCGCCACGAGGTGCTCGACGGCGAGTTGTTCGTGACGCCCTCGCCGAGCTGGGGGCATCAGGCGGTCCTCGACGCGCTGTACGCGC